>DATIOD010000054.1:0-3784 GCA_035473635.1 Gaiellaceae bacterium | reverse complement strand
GCGAACCGCGACGTGCTCTCGGTCACCGACGTCCACGGCGAGCAGATCTCGCGGCTGGGCTCGCACTTCGACCCGATCCTCGTGCTGCTCGCGCCGCTGTGGTCGCTCTGGCCGAGCCCTGAACTGCTGCTCGTCGTCCAGGCCGTGGCCGTTGCCGCAGGGGCGATCCCTGTCTTCTGGCTCGCGCGGGCGCATCTCGACTCCGAGCGCGTGGCGGCGGCGCTCGCGGTCGCGTACCTCCTCTTCCCGCCCGTCCAGTGGCTGACCGTGAGCGACTTCCATCCCGTCTCGCTCGCCTGCCCGCTGCTGCTGTTCGCCTGGTGGTTCCTCGACCAGCGCCGACTGCTGCCGTTCGCCCTGTTCGCGGCGGCGGCTCTGGCGACCAAGGAGCACGTCGGGCTGACGGTCGCAGCGATGGGAGTCTGGTACGCGATCCGATACCGGGAACCGAGAACGGGATCCGTGATCGCAATCGTGGCCGGCTCGGTCGCGCTGATCGCTGCGCTCGTGATCGTGCCTCACTTCGCGCCGGCCGGGGTCTCCGCGTTCGAGAGCCGCTACGACTCGCCGACGCTGGACGGGCGCGACCTCCGCTACCTGGCCGCGCTGCTGCTGCCGCTCGGCCTGCTCCCACTCGCCGCGCCGCTCGCGCTCCTACCGGCGCTGCCCGAACTCGGACTGAACCTGCTCTCGAGCACGATCACGCAGACCTCCGTGAAGACGCACTATGCGGCGACGGCGATCCCGGCTCTGCTGGCGGCGACGGTGTACGGCGTCGTCCGGGTCGGCGAGCGAACCGGCTACGTGGTCGCCGTGACAGCGCTTTGCGGCGCGATCGCGCTCGGGCCGGTCGGCCGCATCGACATCGACGCGGGGCCGCACGAGTCAGCGGCCCGCCGCGCGGTCGCCGTCGTCCCCGACGACGCCCCTGTGAGCGCGACCAATGCGCTCGGCGCCCATCTGTCGGCGCGCCGGCGGATCTTCAGCTTCCCGGTGCTCCGAGAGGCCGAATGGGTGGTCGTCGACACGCGACGGCTCACCTACCTCGACAGCCTCCGGCCGGAGCGGGCGCGCCCTGCGCTCGCGGCACTCCGGCGCAACCCGAACTGGCGGCTCGTCTTCGCAGAGGACGGCGTGCTCGTCTTCCGGCGTCGCTAGCGCGGAATCGCCTGCGGCAGCAGGTAGGCGCAGAAGCACAGCGAGATCAGCTGCGCGCGGCGGTCGTCCTCGGCAGCGGCAAGCGGTACCGCCCAGATCGCGTACCACGGGGTCAGCCAGGGCGTGGTCGCGAGCAGCAGGCAGCCCGCGAGGCCGAGCCTGACCCGGCCGCGTGCTGCCTCGCGCCCGAGCCAGACGAGACCGGCCGCGAGTGCGGCAACCGTGAGCACGACCGTGAGCGCATGCGGCACGCCGAGCTGCTCGAGCCGATGCGGGAGCGCGTAGCTCGACTGCTCCGCCGCGTTCCGGGCGAGCGGGCCGACCGACCGCACCCAGTCGATTCCGTAGCGCGACGTCGCGAGACCGATGATCGCGGCCGCCACGACCGCGAAGCCGGCGTGGCCGACGGGCCGACGTGACGCGCGCGCGGCGACGGCGCGCAGCGCGAAGAAGACGAGGGGGACCCACTTGATCAGGACCGCGAGCGCCCAGGCTGCACCGGCGAGCAGCTTTCGGCCGGTGGCAGCGAGGGCGATCGCGGCGAGCGTGAGCGCGATCAGGATCGAGTCGTTGTGGCCGCCCCCCGCGAAGTGGATCGCGAAGAGGGGGTTCCAGCCGACGAGCGCCGCCGCGTAGACCTTCGCGCGGGCAAGCCGGGCCGCGAGCAGTGTGCAGCCGAGGACCCCGATCGCCGCGAGCACCTTGAAGATCCACGCCGCAGCCGCGGCCGAGGATCCGGACACGAGCGCGACGCCCTCGGAGAGGAGCGTGAAGGCAGGCCCGTAGACCGAGGTCGTGTCGCGCCAGTCGGCGCCGGCCTTGTCGAACGCGGGATCGTTCGGGAACTCGCTCGGCGTGTCCACGTAGGGATCGCCGTCGTGCACCGCTGCGATCCGGCCGTATTCCCAGTACGTCCAGGCATCCGTCGAGACGAGCAGCGGGCCGGCGAGCGGGATCAGCTGGATCACGAACGCGGCAACGACGACAGCTCGGAGCGCCGGCGTCCCCTGCCGGAGCAGCACGAGGCCCGTCAGGTACGCCGCGAAGGCGAGGACGAGCAGCCCGAGGAAGACCGCTCCGAGCGAGCCACCACCGGCCCGGCCGCCGTGGGCCGGCACGAGCGGCGCAGCCTCGACCCACGCACAGGCGACGCACCCGGCGACGAGCACACCGACCGCACCTGCGGCGAGCAGGCTCGCGCGGGTCAGGGCAGCTCGGGCTCGGTGGTCGCCGGCGGCGCGGGCTGCGAGGCCGGCGGCGCATCGGGCACAGAGTCGGTCTGTTCAGTCGTCGTAGTCGGCTCTGTGGTCGTCGTGGTCGTCTCTGTGGTCGTCGCGGGCGGCGTGTAGTCATTGTCCTGGTAGTAGCCGAACGACCTGGCGTACTGGCCGCGCTCGAAGTCCTTCCACTCGGGATAGACGCGCGGCTCGGCGAAGTCGACGGGCTCCAGCTGGCCGATCGCGGAGCTCATGAAGAGCCGCCAGATCTGGGCCGGGAACGTGCCGCCGGCAACGGCGATGCCGTGCACGCTCGTCATCGGCACCTTGCCGCGCGGGTAGCCGACCCAGACGGTGGTGCCCAGCCGCGGCGTGTAGCCGCAGAACCAGGCGTCGGAGTGCTCCTCGGTGGTGCCCGTCTTGCCGGCGGCCGGCGCGCCGTAGTTCGCCCCGACTCCGGTGCCGTACTGGACGTTCTCCTCGAGGATCTTCGTGACCGTGTAGGCGACACCGTCCGAGATCACACGCTTGCGCTTCGGCTTCCCCCAGCCCGCGTTCTTGTCCTCGCCGGTGGGGAGAATCACCTTCCGGATCGCCATCGGCTCCGAGTAGATCCCGCCGGCGGCGAGCGTCGCGTACGCCGATGCCATGTCGAGTGGCGAGACGTCCATCGCGCCGAGGCCGATCGAGGGGACGAAGGCGCCGTCGACCGACAGCGGCGAGCGGACGCCGAGCTTCGTCGCCATCTCGGCCACCTTCTCGGGAGTGACGTCGAGCGTCAGCTGCGCGTAGACGGTGTTGTCCGAACGGAGCGTGGCCCGTTCGATCGTCGTCCAGCCGGTGTAGCTGTGGTCGTAGGTCTCCGGGCACCACCAGCTGCCGTCGTCGCAGTTCCCGTTCGGATCGGGGCGGTAGAAGAACGGCGCGGAGAGATACGTCGTCGTCTCGGGGTTGATTCCCTGCTCGACCGCCGCTGCGAGCACGAACGTCTTGAACGTCGAGCCGGACTGCCGGCGGGCCTGCGAGAGGAGGTTGAACTGGTTCTTCTTGTTCCCCGGGATCACGGCCGTCATCGCGCGGATGGCGCCGTTCTTCGGGTTGATCGAGATCACACCGGCGGCTGGGTCGTCGTGCTCGTAGAGCGTCTCCGTGATCGCCTTCTGAGCAGCGCGCTGGAAGCGGGGGTCGATCGTCGTGTAGACCTTGAGCCCGCCCGAGCGGACGGTGGCCGCGCCGTACTCGTCGATCAGCTGGTCACGGACATAGCCGAAGAAGTCGGGCTCCCGGATCTCCTTGTAGAGCTTGCCGGCCTTGAGCCCGAGCCCGCGCTTGACCGCCCAGTCGTACTGCTTCTGGGTGATGTCCCCTTCGTTCAGAAGCGCCTGCAGCACCTGGTTGCGACGGCCCTT
>DATIOD010000053.1:0-3735 GCA_035473635.1 Gaiellaceae bacterium | reverse complement strand
ATCTGGTGGGGCGACGTCAACGCCGGGATCTCGGAGGAGCACTTCGAGGGGCTGCGCGAGAAGGTGACCGCGCACATCGGCGCCGGCGACGACCTCTACGTCGTCGACGCGTTCGCGGGCGCCGACCCGGCACATCGGATCGCCGTTCGCGTCGTCACGGGCTACCCGTACCACGCGCTCTTCGCGCGGACGATGTTCATCGACCCGACCGAGGACGAGCTGCGCGACTTCGAGCCGCAGGCGCTCGTCCTGCACGCGCCCGGGCTCGAGTCCGATCCCGAGGTCGACGGCACCCGCAGCGGCACGTTCGTCGTCCTGCATCCGTCACGCCAGGAGGTGTTGATCGGCGGCACCTTCTACGCGGGCGAGATCAAGAAGTCGATCTTCACGCTGATGAACGACCGCCTGCCGCTCGAGGGCGTCTTCCCGATGCACTGCTCGGCGAACGTCGGTGACGACGGCGACGTCGCAATCTTCTTCGGGCTCTCCGGCACGGGCAAGACCACGCTCTCCGCCGACCCCGAGCGCAAGCTGATCGGCGACGACGAGCATGGCTGGGGCGACAACGGGGTCTTCAACTTCGAGGGCGGCTGCTACGCGAAGGTGATCAATCTCTCCGCCGACGCCGAGCCCGAGATCTACAAGACCACGCGCGCCTACGGGACGATCCTGGAGAACGTCGTCCTCGACGAGCGCGGCAACGTCGACCTCGACGACGGCTCCAAGACCGAGAACACGCGGGCCGCGTACAAGCTCGAGCAGATCGCGAACGCGCTGCCAGCCAAGCGCGCCGGCCATCCGCAGTCGGTGATCTTCCTCACCGCCGACGCGTTCGGGATCCTGCCTCCGCTGGCGCGCCTCACCCGCGACCAGGCGATGTACTGGTTCCTCTCCGGCTTCACCGCCAAGCTCGCCGGCACCGAGATCGGCGTCACGGAGCCGCAGCCGACGTTCTCGGCGGGCTTCGGTGCGCCGTTCCTGCCGCAGCATCCGGTCGTCTACGCACGGCTGCTGGCAAAACGGCTCGACGAGCACGGCGCCAAGGTCTGGCTCGTGAACACCGGCTGGACGGGCGGCCCGTTCGGCGAGGGCTCGCGGATGCCGATCAAGGCGACGCGTGCGCTGCTGCGTGCAGCGATCGCGGGCGAGCTCGCCGGCGTCGAGTACCGCACCGATCCACTCTTCGGCTTCGAGGTCCCGGTCTCCGTGCCGGGCGTCGACTCGAGCCTGCTTCAGCCGCGGCTGACGTGGGCCGACCCCGAGGCGTACGACGCCAAGGCACGCGAGCTGGCCGACATGTTCCGCGAGAACTTCTCCAAGTTCACCGCCGACGACAACATCGTCGCCGGTGGGCCTCGCGCTAGCTAGCCGCCGCATCTCCTCCTTCCGCAGTTAGCGGCCCGTTAGGGAGCCGTGACTGGGCCGTTTGGGCCCCGCTCGACCGTGGGCGCACGAAAGGAGGTGCGCCATGCGGAAGATGCCTGGAGGCGGTGGCACCGGCGGCGGCGGGTAATCGCAGCCGAGACGGAAGAGGAGCTCTTCGGAGCTCCTTTTCCTTTCAACTTTGCGTGGCTAGCGGTGTCCGATGGCGTTCGAGCAAGGCGGTTGCGCCCTTCTGACGAAGAAGCCGGCGACCCATGTTCACCTCGACGCGCGCATCTCCTGATTTGCCCCCGAGGTGCAACACCTCAGCCAGCGCGAAGTGAGCGCGGGCACGGTCGCGGACGCCGTCGGTGAGCGACGCGATCCTCACCGCGTCTCGAGCAATCTCCTCTGCCTCGGCCGTGTTGCCGGCCCGCCCGAGCACGCGGGCGCGCGCGGTGCGCCAGAGAAACTGCACGAGCACGTCGGACGACAACGCCTCGTTCTCTGCAAGCCGCGCGTACGTGTCCGCTTCGTCGATCTCACCTCCGTCGAGCAGGAGGTCGGCAAGCAGTGCGGCCTGGGTGGTGGCATGCGCGACGCCGTGGGTCGACCGAAGCCGGTCGATGGTCTCTCGGAAGTGTGCTTTCGCGACGTCGCGGTTGCCAGCGAGCGCTTCGACCTCGACGAACAGTGGCGACCAGGTCGTCAGAACCCCAAGCTCGTTGCCGATCTCCTCGTAGAGCGAGCGGGCGTGCGTAAGGAGGAGTTGACCGTCTTCGATCCCCCCTTCGACTGCTCGCAACGCACCCAGGACGGCGGTCGCAGTTGCACATGGCGAGCGATCCCGGCTCCGTTCCTGAATCTCCGCGCAGATGCCGAGCGCCTCGCCGACGGGTACCGCGCCGTAATACAGGGCTTCTGCCTGAATCGCAAGCGGCAGCGCAGGCGAGAATCCCGACGCGACGTAGTACTGCTCCGCACGTGCCGCCGCCGCGGCGAAGTCGCCGTAGCGGCACGCAAACCAATGCACGTTGGAGAGGATCAGCTCGGCTCTCGCAAGCCCGCGAACGTCACCGGCGGCGCGGAGCTTCGGGAGAGCCTCGGCGAGAGCCCTCGCGGCGCCATCCAGCGGCAGATCCCCGGCCAGGAGGGCGCTCTGTGCTCGTTCACACGCAACCCTGGCTCGAAGCCGGCTCGATCGGACCGTCTCCGCGTCCTGCTGCGCGGCCGCCCATGCCTCGTCCGCTTCACCTGCCCGATCTCGAAGCCGTAGCGCGAGCCCGCGCTCCAGCTGCAGCTCACCACGACGATTGCTCGCAGGCAACAGCGACACTGCTCGCCCGAGCAGGGCCACGGTGGCGCCGGCGTCACCCGAGCGCCAGGCACGCATCCCGGCCTCGCCGAGTCGCTCACCCGCAAGCACGGCGAGCTCGTCCGCGTTCTCGCCGAGTTCGCGCCGGTAGCGAACGGCATTCTCGAGGTGGTAGCCGGCGATCGCGTCGTCGCCGGTGCCCTCGCGGTCGATCCAGGCGGCCGCGCGTTCGTGCAGGTCGGCGCGGTCGGCCTTCGTCAGGGTCGCGTAAGCGGCATCGCGGAGGAGGACGTGGTGGAAGGTGTAGCCGTCGTCGCCCGGGTCGGCGGCCGCGGCGGGGTGGACGAAGCCGGCGCGTGAGAGCGAGAGCAACTCGGGCGCGACTTCGTTGTCGGCGAGAGCGGCGACCGCGCCGAGTGAGAACTCACGGCCGACGACGGCCGCGCGCTGCAGGACCGACCGTTCGGCGGCGTCGAGGCGGCCGAGCCGGCCTGCGAGGACGGCCTCGAGCGTCGGCGGCAGCCCGTCGCCGCCGTCGGCCGCGAACGAGGCCAGCTGCTCGGCGTAGAGGGCGTTGCCCTCGGCGAGCTCGACGATCCTTTCGCATGTCTCTTCGGCGACCACTGCAGTGCCAGCGACGATCGCACGAGCCTCTTCTTCGCCCAGCGGGCCTAGCCCGATCGGCTCGCCGAGCGGCCGGTCGAGCTCCGGCCGGGCCAGGCAGATGACGAGCAGCGGCGCGTCAACGCGGTCAGCGAGATAGTCGATCAGGTCGACCAGCGCCGGCTCGGCCCAGTGGATGTCGTCGAGCACGAGCAGCACTGGCTGGTGTCGCCCCAAAGCCTCCAGCAGGCGCCGCACGGCCCAGTACGACTCTCCGAGCGGTGCCGTCTGCGCGCCATCTGCAAGCGCGGCCAGTCGGTGAAGCACGAGTGCAGCGTCCTGCTCGCCGGCGAGCGCCCTCTCGGGCTCCGCCCGGCGAAGCGCCCCGAGCAGCGGTAGAAACGTGACGCCAGCCCCGTGCGCGAGGCAGCGCGCGACGAGCACCCTCGTCCGCC
>DATIOD010000052.1:0-3333 GCA_035473635.1 Gaiellaceae bacterium | reverse complement strand
TCGAAGACGGCGACCGCGCCGTCGAGCACGCGCAGGCTCCGTTCCACCTCGACCGTAAAGTCCACGTGCCCGGGCGTATCGATAATGTTGATGCGATGGTCGCGCCACTCCGCGGTCGTCGCCGCCGAGGTGATCGTGATCCCGCGCTCCTGCTCCTGCGCCATCCAGTCCATCGTCGCGGCGCCCTCGTGGACCTCGCCCATCTTGTGGGTGCGGCCCGTGTAGTAGAGGATCCGCTCGGTCGTCGTGGTCTTGCCGGCGTCGATGTGCGCCATGATCCCGATGTTGCGGACGCGGTCCAGCCCGATTCGTGTGGCGGTCGTGCTCATAGCTCCCTTACCAGCGGTAGTGCGCGAAGGCCTTGTTGGCCTGCGCCATCCGGTAGATGTCGTCCTTCTTCTTGAACGCCCCGCCCTGCGAGTTGATCGCGTCCATCAGCTCGCCGGCGATCTTCTGCTGCATCCCCTTCTCGCGGCGCTCGCGCGAGAACTGGACGAGCCAGCGGATCGCGAGCGTGCGGGCGCGGCGCTGCGGCACCTCGACGGGCACCTGGTAGTTCGCGCCGCCGACGCGGCGGGAGCGAACCTCGAGTACGGGTGTCACCGTCTTGATGGCGCCCTCGAGCGCCTCGACGGGTGCCTTGCCGGTCTTCTCGGCGACGATCGCGAGCGCGTCGTAGACGAGCCGCTCCGCGGTCGACCGCTTGCCGTCCAGCATGACGGCGTTGATGAACTGGGTCACGAGCTTCGACCCGTGGACGGGATCGGCCTCGAGCTCGCGCGGGGTGATGTCTGCGCGGCGGGGCATTACGAGCGCTTCGCTCCGTACTTCGAGCGGGCCTGCTTGCGGTCGGGGACGCCTGCCGTGTCGAGCGCGGCACGGATCACCTTGTAGCGGATGCCCGGAAGGTCCTTGACGCGGCCGCCGCGGATCAGCACGACCGAGTGCTCCTGGAGGTTGTGACCCTCGCCGGGAATGTAGGTCGTGACCTCCATCCCGTTCGTGAGCCGCACGCGCGCGACCTTGCGCAGTGCCGAGTTCGGCTTCTTCGGGGTCGTCGTATACACGCGCGTGCAGACGCCACGCTTCTGCGGGGCCCCGCGCAGCGCCGGAGTCTTGGTCTTCGACTGCGGTGTCTGGCGGCCCTTGCGGACGAGCTGGTTTGTTGTCGGCACGCGGAACTCTCCTGGATCGGTCGAACGGCGTCGCTGTGTTCCCAGTTGCGCTCACACAGCAACGGTCGGCCGGGCACGCAATCACCCTGCCAACCGGACAGCGGATGGTACCGAAGATCGCCCGAGTCGGCAAACAGAGCCGTTTCCGGCCAATAGGGCCATTTGGCCTATAGCCACCGAGCGAACCCTCGCCTACAGTGCGCACTCTGCGGCGGAACCATGCCTGACCTTTCATGACAACAACGCTGATCGCGTGCGCGATCTTCGCAGCGATGCTCCTCGGCGTCGTCGTCTTCGTGCTCGGACGCAGGTCGGCCAACTCGGCCGAGACGAGGCTGAACGCGGTCGCGGCGCAGATCGACGAGCGGATGCAGGCGATGGTGCGAGACCTCTCGGACGCGCTCGAGCGCGCGCAGGAGGAGAGCCGGCGCAGCCGCGCGCTCGGCGATCTCGGCAGCACCATCGACCTCGACGAGGTCGTGGAGCGCACGCTCGACGTCGCGAACACGATCGGCGGCGTCGACGCGGTCGTCGTCGCGGTCGGCACAGGGGGCGAGTCCCTCACCGCCGCCTCCGGCCTCGACGCCGGCGAAGCGGCGAGCGCGATCGTCGGCCCGCCCGACGGGTCGCAGCCCCGGTCGATCTCGGTCGAGTACGACTACGGCCCCGGTGACTCGGCGAATTCCGGCTCGATCCGCTCCGGTCTCGGCGTCCCGCTCTCCAGCCACGGGGAGCAGCTCGGCTACCTCTCGGCGTATTCCCGTTCAGGACGGGACGCGTTCGGTCCCGCCGGCGCCGCCGAGCTCGAGGAGCTCGCTCTTCGCGCCGGCCCGGCGATCGACAACGCCCGACGCTTTCGCGAGGCACGCCAGTTCGCCGACCTCGACGCGCTCACCGGCTTGCACAACCGTCGCTACTTCCACGAGATGCTCGCCCGCGAGGTCGCCCGCGCCCAGCGCTACAGCCGCAGCCTGGCGCTCGTCGTCTTCGACCTCGACGACTTCAAGGCGATCAACGACCGCATCGGCCACCTCGCCGGCGACGGCGTCCTCGCGGAGGCAGCCGACCGCATCCGCGACGTCGTCCGCTCGGCGGACGTCGCCTGCCGCGTCGGCGGCGACGAGTTCGCGGTGATCCTGCCCGAGTCATCGTTGAAGGACGCGGATCAGCTCTACAAGCGGTTGGAGCAGGCGATCTCGCACCATCCGGTCGCACAGGCGGGCATCGTGCGCCTCTCTGCGGGCGTCACCGAGCTGCGCCCCGACGACGACGCGATCTCGTTCTTCGAGCGGGCAGACGATGCGCTCTACCGCGCGAAAGACGCCGGCAAGGGAATTGTCGTCGCGATCGAGTCGCCTAGCCGGTTGCCGCGAGAGGCGCCAGGAACGGCATCCAGCTCGTAAGCGGCACCGTCCCGACGGTCGGCAGGCGATCCCGGACGCAGCGAATCTGATTCAGGGCACGCTCCTGCTGCCGCTCGGCCCAGGACGCATAGCGCTCGGCTCGGGCGACATGCTGGAGGGCGCGCACGATCGCCGGACGGGCGAGCTCGTACGAGAGCAGGCCGAGCGGCGTCGCCGGATCCACGCCCGTCAGAGCGCCTGTGCCGGGAATGTCGCGAATCGGCACCGAGGCGTACGTCACCGCGAACTCGGCCACCTCCGCGGCGCTGGGCGTCGTCGCGCGCAGCTTGAGGAGCAACGCCTCCCGTCTCAGCTCGTCGGCGATCCCGCCGAGCCCAAGGGCGGTGCTGCCGCGTGCGCGCCGCAAGGCGCCGACGTACTGCTCGCGGCTGCCGCCGAAGCGACGTTGCACGATCACCCGCTCTGCGGCGCGCGCATCGCCCGGACCGATCGAGGTCGCCTGCTGCTGCACGAGCCTGGCGAAGAGGATCGTCAACGCGGCGTCGGCGTCGCGCGTGACGCGCGCGAGTGCGGCGATCTCGTTCGTCGTGATCGCGGCGGCGCCGAGCAGGCAACGCACTCCTGGCCCGAGGTCGATCTGCCCGGCGGCGAGGTCGCGGTCGAAGCGCTGAGGGACGGCGTCGATGCGGCACAGCGACGAGTCGCGTGCCCACAGCCACACACAGCCGGCGCCGAGCTTGTCCGGGTCGCGTGCCTGCTCGTTGAAGAAGCCCCAGCCCCACGAGACGACGTAG
>DATIOD010000051.1:0-54651 GCA_035473635.1 Gaiellaceae bacterium | reverse complement strand
GCGACCTTGTCCTCGTCGCCCTTCGTCTTCGCCGTCACCGCGAAGCTCATCACGGGCTCGGGGAAGCCGATCGCCGGCGGCTCGAGGTCGTGCTCGGCGTCGACGAGCACGTCGCCCGTCTGCACGTCCTTGAGCTTCGCGACCGCGCCGATGTCGCCGGCGCCGAAGCCGTCGGCCTTCTCGTGCTCCTTCCCCTGCAGCGTCATCAGGCTGCCAAGGCGCTCCTTCGAGTGGTCGCGGTGGTTGACCAGCGTCGTGTCGCTCTTCACCTCGCCTGCGTACACGCGGAAGATCGAGATGCGCCCGGCGAACGGATCGGCCACCGTCTTGAAGATGAAGGCGGCGATCGTCGCGTCGGTCTCGATCGGCGAGCCCTTCTTCGCGGGGCTCGGGACGCCTTCGACCAGCAGGTCGAGCAGCGCGTGCGAGCCGAGGTTCTTCGTCGCGACGCCGCACGCCACCGGGTAGATCTCGTCGCGCGTCACGGCGTTCTTCAGCGCTGCCGCGATGTCCGCCTCGGCGATCTCCTCGCCGCCGAGGTACCGCTCCATCAGCGCCTCGTCCTTCTCGACCACCGCGTCGAGCAGCTTCGTGCGGTACTCGGCGACCGTGTCCGCCATCTCGTCGGGGATCGGCACCGCATCGCCCTCGCGCGCGCCGGACGGATCGAGGTAGGCGCAGTTGTGCAGCAGGTCGACGACGCCGCGCAGCTCGTGCTCCGCGCCGATCGGCAGCTGGATCGCGACGCAGCGATCGGACAGCTGCTCGGTGAGCCCGCTCAGCACCCGGTAGAAGTCGGCGCGCTCGCGGTCGAGCATGTTCACGAAGATCACGCGCGACAGGCCGAGCTCCTCCGCGCGGTTCCACACGCGCGACGTGTTCACTTCGACGCCCATCACGCCGGAGACGACGACGATCGCGCCTTCGACGACGCGCAGCGATGCGACCGTGTCCGCCTGGAAGCCCGAGTCGCCCGGGCTGTCGATCAGGTTGATCTTGCGGCCCTGCCACTCGCAGTGGCTCAGGGTCGCCGACAGCGACATCTGTCGTCGCTGCTCGTCCTCTTCCCAGTCCGAGACGGTGGTGCCGGCCTCGACCGAGCCCAACCGGTTCGTCGCCTCCGACTGGAAGAGGAGCGCCTCGACGAGCGAGGTCTTGCCCGTCCCGCGGTGTCCGACGACGGCGACGTTGCGAATCTTCCCGGCTTCGATGGGCATCGAGTCCTCCTGACGGCGTGAACGGTCGCCGAATCCTATGCAGTGTTCGCCGGGACCGCCGCGCGCGCGAGGCGCGGCGCGAGCGCCAGGCCGACCGCCGCCACCGCCGAGGCCGCGAGCCCGATCAGCCACGGCTCCGACCGGTCGGTGCCGGCGAGCAGCAGGTGGCCGGTGGCGCCGACCCAGACGACGAGCGTCAGGGTGTGCACGCGGCGCCACCGGCGGTACGGAATCCGGTCGCGGAACAGGTTCGTCAGCCCCACCGCTGCCAGCAGCTCTGCCGAGACGATCCCGAGCGAGACGGCGAACGGCCGGTACGACGACGTGAACGGCACGAGCTCCTGCGTGAGCGAGAACGGCACGACACGGTCGAGGAGCAGCGACGCGCCGTGGAGCACGATGAAGATGCCGGTCAGCTGCGCGAGGAAGCGGTGCACTTCCTGAACCGCGAAGCGCGGCCAGGCGAGCCTCGCGCGCGTCGACAGGAGCAGCCCGAAGACGACCGACGACGAGAGCAGCAGGTAGGCGACGATGCCCGCTGAGCGCGCCGTGTACCAGACGACGCCGTTCATGCGGCCGCACCGAGCGGCACCGCCTGCCGCCACGTCTCGTTGAGATGCACACCGCCGTCGTAGTCGACGAAGCGACCGGCGAGGCCGCGGCGGTCGAGCCACGACGGGCCGGCATGTCCGAGCAGGAGCGCCGCCTTCGCCGCGACGTCGGCGGCGAGGCAGCTCGCGGCCGAGACCGTCACATCACGCCACGGCACCTCGGCCGGACGGCCGGTCGACGGGTCGATCAGGTGGTGCTGGAGCGCTCCCCCGCGCCGCCAGCGACGGATCGCGACGCTGCTCGTGGCGAGGCCGCCCCGCTGGAGGGTGACGGCGCCGCCGCCGGGCAGACCGACGACGAGCGGCGCGGAGGTCGCCACGTCGCCGCCGGCTGCCACGAAGCCGCCGCCGAGCAGCGCGAGTGCGTCGTCGACGGTCGCTCCTTTGACGACACAGTTGAGATCGAGCTCGATCGGGACGGCGCGCACTAGCAGCCGCCCGCGGAGCGAGATCGCCCCGACCGGCGGCGCCTCGACCGCCGCGACCGGCGCACCGTCCGTGGGCAGCAGGTCGAAGTCCGCGTCGTAGCCGGCGCCCGTGATCGCGGCACCGATGGTCGGGGTGACCAGGCCCCCCGTCGACCTGGCCGCCCCGAGCGCATGCCCGAGCATGCGCGAGAACTCCTCGCTCACGAGCGAGGCCCCGGCGGGGACGCGGTTCAGCCGGGAGAGCTCCGAGTCCGGCCGGAAACGGCTGAAGCGGCGGTCGCGCTCGTCGAACAGGCGGCGAGCGTCGTCGACAGCCGCGTCGTCCGACACCTCGACCGCGCAGCCCATCGCGCGGAAGCGGGTCATGAGCCCGAGCTCCGGACTTGGGGCGCGGCGGCGCCCGAGTCGCCGAGCGAGCTCCCGCCGAAGGAGAAGGTCGTGGCGTCGTCGCTCTCAGCCGCCTGCACCGTGTGGTGCGTGGCGGGGTGCGCGTCGCGCGCGGCGACGCCGAAGACCGCGAGGCCCGCCACCGAGCCGGCTCCGAGGATGTACCGCGCGAGCCGGACGCGGCGGCGGGCCTCTGCGATCCGAGAGGAGGATTCCACGCCTCAACCTTGGCGACGGATCCTTAGTGGACCCTGTGAAACGGGTAGGAGTTGTCTTACGCCCGGGCGGCGGCGCCGGCGAGGCGCGCCTTCAGCCGGAGCACTGCCTTCGTATGCAGCTGGGAGACCCGGGACTCGGTGACCCCGAGCACTTCCCCGATCTCGCGGAGCGTCAGCTCCTCGTAGTAGTAGAGCGTGACGACGAGCTTCTCCCGCTCCGGCAAGCGTGCGATCGCATCCGCGAGCGCCTCGCGGAGCTCGGTCTCGTCGAGCGCCTCGGCCGGCCGCGGGCCGCTCGTGTCCTCGAGCGTGTCGAGCAGCGAGATCTGGTCGCCCTCCCCGGTCGCCGACCAGAGCTCGTCCAGCGCGGCGATCGACGACCGCGAGATGTCGGTGAGCGACTCCTCGAGCTCGTCGACCGAGATCCCGAGCTTCTGCGCGATCTCCTCGTCGGTCGGCGCGCGCCCCAGGCGCGACTCGAGCTCGGCGATCGCCCGCTCGATCTCGCGCGCCCGTGAGCGCACCGAGCGCGGCACCCAGTCGAGCGCGCGCAGCTCGTCGATGATCGCGCCCTTGATCCGCGCCATCGCGTAGGTCTCGAACTTGATGTCGCGCTCCGGGTCGTACCGCTCGATCGCGCCGATCAGCCCGAGCAGCCCATAGGAGACGAGGTCGCCCTCGTCGACGTGGGCCGGCAGGCCGGAACCGAGGCGGCCGGCGACGTACTTGACCAGCGGCGCGTAGGTGAGGATCAACCGGTCACGCAGGGCCTTGTCCTGCGTGCGCCGGAACTCGAGCCACAGCGACTGGGTGTCGGTGCCCGCTGCCACGAGGGGAGAATACGACCTAGGAGCGCGTTCTCCTTAAGGCGCCCCAGGCGAGCGTGGCCATCCAGGCGGCGAGGGCGGCGGCGGCGAAGGCGATCACCCACCGGCCCGCGGCCGCGCTCGCGACCGCAATCCCTGCGAAGGCGACCGTGATCAGCGAGAACAGCACCGCCAGCGGCACGCGACGATGGTAGTCCGGAGGTCGGGGCTACACTTGGCGCGCGAACCGAGGGGCGTAGCTCAATTGGTAGAGCACCGGTCTCCAAAACCGGGGGTTGCAGGTTCAAGTCCTGTCGCCCCTGTCGGTGCGTTTCACGAAGTCTCGCTTCGCGGGACGCACGAGAGAGTTGGGAGCCGCTTCGGCGGCTCTCGCGTTTCTGGCCGGCGTTTCGGCGCTCGCGAGGAACCTCACTTGCGCTTCTGTGCGACAACGCTCACATACGCGATGTGCCCGAAGAACTCGCGCTCGTCAGACCGGCGATGCGCCTCTTCCTCGAGGGCCTCCGCGGCGGCTGCTCCTATGCGTCCAGCGCCGAGCAGAGCGGCCGCTCCGCGCTCTGCGATCGCGAGCATGTAACCGAGGGACGCAGGAGACTCGACATAGCTGTGCCCGCGCAACTTCACGAGCTGGAAGCCTGTTGACTCGAGCAGCGCCGGGAGCTTCCGCACGAGAAAGCGGTCGTGCACGAGGAACGCCATCGCAGCGTCAGCGCAGGCTTGCAGCGGGTCGTGATCACCGGTTGCCAGCGTCGCCGTCGCGTAGTCGCCGTCGAACACGGCGAGCTGTCCATCGTCACGAAGGACGCGGCGGGCCTCCGTGAGCGCGCGCTCGGGCGCCGGCAGGTGGCACAGCGTCGTGTGGAACACGACGAGGCCGGCGGACGCATCCTCCAGCGGCAACTCGCGGGCATCTCCCTCGAGGAACGTCACGTCGGCCGCGTCCTGGGCGAGCTCGCGCGCCTTCTCGAGGAAGACTGGAGACGGGTCGACGCCGACAGCCTCGGCGACCTGCGAATGCGCGGCGAGCGCTCGCGTCACCGCGCCCGTGCCGCAGCCGATCTCCACGGCGAGCGTGTCCGGCTGGAGTTCGAGATCGCCGAAGTAGGTCTCACGCATCTCCCGCTGCTGCGGATCGGAGGCGCGGAGCTCGAGGAGGGCGGCGAGCTGTTCGAGGATCGCCGCGTCCGCTTCCGTGATGGTCGCATAGATGTCGGGCATCGAGGTCAGTCGACTCTGCCGCCGACCCGGCCGATGTCAAGGCCAGCAGGCGCAAGCCGCTGAGAACGGCCGGCCCAGAGTCCTGCTGGATCCACCGCTGAGGGGGCACTGACGCATCGATCTCGTGTATTTCAGACCGGCCGCGCCGCTCTTTCCTGCAGGGTCATGGCGGTGGCGGAGTTCCAGAAGCTGATCGACTGGTGCGCGGACGAGAGCGCGAGCCCACGGCGGCAGCACGTGGCCGGGGCGCTCGTCTACCACTACCGAGGCGCGCGGGCGCACGGCGCGTGGAACGGGTTCCTCACGTGCGCCGGCGAGACGCCGTCCGGTGTCGACGCGCGCTTCGAGGGCTCGCTGCCCGCGATCGCGAGCGGAACAGACGACTCGGGAGCGCTCGATCTCGTGATCAGCGTGGCAGGCGACCGCGCGTGGGCCCAGCTCAGCGTCGAGGGCCTCGACGTCGAGCTCCCGCTCGTGAACCTGCTCTCGCACAACGGCGTGCTCGAGGCCGAGTTCGATACCGGGAGCCCCGACCACCGCTTCCGCTACTTCGGCGATCGCGCGTACCACTCGGGCTAGCGCCGCGCCTCGCCGCGCGTGCCAGAATGTCGCGAACCGACATTCGGGGGGCCCGAAGAACGTGCTCGAGATCGGCAGGAGCCTTCGGGAGGCGCGTGAGCGCCGGGGCATCGCATTGCCGGAAGCCGAGGCGACGACGATGATCCGGGCCCGGTACCTCGAGGCGCTGGAGGCCGAGCGCTTCGAGCTCGTGCCCGAGGGCCCGTACCTCCGAAGCTTCCTGCGCGAGTACGCAGAGTACCTCGGGCTCGACGGAGATATCTTCGTCGCCGAGTACCTGCGCGGCCATCCACCGCCGCCCCCCGAGCCGGAGGCGCCGGCGCGGCACCGCCTCCCGTTGCTGATCGGCGACCTCGTCCGCAGGCGCGGCCTCCTGATCGCCTCGATGCTGATCGTCGCGCTGATCGCCGTCTGGCAGCTCGGCAGCTCGTCGCGGAACGCCGTGCAGCCCGCGACTCCGCCCGCGAACGCGACGCCGCTGGACGGCACCCCGGCCGCGCCGGCTCCGAGCAAGGCCGCGACCCCGCACGTCACACGCCCGAAGACGCACGCCGTGCTCGCGCTCACCGCCGTCCACGGCAGCTGCTGGCTGCTCGCGCGCCTCCGCTCGAGCACCGGCACCGTGATCGCGGAGCAGACGCTCGCCCAGGGTCAGACCGCGCGCTTCGGGCTGCTTCGCCCGCTCTGGATCCGCCTCGGTGCTCCGTGGAACGTCCAGGCGTGGATCGGCAAGAAGTCGATCACCGAGCTCCTCCCCACGCTCACGGGCGACCTGCTCGTGACCGCGGGCGGCGCCCAGCGGGCCTAGATGGTCAGAACCCGAGGCCGTGGAGCGCCGGCGGCGGCGCCTGCCACGAGTACGCGTCCTCGGCGAGCTGCGGCGGCCCGGCGACGATCTCGCGCCAGGCGTCGGCCGCCTGCCAGAGGCCCGGCTCGACGAGCAGCCGCTCGAGCGAACCGCCGCCCGCCTCGAACAGGAAGACCGCGGCGTCGTCGACCAGGAACACGCTGTGCCGGGCGAGCCCTGACTCAACCGGATCGAACGGCGGCCCCGAGCTCACGAGCTCGCTCGCGCGCTCCCGCGTTCCGGGCTTCAGCGGAAGCACGACGAGCGCCCGCCGGGGGCCGTCGCAGCCGATCCGCATGCCGACCAGGCGCTTCGCGAGCTCGGACACGATGCCGGAATGCGCGACGCTCGCGACACGGATCACCGGGCCGACACGCGGCTCGAGCACGAGGCTCGGGCGGTCGGAAAGGCGATCCGCTCGCGTCCGGCCGATGCGGATCGACTGCAGGCCCGCAAGCGGGATCGTGCGCAGCACCGGGCGGCCGCCGACGGCTCCGTCGAGCACGACGTCGCGCGGCCGAACCTCGAGCCGCCCCGATCCCACCGGATCGTCACCTTCGCGCCATACGACTGCGTAGGTCGCGTTCACGAGGCGAATCGTGGCCGTCGCCTCCGCGAGCTGCATCCGGAGGTTCTCGAACGGTCGCTGCGGCAAAGCCGCAAGCGCATCGGCGTGCGGCCCGATGCGGGTTCCTGCGACGCGACCGACGATCCGGGTACCGGACAACGAGGAGGTGGGTCATGAACAGGATCCTCATCGCCACCGACGGATCACCCGCTGCGAACGACGCCGTCGAGATCGGTCTCGAGCTCGGCGCCGAGCAGCGGGCCGCCGTCACGATCGTGCACGTCGCACCGCCGTTCGACGTCATCCCGTGGAGCGGGGTCGGAATGACGAGCGCGTTCCCACACGAGCTCGGCGAGTCCGATCGCGCGCCGCTCGAGCAGGCGGCCGAGCTGGCGGAGCAGCACGGGATCGAGGTCTCGACCGAGCTGCTCGTCGGCGATCCGGTCGACGAGATCGTCGCCTGCGCCGACTCTCACGACGCCGACCTGATCGTGATCGGCTCCCGCGGGCACGGCGCCCTCGTGAGCGCGCTCCTCGGAAGCGTCTCGCTCGGCGTGCTCCACGAGACACGCCGGCCGGTGCTCGTCGTGCGAGGCGCCTGCGGAGAACCCGCAACGGAAACGCCAACGTTCCGCACCGTCGTTCAGCGGTAGCGCTGATGGCGGTCGAACGGCGGCGTCCCACACTGGCGACAAAGGCACCACGGAACGAAAGGAGTCGGGCCATGCGCAAGGCATTCGAGATCGGAGGACTCGTCGCCGCAGTCGTCCTCGTCGCGTTCGGCGTCACGGCGATCGTGATGGGATTCAACGGACGGGACACGGTGCAGTCGAGCCTGAAGCAGGAGGCCATCGTCGGGACGCCCGACATGACCAAGACCACGATCGCCGCCGAGGCGAAGAAGGCCGGCCTGCCTGCGTCGATCAAGCTCCCGACCGCTGACATCGCCGGCAAGCCGATCACCAACGGCAAGCTGGCGCGCGAGTTCGCGACGTACATGCGGATCCACACGCTGATGGCAACCGGCGGCCAGACCTATGCCGAGATGCCGCGCTTCGCGACCGCCGACGGCAAGGGAACCAACGACCCCACGAAGGCGCTGACCTCGAAGGGCCAGCCGGTCGACAACGCGGCACGCAGCATCTGGGTGACCGAGACCGCCCTGACCACGGCGCTCAACTCGAGCTACATGGCCGAGCAGCTCTCCGTGTTCGGAATCGTCGTCGGGTTCGCGCTGCTGCTCACCGGAGTCGGGTTCGCAGTGCTCTCGATCGGAGGCGCTCTCCGAAATCCGGACTGGGCGTTCGGCGCTCACGCGCAGACCTCCGGCAGCACATCCAAGGCTCCGGTGGTGCCCGTGGCGTAGGGCCGACTCCACCGCTGGACGATCGGGGCCGCCGCAAGGCGGCCCCGGCCGTTACTCGGTGAGGAGGCCGTGCGCGATCGCGTAGCGCACGAGCTCCGCGCGGGTCGAGAGGCGGAGCTTCTGCATGATGTGCGCGCGGTGCGTCTCGGCGGTTCGGATCGAGATGTACAGCTGCTTCGCGATCTCCTGATTCGTGTGGCCGAGCGCCAGGAGACGCAGCACCTCGCGCTCGCGCTCGGAGAGCGGGTCCTCCGCGGCGCGGCGCTCCTCGTCCGCCTCGGCGGCGATCAGCCGCGCGCCGAGCTCGGGATGCACGTACCGACCGCCCCCCGCGACCTCGCGGATCGCCGCCACGACCTCGGTGTCCGCAGCCTCCTTCAGGACGTAGCCGCTCGCGCCCTCCGCGAACGCGCGCCGCACGTATTGCGGGTCGTCCTGCATCGAGAGCACGAGCACGCGCGCCTGCGGCTGCTCGTGCAGGAGCGTCGGCAGGATGTCGAGCCCGCTCTGGTCCGGCATGACGACGTCGAGCAGGATCACGTCGGGCCGGAGCGCGCGGGCCTCGAAGATCGCGTCGCGCGCGCTGCCGGCCTCGCCGACCACCTCGAGATCCTGTTCGGCCCCCACCACGAGGCCGAGCCCCGAGCGTACGACCGCGTGGTCGTCGACGATCAGCACCCGGATGCTCAAGTGACTGGCACCTCCACCGCGATCGTGGTGCCCTGCCCTCGGCTCGATTCGATCGCGAGCCGCCCGCCGACGAGCGCGAGCCGCTCGCGCATGCCGACGAGACCGAGGCCGTGGTCGTCGAGCGCCGACGGGTCGAACCCCGCGCCGTCGTCCTCGATCACGACCGAGACGGCGCGCGGGCGACGCTGCACCACCAGGCTCACCCGCTGCGCGCGCGCGTGCTTGACGACGTTCGTCAGCGACTCCTGCACGATCCGGTACAGCGCCGTCTCCACGTCGGGTGAAAGGCGCTCGTCGCCGAGCATCGGCGCGAAGTCGATGGCGATGCCCGTCTGCTCCGCGAACGTCGCCGTCAACCGCTCGAGCGCCGGAACGAGGCCGAAGTCGTCGAGCGCCGAAGGCCGCAGCTCGACCGCGAGGCGTCGCACGTCCTGCAGCGTCGTGACGACGAGCTCGCGCAGGCCGGCCGCGGCGGCGCGCGACTCGGCCTTCTCCAGTGTGTCCTCGAGCGATCTCAGCCCGAGGAGGATAGAAGTCAGCGCCTGGCCGGTCTCGTCGTGCAGCTCGCGGGCGAGCCGGCGGCGCTCCAGCTCCTGCGCCGCGACGACCCGACCGAGCGAGTCGCGCGCGACGCGCTCCGACAGGTCGACCGCGAGCGTCGCACGCGTCGCGAACGACTCGGCGAGGCGCACGTCGTCGTCGTTGAACCGCCCGTCGCTCGTGTCGAGCTTGTCGTGTGCGGCGAGCACGCCGATCGTCCGATCTCGCATCGAGAGCGGCACCCAGAGCCCGGTGCGCGCGCCGAGGCGACGGAGCACCTCCTGGTTCGCCTCCGGGTCGTCGAGCACGAAGTCGACGCGCTCGCTGCGACGGCGCTCGAGCACCCGCCCGCTCTTCGAGCCCCGGCGCGTGAGCTTTTCGCCGATCAAGCCCTCGCTTCCCTCGCCCGCCGCTGCGACGAAGCGCAGCTCGTCCGTCCCGCTCGGCAGCGCCATCGTGACGAGGCGGCAGCCGAGCAGCGCACGAAGGCGCTGCACGATCAGGTCGAGCAGACGCTCGAGATCGGTCTCGGTCGCGAGCGCGTTGCCGATCTCGTTGAGCGACTCGAGCTGCCGCGACCAGCGCGTCGCCGCCTCGTAGAGACGCGCGTTCTCGATCGCGACCGCCGCCTGTCCGGAGAGCACCGAAACGAGCTCTTCGTCCTCCTCCGTGAAGTCGCTGCCGCCCTCCTTCTCGGTGAGGTAGAGGTTGCCGAAGGCGACGCCGCGCAGCAGCACCGGGACGCCGAGGAACGAGTGCATCGGCGGGTGGTGCGCCGGGAAGCCGACCGAGCGTGGGTCGCGCGTGAGGTCGTGCAGCCGGAGCGTCGCGGCCTCGGTGATCAGCACGCCGAGGATCCCTCGCCCGCGGGGCAGCTCACCAATCGCGGCATGCGTCCCGGCGTCGACGCCGTGCGTGAGGAACCGCTCGAGCCGGGAGCCGCTCGGATCGAGCACGCCGAGCGCCGCGTAGCGGGCACCCGTGAGCTCGGCGGCCGATTCGACCACCCGCTGCAGCAACCCGTCGAGCGACAGCTCGGCGGACAGCGCCATGCCGGTCTGGAGGAGCGACCGCAAGCGCGCGTTCCCGCCGCCGACGGTTTGCACGCGCTGACTGTAGCGCCGCGCTGGCCGCCGAGGGTGTGGGAAAGCCGCAACACCGGTCCGAGTCCGCGCCGATGAGGGTCGGCCGCAGAGTGGGCACGCTGGCGCCGAGACAAGGAGGTGCATGATGTTCGACAAGGTGATCTGGGCAACCGACGGCTCGGAGTTCGCGGACGAGGCGCTGCCCTATGCGAAGCGGCTGGCCTCGGGCGAGGGGCACGAGCTGGTGATCGTCCACTCGACCGAGCGTCTCGTCGGCGGACGCGGCGCCGGCGAGCCGCTGCGAGCCGACGAGCACGACGTCCAGCAGAAGATCCTGCAGCAGGTCGAGGACGCGCGCGCCGAAGGGCTGACCGTGACGCCGAAGTTCGGCAGCCGCTTCAGCGGCCACACCGCCGAGCTGATCGCCGACATCGCGCGCGAGGTCGACGGCGATGTGATCGTGGTCGGCACGCGGGGCTACGGGCCCGCCGTCGGCCTGATCGTCGGCAGCGTGACCCAACGCCTCCTCCACACCGCCCCGTGCCCCGTGCTCGCAGTGCCCGCGGGCGCCGCGTACGGCCGCCGGCACGCGCGCGACGCGGCGAAAACGGCGCGTTGATGGCGGTTCGCGACGCCAAGCTCGGCGGTGCGATCGACGTCATCCTCCGCGACGGGGGGACGCTCCGGCTGCGCCCGCCCGGCGCGGACGACGCCGACGCGTTGCTCGCCTTCTACGCGGGCCTCTCCGACCGCAGCCGCTACCTGCGCTTCCACGGCGCGCGCCGCGTCGAGCGGGATCTCGTCGAGCCGGTGCTCGACCCCGACTGGGTCGACACAGGCGCGCTCGTCGGGACGCTCGACGATCGCATCGTCGCGCTGGCGAGCTACGCACGGCTGCGCGACCCGGAGGCGGCGGAGCTCGGCTTCGCGGTCGCCGACGAGGAGCAGGGGCGCGGGATCGGCACACGCCTGGTCGAGCAGCTCGCCGCGCGGGCGAGCGCCGCCGGGGTCGTGCGCTTCGTCGCCGAGGTGATGGCGGAGAACCGCCCCGCGCTCGGCGTGTTCGCCGACGCCGGCTTCGAGCTCGCACGCGAGCTCGACGGCGGCTGCGTCGAGCTCGTGTTCCCGATCGCGGAGACCGCGCACCTGCGCGGCCGGGTCGACGAGCGCGACCATGCCGGCGTCGTCGCCTCCCTGCGCCCGTTCTTCGAGCCGGCGACCGTGGCCGTGATCGGCGCGTCGCGCAGACGCGGCTCGATCGGCGGCGAGCTCTTCCGCAACATCGTCGACGGCGACTTCCAGGGCGCGGCGTTCCCGGTCAACCGCTCCGGCGAGCCCGTCGCCGGAGTGCGCGCCTACCGCTCGATCGAGGAGATCCCGGATCCAGTCGACCTCGCCGTCGTCTGCGTCCCGGGCTCGCGCGTCCACGCCGCGGCCGAGAGCGCGCTTCGCCACGGCACGCGCGCCCTCTGCGTCATCTCGTCTGGCTTCGCCGAGACCGGCGACGACGGCGCCGCGGCGCAGGAGCGCCTGCTCGCACTGGTGCGCGCGCACGGCGCGAGGCTCGTCGGCCCGAACTGCCTGGGGATCGCTGCGACCGGACGCGGCCTCAACGCGACCTTCGCGCCGCGCGCGCTGCCGCCCGGCCGCATCGGCTTCTCGTCGCAGAGCGGCGCGCTCGGCCTCGCGCTGCTCGAGCAGGCCTCGGAGCGCCGGCTCGGGTTCTCGGCCTTCGTCTCGGTCGGCAACAAGGCAGACGTCTCGTCCAACGACCTCCTGGAATGGTGGGAGACCGATCCGGAGACCGACGTCGTCCTGCTCTACCTCGAGTCCTTCGGCAATCCGAGGAAGTTCGGGCGGATCGCCCGCCGCGTCGCCCGGAGCAAGCCGATCCTCGCGCTCAAGGCGGGCGCGACCGGGTCGGGCGCACGGGCTGCGAGCTCGCACACCGCGGCGCTCGCCGGCTCCGAGGTCGCGACCGACGCGCTCTTCGACCAGGCGGGCGTGCTGCGCGCACGCACGCTCGAGGAGCTCGTCGACGCCGCCGCGCTGCTCTCGTCCCAGCCGCTCCCGCGCGGCCGGCACGTCGCCGTCGTGACGAACGCCGGCGGGCTCGGGATCCTCTGCGCCGACGCGTGCGAGGCGGCCGGGCTCCAGCTGCCCGCGCTCGGCGCCGACGCCCGAGCGGCCCTCTTCGCTGTGCTACCCACGGAGGCCAGCGTCGCGAACCCGGTCGACCTGCTCGGCTCGGCGACCGCCGCGACGTACGAAGCGGCGCTTCCCGTGCTGCTCGCCGACCCGGCCGTCGACGCGCTGATCGTGCTCTTCGTCCCACCCGTCGTCGCCGGCCCCGACGAGGTCGCGGCGGCGATCCGCACGGCCGTCGCGAACGCTGCAACCGACAAGCCGGTGCTCGCCGTCGTGATCAGCGGCGAGGGCACGCCGGCGGCGCTCCGGGAGCACGGCTCGCCGGTCGCAGCGTTCCCCTTTCCGGAGTCCGCAGCCCGCGCACTCGGCCTCGCCGCCCAGCGCGCCGACTGGCTGCGACACCCGAGCGGAACCACCACGGCGCTCGACGGGATCGTCCCGGCAGCCGCTCGCGCGATCGTCGACGCGGCGCTCGCCGACGCGCCCGACGCGTGGCTCGACGCCGCGGCCGCCCGACGGCTGCTCCAGGCGTACGGCATCCCGGTCGTGCAGGAGCGGGTCGTCGCGAGCGCCGACGAGGCCGTCGCGGCGGCGCGCGAGCTTCGCCTTCCGGTGGTGCTGAAGACCGCGGCGCCCGGCGCGCACAAGACGGAGAGCGGCGGCGTCGCCCTCGATCTGAAAGACGAAGCCGAGGTGCGGGCCGCGTTCGAACGGATCGGAGCACCGGCACTCGTCCAGCCGTTCGTCAAGGACGGCGCGGAGCTGCTCGCCGGCGCGACGCAGGACCCGGTGTTCGGGCCGCTCGTCGCCTTTGGCCCCGGAGGCGTGTTCGCGGAGCTGATCGGCGACGCGAGCTTCCGGATCGCGCCGCTCACCGACCGCGACGCGGAGGAGCTCGTGACGAGCGGCAAGGCGGGCCGCCTCGTCGCCGGCTTTCGCGGAGCGCCCGCGGCGGACGCGGGCGCGCTGGTCGACCTCGTGCTCCGGCTGTCCCGCCTCGCGGACGACCTGCCGGAGGTCGCGGAGCTCGATCTCAACCCGGTGCTCGCGCGCTCCGATTCCTGCGTCGCCGTCGACGCGCGCGTGCGCGTTACGGCTCGCGAGGCGTCGTACTCGCTCAAGGGCTGGTGACGGGAAAGGAGCTCCAGATGAAGGTTCGCGACGTCATGACGAAGAACGTGATCACGGTCGAGCCCGGCGCGTCTCTCAAGGACGCCGCGCGATTGCTCGTCGAGCACGGCATCTCGGGGTTGCCGGTCGTCGCCGACGGCGTCGTCCTCGGCGTGCTCTCGGAAGCCGACCTGCTGTTCAAGGAGCGCGGTCCGATCGAGCGCCGCGGGCTGCTGGGGCGGATGCTCGACGGCTACGGGATGGACGGCGAGCTGAAGCTCGAGGCACGGGACGTCGGGGACGCGATGACGATCCCGCCGCTCACGATCGGCCCGCACCGCGCGCTGCGCGCCGCGGCCGCACTGATGCTCGAAGAGCGCGTGAACCGCCTGCCGGTCGTGCTGAACGGCAAGCTCGTCGGCATCGTCACGCGCGCCGACCTCGTTCGCGCGTTCGCGCGCTCCGACTCGGAGATCAAGTCCGAGATCGAGAAGGACGTCCTCGGCACGGCATTGTGGATCGACTCGAGCGACGTCTCGGTTGCCGTCGACGACGGCGCAGTGACGCTCGTCGGACAGGTCGACCGGCGGATGGACGCGGAGCTTGCGCAGGATCTGGCGGCGCGTGTCGCCGGAGTCGTCTCAGTAGACTCGCGCCTGACGTGGCGGACGAACGGCGGGAGCCCGACATGAGCGCACCCGGCGAGCGGATCGCCACCGCGCTCGCCGCTGCCCATGCCTTCGACATCCAGGCCGTGCAGGAGCGGCTGCGCGAGGGGACCGGCGGCTACGAGATCGTCCACGAGTCGCCGGGGATCGAGATCGGCGTCTACGTGCTCGTTGCGCCCGAGCCCGACCGACAGCAGCCGCACGCCGACGACGAGATCTACATCGTCCTCGAGGGCACCGGGATGCTCGACGTCGCCGGGAAGGCGGTCGAGCTGCGCAGCGGGCACGCGGTCTTCGTGCCCGCGGGCGTGGAGCACCGGTTCAGCGGATACGAGCAGCTGAGCGTGCTGGTGATCTTCGAGCGCCGCAGGCATTGAGCGTCGACGCGCTCGAGCTGCTCGACGCCTACTGGCGCGCAGCCAACTACCTGTCCGTCGGGCAGATCTACCTGTTCGACAACCCGCTGCTGCGCGAGCCGCTCCGGCCCGAGCACGTCAAGCCGCGCCTGCTCGGCCACTTCGGCACGACGCCGGGCCTGAACCTCGTCTACGCGCACGTGAACCGCGCGATCAACGAGCGCGACCTCGACGCGATCTACGTCGCGGGGCCGGGGCACGGCGGCCCCGGCGTGGTCGCGAACGCCTACCTCGAAGGGACGTACAGCGAGCTCTACCCGCACGTGTCGCAGGACGAGGAGGGCTTGAGGGCGCTGTTCCGGCAGTTCTCGTTCCCCGGCGGGATCCCGAGCCACGCCGCGCCCGAGACCCCGGGCTCGATCCACGAGGGCGGCGAGCTCGGCTACGCGCTCGCGCACGCGTTCGGCGCGGCCTTCGACAATCCCGACCTCGTCGTCGTGTGCGTCGTCGGCGACGGAGAGGCGGAGACCGGGCCGCTCGCGACGAGCTGGCACGGCACGAAGTTCCTGAGCCCGGCGAGCGACGGCGCCGTCCTCCCCGTCCTGCACCTGAACGGTTACAAGATCGCGAACCCGACGGTGCTCGCCCGCATCCCCGAGGACGAGCTTGTGGCACTGCTCACCGGCTACGGATGGCGGCCGCTGCTCGTTTCGGGCGACGTGCCCAAGCTCGTGCACGGGCAGCTCGCCGACGCGCTGGACGAGGCGCTCGACGAGATCGCGAGCGCGCAGCGGACGGCCCGAAGCGGAGGCTCGGCCGGGCGGCCGCGCTGGCCGATGCTCGTGCTGCGGACGCCCAAGGGGTGGACAGGCCCCGGAGAGGTGGACGGTCTGCCGGTCGAGGGCACCTGGCGCTCGCACCAGGTCCCGGTGGCGGACGTGCGCACCAACCCGGAGCATCTCCGGATCCTCGAGGACTGGCTCCGAAGCTACCGGCCGGAGGAGCTGTTCGACGACCGCGGCGCGCTCGTTCCCGAGCTGGCCGCGCTGCCGCCGCGCGGCGAGCGCCGCATGAGCGCGAGCCCGCACGCGAACGGCGGCGTGCTGCTCCGCCCGCTCGAGCTCCCCGACTTCCGAACGTACGGCGTCGAGGTCGAGCAGCCTGCGACCGCCTCGAGCGAGGCGACGCGCGTGCTCGGCGGCTTCCTGCGCGACGTCGTCCAGCGCAATCCCACGAACTTCCGGCTCTTCGGCCCCGACGAGACCGAGTCGAACCGTCTGGGAGCAGTGCTCGACGTCACGGCGAGAGCCTGGAACGCGGAGACGCTTCCCACCGACGAGCCGCTCCGACCCGACGGCCGCGTCATGGAGGTGCTCTCAGAGCACCTCTGCCAGGGCTGGCTCGAGGGGTACCTGCTGACGGGCCGGCACGGGCTCTTCAACTGCTACGAGGCGTTCATCCACATCATCGACGCGATGTTCAACCAGCACGCGAAGTGGCTGAAGGTGACGCGCGGGATCCCGTGGCGAAGGCCGATCGCGTCGCTCAACTACCTCCTGAGCTCGCACGTCTGGCGCCAGGACCACAACGGGTTCTCGCACCAGGATCCCGGGTTCATCGACCACGTCGTCAACAAGAAAGCGGAGATCATCCGCGTTTACCTGCCGCCCGACGCGAACTGCCTGCTCTCCGTGGCCGACCACTGCCTGCGGAGCGAGCACTACGTCAACGTGATCGTCGCCGGCAAGCAGCCGGCGCTCGACTACCTGTCGATGGACGAGGCGGTTGCGCACTGCTCGCGCGGGCTCGGCATCTGGCGGTGGGCCTCGACCGGCGGCGACGGCGAGCCCGACGTCGTGCTCGGATGCTGCGGCGACATCCCGACGCTCGAGACGATCGCGGCGGCCGCGATCCTGCGCGAGCGCCTGCCGGAGCTGAAGGTGCGGGTCGTCAACGTCGTCGACCTGATGCGGTTGCAGCCGGAGAGCGAGCACCCGCACGGGCTCTCCGACTTCGAGTTCGACGCGCTCTTCACCGCTGCGAAGCCGATCGTGTTCGCCTATCACGGCTACCCGTGGATGATCCACCGGCTCACGTACCGGCGAACGAACCACGCGAACCTGCACGTTCGCGGCTACAAGGAAGAGGGGACCACGACGACGCCGTTCGACATGGTCATGCTGAACGACCTCGACCGCTTCCACCTCGTGATCGACGTGGTCGACCGCGTCCCGGGCCTCGCCGAGGTCGCCGGCGGCCTGCGGCAGGACATGGCCGACGCCCGCCTGCACGCGCGCGCCTACACGCGCGAGCACGGCGAGGACGACCCCGCGATCAGCGGCTTCACCTGGCCCTTCTGAGCGCCTGAGCCGCCGTGCGGGAAAGCCGCACGCGTGCTCAGGGTCACCGCCGATGTCGCCGCCGCGCGACCGCACGACACTGCGGTCGAACGACAAGGAGGTCACGATGAAAGCTCTCGTCTACCACGGGCCCGGCGAGCGGGCGTGGGAGCTCGTCCCGGACCCCGCCATCCTCGAGCCGACGGACGCGATCGTCCGGATCGACTCCTCGACGATCTGCGGGACCGACCTGCACATCCTGAAGGGCGACGTCCCGGAGGTGAAACCGGGGACCGTGCTCGGCCACGAGGCGGTCGGCACCGTCGTCGAAGTCGGCTCGGCCGTCACGACGATCGTGCCGGGTGACCGGGTGCTCGTCTCCTGCATCACGTCGTGCGGGCGCTGCCGCTTCTGCAAGGAGGGCCACTACGGCCTCTGCACGGGGGGCGGCGGCTGGATCTTCGGGCACCTGATCGACGGCCTGCAAGCCGAGTACGCACGCGTCCCGTTCGCGGACACGTCCGTGTACCGGGTTCCGCCGGCCCTCTCGGACGAGCAGGTGCTCTTCCTCGCCGACATCCTCCCGACGGCGTACGAGGTCGGCATCCTGAACGGCCGCGTCGAGCCCGGTGACACGGTGGCGGTCGTCGGCGTCGGCCCGATCGGGCTCGCCGCGATCATGACCGCGGGCCTCCACACCCCGGGGCGGATCGTGGCGATCGACCCGGCGGACGCGCGGCTCGAGGTCGCGCGCGAGTTCGGCGCCGACGTTCTGATCGACAACGGCCGCGAGGACGCCGTCGCGAAGGTGATGGAGCTGACCGGCGGCCTGGGGGCGGACGTCGCGATCGAGGCGGTCGGCGTGCCCGAGGCGTTCGAGCTGTGCGCCGAGCTGATCCGGCCGGGAGGCCGCGTCGCCAACATCGGCGTCCACGGCCATCCGGCGACGCTGCATCTCGAGAAGCTGTGGATCAGGGACGTCCTGATCACCACCGGCCTCGTCGACACCTCGACGACGTCGAAGCTGATGAAGCTGATCGAGGGCGGACGTCTCGACCCGACACGCTTCGCGACGCACCACTTCGCGCTCGCGGAGACCGAGAAGGCGTACGACGTCTTCGGACAAGCCGCCACGACCCATGCACTGAAGGTCGTGCTCACGGCAGTGCCGGTGGGCCACGAGCTCGTTGCCGACGAGCAGCAGCTCGTCGGTGCCCACTGACGATCCGACGCGGTGCCAGGCACCACGGTGCCTGGCACCGCGTTCACGGGTAGAAAGGCCGCAGCATGTCCGAGCAGATCGGTGCCGTGCTCGTCGTGAACGCCGGCTCGACGAGCCTCAAGCTGACGAGCGTCGATCGCGACGAGCGCTCGACGACGGTCGGATCGCTCGAGGACGCAGCCCGCCAGGTCGACGCGGTCGCGCACCGGATCGTGCACGGAGGGGCGCGTCTGCGTGATCCCGTGGTGCTCGACGACGCGGTCGAACGCGAGCTCGAGGCGCTCACGGAGCTCGCGCCGCTCCACAATGGGCCGGCGGTCGAGGCGATCGCCGCTGCGAAGAAGGTCGTTCCGGGTGTCCCCCACGTCGCCGTCTTCGACACGGCCTTCCACGCGACGCTGCCCGACGAGGCCGTGACGTACGCGCTGCCGCGGCGCCTGCGCGAGGAGCTCGGGATCCGCCGGTACGGGTTCCACGGCCTCTCGGTCGAGTGGGCTGCGACGCAGGTGCGCGTGCCGCGGCTCGTCGTCTGCCACCTGGGCGGGGGTTGCTCCGTCACGGCCGTGCTCGACGGGCGCTCCGTCGACACGACGATGGGCTTCACGCCGCTCGAGGGCGTGCCGATGGCGACGCGCGCGGGGTCCGTCGACCCGGGCGCGATCCTGCAGCTGCTCCGGAGCGGACGCGTGACGTTCGGCGAGCTCGAGCATCTGCTCGAGCACGAGTCCGGCCTGCTCGGCCTCGGCGGCAGCTCCGATCCGCGCGTGCTCGCCGGAACGCCCGCGCTCGAGGTCTACACCTACCGCATCGCGACCGCGGTCGGCGCGATGGCGGTCGCGCTCGACGGGATCGACGCGCTCGTCTTCACGGCCGGCGTCGGCGAGCACTCCGCCGAAGTGCGAGAGCGCGTCTGCGCGCGGCTTGCCTTTCTCGGCGTCGAGCTCGACGTCGACGCGAACCGGGACGCGATGGCCGACGCCGAGGTCGCGGCCGCGGGGTCGGCCGTCAAGATCGTCGTCCTGCACGCGCGGGAGGAGGTCGTCGCAGCCCGCGCGGTGCGCCGGCTGCTCGACGTCTAGGAGAGTTCCGGGGCCCCGCCTCTGCGGCTAGGCGGAGCCCCGGGGGGCGTACGAGCCCGAAGGCCGACGCCCCAGCCGTGTGGCCGTCGCGCAGGGCGGGCGAAGCCGCCCCGCGCGCACAGGCCGAAAACGTGAGAAAAGGAACGGGGCCGCACCCGCTTGCGGCGCCGGGCACGGCCCCTGGTGCGCGGCCGGGGGGGAGGGCAGTGGCCGCGCCTCGATCCCTTCGCGCCCCGGGGCGCGAAATCCTGCGCGGTTGCAACTCGTCAACGCTCCGGCGCGCAATGCGCGTCCCCCCCGAGAATCTGGTCGAACTCCTGGGTTGCCTGGGAGTTCAGGGCCTGGTCGAAATGGGCGAGACTCGGCCCTTCCCACTGCACGATAGGCGTCACGCCGGGGCCCATGACGGAGATGCGGTACCTCACGCCGAGCCCGTTGCCGTTCGGCTTCGTGCTCGGGTAGCCCGCCGGCGGCGCCTGCGGCACGAACGTGTAACAGAAGCCGCCGTTTCCCGGGTGGGTCGAGATCGCGGTGTCGTGCCTCCACCCCGCCCCGTAGTCCGAGTCGTAGGCGTCGATGTAGATGTTCCGGGCCCACGGGTCGTTGACCGTCGCCGAGGAGGAGCGCGAGCCGTAGACCGGCTCCCCGTCGTACACGAGACGGCCGAAGAAGCCCTGCTGGGCGTTGGCGTACGTCCAGTGCTGATAGATCTCGAGGACGGGCAGGTCGCCGTTCCAGTGCGAGAGGTGCAGCTCGACCGCCTTCTGCGCGTCGGTCCACGGCGCGAATCCGCGCATCGGGAGGTTGCGCTGCCAGCTCTGCAACGCCCAGTAGCTTCCGTCGGGGGCATCGCAGCCGGTCACGAAGAACGGCAGCGCCGGCCCCGTATAGGGGCGGCAGGCGTTCTTCACGGTCTTCCAGAAGCTTGCGTCCTGGTGCGTCTTCCAGCGGCCCGAGTAGTCGAACTGGAACGCGGTTTGCACGTCGGTCGGGCTCGAGGCGTGCGGCAGGGCGTTGATCGCGCCCCACGCGAGCACGTGGCGTTGGACGCCGGCCGAGGTCGTGTAGCTCACGACCGCCAGGCCGTGCGAGTCGACGGCAAGCGTGGCCCCGCGCACGTTGCGATCGCCGAGGATCGTGCTCGCGCGCGCTGCGCCGCCCGCCGATGCGATCGTCGCGACGGCGAGAAGCATGGCCGCAGGTCGTCTCAGGTTCGTCGTTCCGCTCCGGTTGTACTGCCCTCGTTTCGTGCATCGGCAGGCCCGGAGGAGCGATAACCCTCGTTCGAGGGATCGGAGCGATCAGGAGGGCTCGGTGGCCAGCCGGACGAGGCTGAGCAGCGCGGCGATCGCGATGACGACGTCGTTCGCGACGCACCACTGACAGATTGCGCCGATCGGGCCGAGCTGCGCCCAGAGCAGGTAGGCGCTGAAGCCCGCCCCGCCGAGCGCGATCACGACCCCGGCGGTCGCCGCCGTGACGCCGCGCCGGAACGCCGTCGCCGCGAGCGCGCAGTAGGCGATCAGACCGAGCACCGCGACGGGGATGCCGGCGAGCTCGGCGTAGCGCGAGTGCTGCACCTTCTCGCAGCCTCCCGAGGTGCAGATCGGCGCGACGTGGGCGTAGTGCGTGTAGGTCAGGTACGTGGCGATCACCGCCCCGGCAACCGCCGTGGCGAGAACCGCCGCGCGAATCGGCGTCACTGCAACGCTGCGCTCAGCGTCGTGCTGAAGGTCTGCGGGTCGAGGCTCGTGACCGGAAGCTGCTGCGGTACCGCCGGAGCCCGCTGCAGCACGAACGTCGGCGTGCCCTGGACCTGTGCCGCGACGGCGTCCTTACCCGCTGCGACGAGCGCCGCGGTGACCTTCTTCGAGGGCGACGCCGCGAGAATCGCCGACCCGTCGGCGCCGGCGGCGTGCGCGGCGTTCTTGATCACGTCGTCGGTGATCCAACCGCTGTTCTCCTCGCCCTGGACGTCGTAAAGCGCGCTCGCGACGTTCCACAGCTTGTTCTGGGCGCCCGCCGCGAAGATCGCGCGCAGAGCGGGCTCCGAGTTGGGCCCGATGATCTCGATGCCGCGGTAGACGAGGCGCACCTTCCCGGTGCGCACGAAGTCGCGGACCACGGTCGGCAACGTGTCGACCGACCACTGCCGGCAGTACGGGCACTGCGGGTCCTCGAAGACGGTCAGCGTGGCCGGCGCGCTCGCCTTCCCGAGCGTGTCGCCCTTCTGCGGGACGCCTGCGAACACGTCACCCGAGCCGGCGGCCGGCGTCGTGTCGGCCTGCGCTGCCGCGGCGGTCGTCGTCGGCGCCGCCTCGTGTGAGGAGGAGCCCCCGGAGGCCACCAGGATGAGAACAACCGCGAGCACCGCTGCGCCGCCGACGGCGGCCGCGATCAGGAGCAGGCGGTTTCGCTGCATGCTCCCAGGATGCCCGACGGTGCTGCCGTTCTGCTCCGTATTCAGCCGCACGGTTTAGTGTGCGTGCGTGGCCCTCCTGCAAAGCCGGGTCGAGCGCACCGACGACTTCACGCGTCGTCACGACCGGCTCCAGGCGCTCGTCGCCGAGCTCCGCGAGCGCAGCGAGACGGTCGCTGCCGGCGGCGGCGAGCGGGCGCGCGACCGTCACCGCGAGCGCGGCAAGCTGCTCGCGCGCGAGCGCATCGACCGCCTGATCGATCCCGGCACCGCGTTCCTCGAGCTCAACGCGCTCGCCGCGTACGGCCTGTACGACGACCAGGCGCCGAGCGCCGGCATCGTCACCGGGATCGGCGTCGTCGAGGGGCGTGAATGCGTGATCGTCGCGAACGACGCAACCGTGAAGGGCGGCACCTACTTCCCGCTCACCGTCAAGAAGCACCTGCGAGCGCAGGAGATCGCCGAGCAGAACCGGCTGCCGTGCCTCTACCTCGTCGACTCGGGCGGCGCGTTCCTCCCGCTCCAGGCGGAGGTCTTCCCGGACCGCGACCATTTCGGTCGGATCTTCTTCAACCAGGCTCGGATGTCGGCGAAGGGGATCCCGCAGATCGCCGTCGTGATGGGCTCGTGCACCGCCGGCGGCGCGTATGTCCCGGCGATGAGCGACGAGACGGTGATCGTGCAGGGGACCGGAACGATCTTCATCGGCGGCCCGCCGCTCGTGAAGGCCGCGACGGGCCAGGACGTGACGGCGGAGGAGCTCGGCGGCGCCGACGTCCACACTCGCCGCTCGGGCGTCGCCGACCACTTCGCGACGAGCGACGAGCACGCGCTCGCGATCGCACGGCGGATCGTGGCCGACACCCACGGCCGCAAGCCGGAGCCGCCGTGGACGGTGACGCCGGCGGAGCCGCCGGCGGTCGACCCCGCGGACCTCTACGGCTTGATCCCGGACGACCACCGGACGCAGCTCGACGCGCGGGAGCTGATCGCGCGCATCGTCGACGGATCGCGCTTCGACGAGTTCAAGGCGCTGTACGGCGACACGCTCGTCTGCGGCTGGGCGCGTATCGAGGGCTACCCGGTCGGGATCCTCGCCAACAACGGCGTGCTGTTCGCGGAGAGCGCGCAGAAGGGAGCGCACTTCATCGAGCTCGCGAGCACGCGGCGCGTTCCGCTCGTGTTCCTGCAGAACATCACCGGCTTCATGGTCGGCAAGGAGTACGAGGCCGGCGGCATCGCCCGCGACGGCGCCAAGCTCGTGACGGCCGTCGCGTGCACGGAGGTGCCGAAGTTCACGGTCGTCGTCGGCGGCTCGTTCGGCGCCGGCAACTACGGGATGTGCGGCCGCGCCTACTCCCCACGCCAGCTCTGGATGTGGCCGAACGCGCGGATCTCCGTGATGGGAGGCGAGCAGGCCGCGACCGTGCTGACGATGGTCGGCGACGCCGACCCGGAGGAGATCCGGGCCAAGTACGAGGAGGAAGGCCACCCCTACTACTCGACGGCGCGCCTGTGGGACGACGGGATCATCGACCCGCTCGACACCCGGCGCGTGCTCGCCCTCGGCATCTCATCCGCGCTCAATGCACCGATTCCCGAGACCCGCTTCGGCGTCTTCCGCATGTAGGCGGTAGGGTCGCCGAATGGGATATTCGATCGTAGATGTTGCGGCAATCGAAGGCGCCGGGCCCGGCGGCGCCGTGCGGTTCGTGCGGCGCGAGCTCGGTGTCGAGGCGTTCGGGATCAACTGGTTCGAGGTGGCTCCCAACATGGAGGGCCGCCGGCACGACGAGACCGAGTCCGGGCAGGAGGAGGTCAACGTGATCATCCGCGGCTCCGGCGTCTACCGCGTCGAGGGCGAGGTGGTGCCGGTTCACGCCGGGATGATCCTGCGCTTCGACCCGGAGACGACGCGGCAGATCGTCGCCGGCCCCGACGGCGTAACGATGGTCGCGGTCGGCGCACGCCGCGGCAGCTACGAAGCCCGCGGCCCGTTCTGAGCGTCCCGTGCTCGTCCGGCTCGTCCTGTGGAACCTCGCCGACTCGCTGACGAACGTCGGCGAGCTGCGCCGCTACCTGCGGGACGAGTCGGTGGACCAGTTCGCGCACGTGCCGGGGCTGCTGTTCAAGGCGTGGGTCTCGGACGAGGCGACCGAGCGCTGGGGCGCGATCTACGTCTGGGAATCGCGCAGCGCCTCCGAGCAGGAGCTGCCGTCGCGCGCGCGGGAGCTGATCGGCAAGGAGCCGGAGATCATCGAGCTGTTCGACGTCGAGGCGACGGTCTCGGTGGCGCCGGAGCTCGCACGACTCGGTCTCGCGCTCGAGGAGGCGGAATGAGCGCGCTTCGAGTCGAGCGCGACGGCCCGGTGCTGCGCGTCGCGCTCGCGCGGCCGGAGCGGCGAAACGCGTTCGACGCGGCGCTGATCGCCGAGCTGACCGACGCGTTCGCGGAGATAGGCGACGCCCGCGCAGTGCTCCTCACCGGCGACGGCCCGTCGTTCTCCGCCGGCGCGGACGTCGAATGGATGCGTGCCTCCGCCGATCTGTCCTACGACGAGAACGTCGCCGACGCACGACGGCTACGCGCGATGCTCGAGTCGATCGACGGCTGCCCGGCGCCGGTGGTCGCCCGCGTGCAGGGGCACGCGCTCGGCGGCGGCTGCGGCCTCGTCGCATGCTGCGACATCGCGATCGCCGAGACCGGCGCGCAGTTCGCTTTCAGCGAGGTCAAGCTCGGCATCGTGCCCGCGGTGATCTCGCCGTTCGCGCTCGCCAAGATCGGCACCTCGGCGGCGCGGCGGTGGTTCGTCACCGGCGAGCGCTTCACGGCCGAGGTTGCGCTCCGGATCGGGCTCGTGCATGAGCTCGCGACCGACATCGACGCCGCGGTCGATGCGGTGCTGGCGGAGCTCCTGTCGGCGGGGCCCGAGGCTGCGCGTGCCGCCAAGGCGCTCGCGCGCGCACCGCTCAACAGCGAGGAGACCGCGCGGCTGATCGCGGAGCGGCGCGCGAGCGCCGAGGGCCAGGAGGGTCTTCGGGCGTTCCTCGAGAAGCGGCGCCCGGGCTGGCTCTAGGAATTAGCGCAGGTCACGTAGGCGAAGAGCTTCCACGCGTCCGGGTAGAAGCCGGTCGTCTCGGCCGTCACCGTGTAGGCGCCCGGAAGCTTCCCGGAACCGGCGTCGAAGTCGATCGGCGTGATCCCGCTTACACCCGGCGCCGTGTTGGGGTTCGCGGACGTCGAGAGCTGGATGTTGAAGGACCACGAGATTGCGCGCTTCCCGGTCGGGCATGTCGCGGTCGCCGACTTCGGCGAGCTGGAGTCGAAGCCGCTCTCGCCGGAGACGAACTGGAGCCCCAGCGTCGACGCCGCACCGGCCGGCCCCGTCGGGCCTGCAGGCCCTGCGGCCCCCGCCGGCCCCTGCAAGCCGCGAGCACCGCGGAGGCTCGACTTGATCTGGGCCGGCGACTTCCCGCCCAGCTTCAGCGCATTCGACGCAGTCCCTGCCGTGATCGCGTGCTGTGCAAGCGGGACGACGCCGGCGGCGACGGCGCCGCCTGTCAGGGCGGCGAACAGTGCAATCGAGGCCAGCACGAACGCCGGCACTCCGAAACGTGAATTCGTTTTCAAAGAAACTCCCTGGTCGGATTGGCGAAAACGGCGCAGGGTAGCTCCATCGCGATTCGAACTGCAGGCGAGTTTTCGGGGTGTGACTGCTCAGCCGTGCAGGCCGACCGGCGCGGAGATCGTCGCCGCGTACGAGCCGCCGCCGGTGACGGCGACGCGGTAGCTACCCGGACGGAGCGCACGGTTGAACACGCCGGTGCCGCGTGCGACCGGGCGCCACTCGTTCTGCGTAAGACGCTCGACCTGCAGCGGCAGGCGCGGCGCGACTCTGACATGGAGCGTCGTGCCGTCCGCCTGCAGCGACACCTTCGGCGCGACGCTGTAAGCGACGATGTCGCCGGCGACGCCGTTGTACGCGAGCCGGAGCTCGACCGTCCGCACCGCGCGCAGACCGAGTGCGAATCGGCCTTCGGGCGTCGCGTGAACGTGCGCGACCGTCTGCCACCCGGCGGCTGTGAGCTCCTGGAGCCGCGCCTTGCCCAGCCCACGCACCCACCCGGACACGTGCAGCGTCGAGCCGAACACCGCCGATGCCGACGTCGGGTCGTCGAGGGTTAGAGCCCCGAGCGAGAAGTCGTTCGACCCGAGCTTGAAGCGACCGATCACGACCGACGCGGGGAACGACCGCCATCCGCTCTCACCGAGCACGCGCACCGACCGCGCACGCTCCGACGAGTTGAGGACGACGCGAACGTCACGCACACCGCTCATGTGGAACGTCGAGCCGATCTGCGCCGAGCTCAGCAGTCGCGTCGGCCACACGTGATGCGGCGAGATGTAGTCGTAGGGATCGGCGACCGAGACGAGGTAGGGCTCCGGCGCCATGCCCGGCCAGGCGTCCTGGATCGCCGACGTCCGGCCGCCCGAGCTCGAGAAGTAGTACGCCGTGATGACGTGCCCGCCGAACGTGAGGACCTTCCCGGCCGTGGCCCCGATCGCAAGGTTCGTCTCGGGGCGCTCGGCACGAACGCCGCCGTACATCTGGCTGCGCGAGTCGGGGAAGAGGTCGAAGTCCCGACCGGGATGCAGCGTCGCGAGCGTGTACGAGCGCGCGGCGACCGCCTGCGCCTCGTACGACGCGACCTGCCAGCCGGTCGGTGCCTCCCACGGCACGACCCCGCGCAGGTAGCGGTCGAGCGGCAGCACGTTCACGGCCATCAGGCCGTCGCTCGTGCGCTTGAGGACCACGTCGCCGCGATACGCTTGCAGCTCGACCTGCAGCGGTTGCACGCCCGGCTCGAAACGCAGCGGCGGACGCAGGTGCTTGTGACGGAGCACGAAGCGGCGGTCGAGGACGACCGCACGCGCCGGCAGGTGCACGGTCTTCCCCGCAGCGTCGACGACCGCAAACGGCGCAGTCGACCCGATGCGAATCGACGTCTTGCCGCGCTCGAGCAGCACGCGCACGGGCCGCGGCTGCGTCGTCACGAGCTCGGTCTGCGGGTAGTAGTGCGCGAGAATGCGCTCGTACGAGTAGCCGTGACGCGCGTAGCCCTCGGCGCCCCATTGACTGAGACCGACGCCGTGGCCCCAGCCGCGCCCGTCGAGCAAGAAGACCGTGCCCGCACTCGCACCGAACGGCAGCGTCAACAACACGAATGCGGCAAGCGTCAGCACTCTCGCAACGCGCGCGAGAGCAGTGCGGGGCGGCGACCTCACTTTCCGATCGTAGACTCGAAACGGTGCGGCGGCTACTCCTACTGTCGAGCGCAATCGTCTTCTTCGACACGCTGTTCTTCGCGGTCCTGACGCCGCTCTTGCCGCACTACGCCAACGAGCTCGGGCTCGGCAAGACCGGCGCGGGCGTACTGGCAGCGGCGTATCCGGCCGGCGCGCTCGCAGGCGCGCTGCCGAGCGGAATCGTCACCGCGCGCGCCGGGCCGAAGCTGACGGTGATCGTCGGCCTGACGACCGTCGCTGTCTGCACGGTGCTCTTCGGGCTCGCCTCGACGCCGTGGCAGCTCGACACCGCGCGCTTCGTGCAGGGCGTGGCGAGCGCGTTCTCGTGGACGGGCGCGATGGCGTGGCTCGTCTCCGCAGCCCCGTCGGGGAGGCGCGGGAGCCTGATCGGCACCGCGTTCGCGACGGCGGTCGCGGGCGCGCTGTTCGGGCCGGTACTCGGCGGCCTCGCGTCCATCGCCGGGATCGGTCCGACCTTCACGACGGTCGGCGTGCTCTCGCTCGGCCTGGTCGTCTGGGCCGCCTTGACACCCGGCGAGGCCCCGGGGGAGGCGCAGGGGCCGAGTGCGCTCTTCGGCGCGCTCGGCGACCGGCGCATGCTCGTCGGCTACTGGCTCGTCGTCCTCCCCTCCCTCATGTTCGGGACGCTCTCGGTGCTCGCCCCGCTCCGGCTCGCCGCGCTCGGATTCGGGGCCGTGGCGATCGGCGCAACCTTCCTCTGCTCGGCCGCCTTTGAGGCGGCGCAGAACCTTGTCCTCGGCCGGCTCTCCGACCGCCTCGGGCCGGCGCGCCCGCTGCTGGCCGGGCTCGGCGCGTCGGCCGTCGTCGCCTGTCTCCTCCCCTGGCCCGACCGCAGGTTCGTCCTCGCGGTGCTCGTCGTCCTCGCCGGGATCTCGTTCGGGATGCTCTTCACGCCGGCGATGACGCTGCTTGCGAACCGGTCGGAGGAACGCGGGCTCGGCTACGGCTACACGTTCGCCCTGATCAACCTCGCCTGGGCGCCGGGCCAGGCCCTCGGCGCTGCCGGCGGCGGCGCGGTCGCGCACGCGACCGCGGACGCCGTGCCCTACCTCGCGCTTGCGTCGGTGTGCCTGGGGACGTTGGCCGTCGTGCGGCGAGCGCTAGCGTCCCCCGCGTGAAGTCCGTCCTCGTCGCCAACCGCGGAGAGATCGCGCTGCGCGTCTTCCGCGCCGCACGCGCGCGCGGTCTCGCAACGGTGGCCGTCGTCGCGCCCGATGACCGCGGGTCGCTGCACGCGCGCGCGGCCGACCGGGTCGTCGAGATCGCCTCCTACCTCGACGCCGGCGAGCACGTCCGCGCCGCGCGCGAGGCGGACGCCGATGCCGTTCATCCCGGCTACGGCTTCCTCGCCGAGAACGCGGGCTTCGCTGACGCCGTCGAGCAGGCGGGACTTGCCTGGATCGGGCCGCCTCCGGACGCGCTGCGCGCCGGCGGCGACAAGGTCGCGGCGAAGCGCATCGCGCGTGAGGCGGGCGTGCCGACTGTGCCCGACGCGGACCGTCCGCCGCTGATCGTGAAGGCCGCTGCCGGAGGTGGTGGCCGCGGGATGCGCGTCGTGCGCACGGCCGCGGAGCTGGACGAGGCGGTCGCGGCGGCGCGCCGCGAGGCCCGGGCCGCGTTCGGCGACGACCGCGTCTACCTCGAGCGCTACCTCGAACGCCCACGCCACATCGAGATCCAGCTGCTCGCAGACCGGCACGGCAACGTCGTCTCGCTGGGCGAGCGCGAGTGCTCGGTGCAGCGGCGCCATCAGAAGGTGCTCGAGGAGGCGCCGTCGACCGCGATCGACGCCGAGCTGCGCATGCAACTCGGCGACGCGGCGGAGCGCTTCGCGCGCGCGATCGGCTACGTCGGTGCAGGTACCGCCGAGTTCGTGCTCGACGGCCGTGACTTCTACTTCCTCGAGTTGAACGCGCGCATTCAGGTCGAGCACCCCGTCACCGAGACCGTGACGGGGATCGACCTCGTCGACTGGCAGCTCCGGATCGCGGACGGCGAACGTCTCGACGTGCGACCCGAGCTGCTCGGCCACGCCGTCGAAGTGCGCCTCTATGCCGAGGACCCCGTGACGTTCCTGCCGCAGGCCGGCCGCATCGAGCGGTTGACGTTTCCCGCATCCGTGCGCGTCGATGCCGGCGTCGAGGCGGGCGACGAGGTCCCGACCGCGTACGACCCGATGATCGCGAAGCTGATCGCGAGCGGCGCGTCGCGGACGGAGGCGCTCGACCGGCTCGCCGCCGCGCTCGCGGAGGTCGAGGTCTCGGGCGTCACCACCAACCTGCCGTTCCTCCGCTGGCTCGTCACGCATCCCGCGCTCCGCGCGGGCGACACGACGACCGCGTTTCTCGTCGAGCACCCCCCGCTCTCGCCCCCGCCGGCCGCGCTGCCCGCCGCCGTCTGGCGCGGGGCGTTCCGCCTCAACCTTCCGGGCCCGCCGGTCGCGCCGCCGCCCGACCTCGAGGCGGCTGCGCACGATCGCTCGTACACGCAGGGCGGTCCGACGACGCTCGCGGCGCCGATGCCGGGCACGGTGATCCGCGTGAACGTGCAGGCCGGCGCTTCGGTCGCAGCCGGCGAGCCGGTCGTCGTGCTCGAGGCGATGAAGATGGAGACGCCCCTCTCCTCGCCCTACGACGCCGTGGTCGACGCGGTCCACGTGAGCGAGGGCGATCGCGTGAGCGCCGGCCAGGCGCTCGTCGAGCTCAGCTAGCCGAAGAGCTTCTGCAGCTTCAGCGCTGCGCCCATGTCGCCCTTGATCTTCAGCTTGCCGGTCATGTACGCCGTCGTGGGGTTCTGACTGCCGGCGACGATCTGCTCGAACGTCTCGCTCGACGTCGAGATCGTCGCGTCGGCGTCGCCCGCACCCGCGCCGTCGGTGACCGTGATCGCACCGTCGCGAACGTCGACCGCCCACTGCCCCTCGCCTTCGATGTCGAAGACGTACGAGTTGCTCATGCCCGCAAGCTTGTCGGCGTCTGCGCGCGACGGCAGGCTTTCGAAGAAGTCCTTGGCTGCCACGAGTGCTCCTTGGCTCGAGTTGTCGCCCGGACGCTATCGGTCGACCCGTCAGCCCGCGGCGCGATGCGGCAGATACCGGTCGATCAGCAGCCGCGACAGCTCCGCCTGCGCACGGACGAGGCGGCGGCGATTCGACTCCAGCTCGTCGCCGCCCACGCCTGCGGCGCGCAGCCTCTGACGCTCGGAAACGATCCGACCGATCTCGTCGCCCAGCCTGGTGAGCGGGTCGGCGAGAGTGGTCTGGTGACCTCCGCTGCCCATCGCGAGGATCGTTTCGACGCGAACGGCCTGCTTCCTCGGTACCATCGTCGCCCCGATGCCGGGCGAGCGGACACGGGGACGCGTTTGTGACGCGTCGACCTCGCGATGAACTTCGATCTCGGTTCCGAGCACGAGCTGATCCGGGACACCGTCCGGCAGTTCGCCCTCGACCGGGTCGCGCCGGTCGCGGAGGAGCTCGACCGCGACAAGCGCTTCCCATACGAGCTCGTCGCCGAGCTCGGCGAGCTCGGCCTGATGGGAATGACGATCCCCGAGGAGTACGGCGGCTCGGGGGCCGACACGCTCTCGTACGCGATCTGCATCGAGGAGCTCACGCGCATCGATTCGTCGGTCGCGATCACTGTCGCGGCCCACCACTCGCTCGGGACTCTTCCGATCTACCTGTTCGGCAACGAGGAGCAGAAGCGCGCGTGGCTTCCGGACCTCGCCTCCGGCCGCAAGCTGGCCGCCTTCGGGCTGACCGAGCCGAACGCCGGCTCGGACGCCGGCGCGACGCGCACGACCGCGCGGCTCGAGGGCGGCGAGTGGGTGATCGACGGCGCGAAGATGTTCATCACCAACGCCGGCACCGACATCAGCGCCTGCGTCACGATCACGGCGCTGACCGGGGACGGGGAGATCTCCAACCTGATCGTCCCGAACGGGGCGCCCGGCTACACGATCTCGGCGCCGATGCAGAAGCTCGGCTGGCGCGCGTCCGACACGCGCGAGCTCGCCTTCGCCGGCGCCCGCGTGCCCGAGGAGAACCTGCTCGGGCCGCGCGGCAAGGGCTTCCACCAGTTCCTCGAGATCCTCGACGGCGGCCGGATCTCGGTGGCGGCGATGGGCGTGGGCCTCGCCCAGGGCTGCTACGACCTCGCCTTCGCATACGCGGCCGAGCGCGAGCAGTTCGGCCGGCCGATCAACCAGTTCCAGTCGGTGCAGGAGAAGCTGGTCGACATGGCAACCGAGATCGAGGCCGCGCGGCTGCTCGTCTATCGGGCCGCGTGGGAGAAAGATCAGCGGCGGCCGTTCGCGCAGACGGCCGCGATGGCGAAGCTCTACTCCGGCGAGCTCTCCCACCGCGCCGCGAACTGGTCGCTCCAGATTCACGGCGGCTACGGCTTCATGGACGAGTACGCGATCTCGCGCCTGTACCGCGACCAGAAGATCCTCGAGATCGGAGAAGGGACGAATGAGGTCCAGCGGATGGTCATCGCGAAGCACCTGGGTCTGTAGGGCGCTCGCGGTCGGCGCTGCGATCGCCGCCCTGGCCGGGCCGGGCGCGGCGCTCGCCGCCGAGGGTGCGCGCCTGTCGATCGACCCGCCCACCGTGGCGCCGGGAACCGCCGTCGACCTCGTCGTCTCGGTGCCGAACGCGACCGACAAGGTGGCGATCGACCACGTCACGATCGGGATCCCGCAGGACTTCTCGCTCGAGGACGCCGAGGCGAAGACCGGCTGGCGGCAGTCGCGCACCGGCCAGGCGGTCACCTGGTGGGGCGGCTCGATTCCCGAGAACCAGTTCGCGCGGTTCGGCGTCCGCGGCACCGCGCCGCCGCAGGCCGAGACCGTCCTCTTCAACGTCGTGATCGGCGACCACTCGGGGAGGTCGATGACCTACCACGTCCCGCTCGAGGTCGCGGCACCGGTCGTGCACGACAGCTCCCGGTCGCTCGCGAAAGCCGCACTCGTGGTGGCCTGCATCGCCGTCGCGCTGGCGCTCGGCGGCGGGATCGCCGCGTTCGCGCTCTGGCTCAAAGCCCCTCCCCTCTAGCACCCCCGGTTGTTACGCTCGCGCGGCGTGCTTCTCTTCCGCCAGTTCGTGGACGAGGATCTGGGCTGCGCCTCCTACCTCGTTGGTGACTCCGCGGGAGGGCGTGCCGTGGTGATCGACCCGGCGCTCGCGATCGAGCAGTACGTCTCGGCCGCCGCGGACGCCGGCGTCCGGATCGAGCGCGTGCTCGAGACCCACACGCACGCCGACCACGTCTCCGGGCACGGCCGCTTCGCGATCGAGCACGAGCTCCCGGTCGCGATCCACTCGCTCGCCGAGCCCGAGTACCCGTTCGAGCCGCTCGCGGACGGCGACGACCTCGAGCTCGGAGCAGCGCGTATCCGCGTGCTGCACACGCCCGGGCATCGGCCCGAGCACTGCGCGTTCGTCGTCGACGAGCGCATCGTCCTCACCGGCGACTCGCTGTTCATCGGGGACGCAGCGCGCCCCGACCTCGCGATCGCGGCACGCGAGGGCGCGCACGACCTCTTTCAGTCGCTGGAGCGGCTGACCGCGCTCGGCGACGACGTCGCCGTCTACCCCGGGCACGTCGCCGGCTCGCTCTGCGGCGCGAACATGAGCGCCGACCGCTCGTCGACGATCGGCCAGGAGCGCAGGTCCAACGCGGCGCTCAAGTTCCGCGACATCCAGGAGTTCGTGCTCGAGTCGGCGTCGCTCGCGACGCCGAGGCCGCCGACGACGGAGCGCGTCGTGGCGATCAACCGTGGTGCATGGCTCGCGCAGCCGGCAGAGCCCGACGAGCTCGACGGCACCGACAGCGCGACCGTGCTCGACGTCCGGCCGTTCGCCGCCTACTCGGCCGGGCACGTGCCGGGGGCGATCAACGTCCCGGAGAGCGCCGGATCTTTCGGGACGCGCGCGGGCTTCGTGCTCGTGCCGGGCGAGCCCGTCTGTCTGCACGCCTCCTCGCGCGACGAGGCGCTCGCAGCCGCCCGCAAGCTGTGGGCGGTCGGCGTGCTCGATCTCGCGGGCTACGTGACCCGTCCGCCGGCCCCCGAGACGCTCGCCGCCGTCGACGTCGCCGAGCTCAAGCGGCTGATCGACGAGACGGACGTGCAGGTCGTCGACGTGCGCGAGTCCTACGAGCGGGACGAGGGCTACATCGCCGGCTCGACGAACATCCCCTTCCGCCTGCTGCGCAAGCTCGGCGCCGGGTCGCTGGAGCGCTCGAGGCCGGTTGTGACGGTGTGCGAGTCCGGCGCCCGCGCGACGATCGCCGCCTCGCTGCTCCGGCGCGACGGGTTCGACGTGCGCGCGGTCGCGGACGGCGGCGTCGCGACGTTCGACGGCGACGTCGTGTCCTTCAGGCGCTGCGGCGGGTAGCGGCCGCGCGCAGGTCTGCGATCTCGCGCAAGTAGCGCGTGGCGCGGACGTCCGTGTAGAACGCCTCGGCCTCGTCGAGCCACGGCCCGGGCTCGATACGGGCGCGCCGGAGACGGACATACGCGGCCTCGGTCGCGACACCCGTCGCATCGAGGATGGCGGTCGCCTCGGCGAAGCGGCCACCGACGATCGCGTCGTAGCCGTCGCGCCACACGGAGCGCGACGGCGCGAGCTCGAACGGCCGCTCGAAGTCGATGGCGAGCCACGCAAGCTCGGTCGTCACCTCGGTCGCAGCGGTCAGTGCGGAGGGCGCGCAGCCCGCGAGCTCCGCGAAGAAGTGCTGCTCCTCGGCGCGGCGGCCGGTCAGCGACGCGAGGCGAGTCGCGTAGATGAGCGCCTGTGCGACGTACAGCTCTTCCGCGTCCCGCGCGCGTATCAGGGCGCGCTCGAGATCGGCCCAGGCGCCGCGGTCGTCGTCGCGGCCGGCCGCGATCAACGCGCTCGCGATCAGCACCACGACCTCGAGGCGGTGGGGCTGCGCCGATCGCCGCCAGAACGAATCCGCTCTGCGCAGCGACTCGTCCCAGTCGCCTCCCTGGTAGGCGCTCCACGCAGCGTCCGAGTCGAACCAGCGGAGGGTCGACAGCATCCCGTAACCGCGCAGCACCTCCTGTTCGATCTCGTCGCGGATCGGGAGCGACGCGGCAAGGCCGTACCGCCGGTGGATCAAGTACACGGAGTTGTTGAGCGCGCGGAACATCGGCACCGGCGCGTTCGCGGCCCGTGCGCGCTCGAGCGCATCGCCCAGGATCACGAAAGCCTCCTCATCGCCCTGGAACCCGCGCGCCGTGCCCACGGTCACGAGAGCGTCGACGGCGATGTCCTCGAGGCCGGACCTGACGGCGAGCTCGATTGCCCGGCTGCCGAGCTCGATCGCCTCCTCGTGCCTCTCCGCGAGCATGAGGTGGCGCGCGCGCTCCCCGAGCGCTCGCGCCAGCGCACCGTCGGAGCCGCCGCGCTCCGCCAGGTCGATCGCACGCTCGCCGTGCCGCTCGGCTTCCTCGTCGGCGTCGCCGGCGTACCACGCGATCGACGAGAGCGCGGTCTCGGCGTCGGCTGCGCCCGCGAGGTCGCCGGCCGCCTCGCAGGCCTCGAGCGCAGCCTCCGCCCAGGTCCAGGCATCGGGATCGAGCGCCGCGGACGCCGGGGCAAGGACCGCGCCGAGCAGCTCGCGCCGCTCCTCGTCGCCCGGGTCGAGCTCGAGCGCGCGGCGGTAAAGCTCGATCGACTCGTGGTAAGCGCCCAGCGTCTGCGCGCGATCGCCGGCGGCGCGCAAGGCCGCGCGCGCCGGTGCAGCGAGTCCCGCAACGTCCGCACCCGCCGCGCTCGCCAGCGCGAGCGCCTCGAGGTAGTGGTGCGCGACCAGATCCGGGCGCGGCGCGCTCGTCGCCGCGATCCATTCGGCGGCGAGGCGGTGCTACTCCGCACGCGCCGCGCGCGGCAGCTGCGCGTAGGCGACGTCACGCACGAGCGCGTGCCGAAAGGCGAGCTCCTGCTCGCCGCCAATTGACGATCCGCGTCCCCTGCGCAGGAACTCCTTGCGGACGAGCCGCTGCACGAGCTCGTCGGTCGCGTGTGTGCCTAGCGCCTCGATCCCGCCCCGCCAGAACACCTTCCCGAGCACCGACGCGTTCTGCAGCAGTTGCTTCTCGGGCGGGTCCAGCAGGTCAAGGCGCGCGGCGATGATGCCCTGCACCGAGTCCGGGAGCTCGGTGCTCTCCACCGCGCCGAACATCCGCGCGTACTCCTCGGCGTACAGCGGGTTCCCGCCGGCCTGGTGGAGCAGACGGGCCTGGACGCCGGCGTCCAGCGCCGGGCGTCCGAGCAGCTCGGCGAGCAGCTCGGCCGACGCCTCGTCCGAGAGCGGCGACAGCGCGATCGCGAGCGAGTTGAGCCGGCCCCCGCCCCAGGTCGGACGGCGCTCGAGCAGCTCGGGCCGCGACGTGCAGAGCACGAGCAGCGGCACGTCGCTGGTCCAGTCGACGAGGTGCTCGACGAAGTCGAGCGTGCCGTCGTCGGCCCAGTGCAGGTCCTCGAGCACGAGGACGAGCGGGGCGTGCCCGGCGATCGCCTCGATCAGCCGCTGCCACGCCGCGAACGACTCCTCACGGCCGCCCGCCGTCTCGCCGCCGAGTCCGACCAGCGGGCGCACGCGGCCCGCGAGCCAGCTCCGGGTCCGCGCGTCCTCGAACAGCGCCTCGAGCGCCGTCGTGAGCTTCGCCTCGATCTCGGGCGGCCTGTCGGACTCGAGCACGCCGAGATGCGCGCGCACGGCCTCGCCGACTGCGCCGAACGCGCCGCCGCCGTAGGCGAGCGCGCGGCCTTGCCGCCAGTAGACGAGCCCCGGGCGTGCATGCACGTGACGCAGCAGCTCCCAGACGAGCCGGCTCTTCCCGATCCCCGGCAGGCCGACGACGGTCACGAGCTGCGTCGCCCGCTCGCGCTCGGCCCGCTCCCATGCGTCGCGCAGCAACCGCAGCTCGACGTCACGCCCCACCAACGCCGCGTCCCCGTGCTGCGCCACGTCGACACCGAGGCGCGCGCGCGGCCGCAGCGCCTCCCACACGCGCACGGGCTCGGCCTTTCCCTTCGCGTCGACCGCCGGCGCGTCGGCGTACTCGATGATGCGGTCGGTCGCACGATGCGTCGCCTCGCCGACCAGCACGCCGTTGACGGGCGCCGCGGACTGCATGCGCGACGCGGTGTTGACGACGTCGCCGGCGACGAGCGCCTCGCCCTCCGCCGTCCGCGCGTCGAGAGCGACGAGCGCCTCGCCGGTGTTGACGGCGACCCGCCCGTCGAGCCCGTCCTCCACCAACGCGTCGCGCACGGCGAGCGCCGCGCGTACCGCGCGTTCGGGATCGTCCTCGTGCGCGGCCGGCGCGCCGAACACGGCCACCACGGCGTCGCCGATGTACTTCTCGACTGTTCCGCCGTAGCGCTCGAGCTCATCGCGCACGCGCACGTAATACGGCTGCAGGCGCGCGCGGACGTCCTCGGGGTCGGACGACTCCGAGCGGGCCGTGTGCCCGACGAGGTCGACGAACACGACGCTGACGTTCTTCCGCTCCTCGCGCGCGGCCGCGGCGGGCGCAAGCTCGGCGCCGCACCCGGCGCAGAAGCGGTCGTCGGCGCCGCTCTCCCGGCCGCACGCGGAGCAGACAGTCACGAATCGAGCGTATCCCTGTCGCAGCTTGGAGATCGAACCAGAATGAGCGATTGTGCCGCCCGGCCGCGCTCGGCGGCGCGCTGCCGCGTCCTCAGTCCCGCCGATAGCTCGGCTATCGGCGCTCCCTGCGTCCTTGCATCGCACTCACCGATCGCACCCGGATCGACGAACGTCATCCTAGTTCGATCTCCTAGCGCAAGCGGTCGAGCTCGTAGCCACGCGCTTCGAGCGCGGTGCAAAGCTCGCCGCAGTGCTGGTCGTCGCGGGTGACGACCGTCAGCTCGACCTCCGTCTCCGCGACGCCGGCGAGCCCTTCCCGGTGGTGCTCGACCGAGACGACGTTGCCGCGGGCGCTCGCGACCAGCTCGAGCAGCTCGACGAGCGCGCCCGGGCGATCGACGATGCGTGTGCGCACGACGAGGTACCGGCCGGCCGCTGCGAGCCCGTGCCGCATCACCGAGATCAGGAGCGTCGGGTCGATGTTGCCGCCGGACAGAAGCGCACAGACACCGCCCTCGCCGCCGACCTTCCCGGCGATGAGCGCGGCCACCGACGCGGCGCCCGCCCCCTCGACGACGAGCTTCGCACGCTCGAGCAGCAGGGTGATCGCGTCCGCGATCTCGCTGTCGGTGACGTCGACCCGGTCGTCGAGCAGACCGTCGAGGATCGACATCGTCAGCTTGCCGGGCGCCTTCACGTAGATGCCGTCGGCGATCGTCGGGCCGTGGCGACCCGCCTGGACGCCGACCAGCCGGACACCGGGCGACAGCGCGCGGAGCGCGATCGCGATCCCCGACGCAAGCCCGCCGCCGCCGATCGGCAGCACGAACGTCTGCGCGTGGGGCAGCTGATCGGCGAGCTCGAGCCCGATCGTCCCCTGCCCGGCGATCACGACCGGGTCCTCGAACGCATGCACGAAAGTGGCGGCGGTCTCGCGCGCGTATTCGAACGCCTCTGCGAGCGCCTCGTCGAACACGGCGCCGGCGAGCAGCGTGTGAGCGCCGTACGAGCGCGTCGCGTCGACCTTGGCCATCGGCGCGTCCTGCGGCATGAAGACCGTGGCGCGGATCCCGAGCTCCCTCGCCGCCCGCGCGACCGCCTGCCCGTGATTGCCCGCACTCGCCGCCACGACACCGGCCGCGCGCTGCGCCTCGTCGAGCGTCGCGAGCTTGTTCGTCGCGCCGCGGATCTTGAACGAGCCGGTGCGCTGCAGGTTCTCGGCCTTGAGCCACACCTCCCGCCCAGTGCGTACCCCGAGGACGTCGGAGCCGTAGACCGGCGTCTCGCGGATCTGCCCGGCGATGCGGCGGCGCGCCGCCTCGATGTCGGCCGGGGTCGGTGCCGTGAGCGTCTCGAGCTCAGCCAATCCGGAACACCTGCTCGAGGATCTCACGAACGGCCGTCAGCGGGTCGAGCCGCCGCGCCTGCACCTCGTCGAGCAGGCGGCGGAGGTCCGGATCGTCGCGGACGGCCTCCTCGAGGTGACGGCGCGCGCGAACCGAGGCGACCTGGAAGACCTCGCGCGCGAGATTTCGGCGCCGACGGTCCTCGAGCTCGCCCTCCTGCTCGAGCCAGGCACGGTGCGCACCGACCTTCTCCCAGAGCTCGTCGATCCCCTCGCCGCGGACCGCCTCGGTGAGGACGACCGGCGGCCGCCAGCCTCCCCTGGGCCCGAGCGAGAGCACCTGACGCACCTCGCCGAGCATCGTCTCCGCGAGCGGATGGTCGCGCTTGTTGATCGCGATCACGTCCGGGATCTCCATGATCCCGGCCTTCAGCGCCTGGATCGAGTCGCCGGAGCCGGGCATCAGCACCAGCACGACGGTGTCGGCGATCGAGAGCACGCCCACCTCGCTCTGCCCGGCCCCCACCGTCTCGAGGAAGACGAGCTCCTTGCCGGCCGCGTCGAGCAGGAGCAGCGCCTGCAGCGTCGTCTCCGCGAGGCCGCCGAGATGGCCGCGCGTCCCCATCGAGCGGATGAAGACCTCCGGGTCGAGGAAGTGGTCGGTGAGCCGGATGCGGTCGCCGAGCAGGGCGCCCTGCGTGAACGGGCTCGAGGGATCGACCGAGATCACGCCGACGCTGCGTCCGTCCGCGCGGACGAGCCGGACGAGCGCCGAGGCGAGGCTCGACTTGCCGACGCCGGGCGGACCCGTGAGGCCGACCGAGTATGCGCTTCCCGTGTGCGGGTACAGGTCGGCGACCACCTCGTACGCGAGTGGGTCGCCGTTCTCGACCAGCGTGATCGCGCGCGCGAGCGCGCGCCGGTCGCCGGCGCGGATGGCCTCGGCGAGCCGCTCTCGCGTCCAGTCGCGCCTGCCGCTCACACGATGTCCTCGCGCGGCAGCAGCCACGCGGCAGCCGCCGCAGCGACGACGAGCGAGCCGGCCGCGATCGCGTAGACGACGCGTGCGCCGACCGCGTCGGTCAGCGGCCCGACGAGGAAGAAGACGGCGAGCAGCATCGCCGAGTTGATCGCGATAATCGCGGTGAGCGCCCGTCCGCGTACGCGGTCGGGCGCGCCACGCTGCACGAGCGTGATGTTGAGCACGACGGCGACGCCGTTGCCAAGTCCGTACACGAACAGCGCACAGCAACCGACCCAGACGTTCGGCGCGAGCGCAGCGCCGAGCGTCCCGGCGGCGAATACGAGCAGCGCGCGCGGATACGCGCTTCGCATCCCGACGAGCTGCGCGGCCGAGCGCGCCCACAGGCCGCCGACGATGAGGCCGACGCCGGCCGCGCCGATCATCAGACCGAAGCCGAAGTTGCCGGTCTCGTAGTCGTTCCGCGCGAGGAAGATCTCCGACAGGTTGATGCCGCCGATCCCGATCTGCGCGATCGTCCACGCGACGAGCACGGTCAGGAGCGCCCGCGAGTCGAGCACCGCCCGGAAGCCCTCGCGGACGTCCGCCCAGTGGCCGCGCCCGATCGACCGCTCGCTCTGCAGGAGGCGCGCCGGGATCAGGGCGACGAACGCGGCCGAGACCGCGAACGTCACGGCGTTCGTCCAGTACGCGAGGTCGGGACCGGAGGCGGCGACGATCGCGCCGCCGAGGAGCGAGCCGACGACGGTCGACCCCCACTCGACGAACTGCAACAGCGCGTTCGCGGTCGGCAGGTCGTCGTCGCTGACGAGGTTCGGCACGCCCGCGAGCACCGCCGGACGGAAGATCGCGGTGCCGATTCCCGCGACCAGCGCGAGACCGACGATCGCGGTTGTGCTGTGCACGAACGGCAGCGCGGCGAACACCGCGAGCCGCCCGAGGTCCGAGGCGACCATCAGCAGCTTGCGCGACATCCGGTCGACGATCGGACCGAGCAGCAGGCCGACCGCAATGCCCGGGACGATGTTGGCGGTCAGAAGCGCCCCGACCCACCAGCCGGAGTGCGTGCGGTCGTAGACGTCCACCTGCAGGGCGAGCAGCGCGAGCCAGTTGCCGATCCCCGAGGCGAGATTCGCCGCGAACAGCCGGCGGAACTCCACGCCCTGCAGGACCGCGAGGCGGCGGTGACGCACCGTGGCCGCGTGAGCGGCGGTCGTCACGCGTGCGCGAGCACGCGGGCGAGAGCGCGATCCAGCAGGTCCAGCTCTTCGGGCGTGCCGACGGTGACGCGGATCGCGGTGGGCGCGCCGAAGCCCTGCAACGGACGCACCACGACCCCCTCGCGCAGCAGGCGCTCGTACAGCTCGGACCCGTCGCCGCCGGTCTCGGCGTAGAGGAAGTTGCCGACGGACGGCACCGGATCGAGCCCGTGCCCGCGCAGCACCTCCTCGAGCCGGGCGAGGCCCGCGGCATTGGCGCTGCGACGCCGGGCGAGCTCGTCGGCCCCGTCGATCGAGACGATGGCGGCCGCCTGAGCCGGTGCGACGATGTCGAACGGCCGGCGCACCTTCGCCATCGCGCCGCAGACCTCCGGCGAGGAGACCGCGTAGCCGATGCGCAGCCCGGCCAGCCCGTAGATCTTCGAGAAGGTCCGCAGCACGGCGACGCGTGCACCACGCTTCAGGTATCGCTCGACCGCGTCGGGATAGTCGGACAGGTCGATGTACTCGAAGTACGCCTGGTCGACGACGGTGAGCACGTGCTCGGGCACGCGGGCGAAGTACCCGTCGAGCTCGTCGGTCGTGCTCATCGTGCCCGTCGGGTTGTTCGGGTGGCAGATGTAGACGAGCTTCGTCCGCGGTGTGATCGCGGCGAGCAGCGCGTCGAGGTCGTAGCGGTGATCGGCGAGCGGCACCGTGTGCACCTCGCCGCCCAGCTTGCGCGCGTAGATGACGTAGCTCGGGAACGATGGCCACCCGCACACCACCTCGTCGCCGGGGTCGATCGTCGCCTGGCTCAGCAGGTCGATGCAGCCGTCCGCGCCCGCGCCGACGCAGATCGACCCCGCGTCGACGCCGTGCCGCGCGGCGAGCGCCTGGTGCAGCCGGTAGGAGCCGCCGTCCGGGTAGCGGTTGAGCTCGGACACGGCGCGCGCCATCGCCTCCTGCGCTGCCGGGAACGGACCGTACGGGCCCTCGTTCGACGCGAGCTTGACGACACGCTCGATCCCGAGCTCGCGCTGCACCTCCTCGATCGGCGTCCCCGGTTCGTACGGGCGGAGCTCCTCGACTGTGCTGCGGAAAAAATCGGTGCCGCGGAAGAAGGAGACGTCCACGTCGGTGGGCCCGCTGCTCATGCTCCGGTGACCCTACCCGCTCCCTCGCGGGTCCAAGCCCGGGAGCGCGCAGGGGCCGCGGTAGGCTGTCGAGCGATGGCCGAGCTGGGCCTCTTCCCGCTCCCGCTCGTGCTCGTGCCGACCGAGCGCATCCCGCTGCACGTGTTCGAGCCGCGCTATCGCGAGCTGATCGGCGAGTGCCTGGAGTCGGGCGACGAGTTCGGCCTCGTGCTCGCGACAGGCGACGGCGCCGTGCACGAGGTCGGCACGCGCGCGGCCGTCGTGCAGGTGATCGAGGAGCTCGACGACGGCCGCATGAACATCGTGGTCGAGGGACGCGACCGCTTCCGGCTGCTCGAGCTGACCGGCGGCCGCTCGTTCACAACCGCACGCGTCGAGCCGGTCGTCGACGAGCCGGAGGATCCCGATGAGGCGGAGTCGGCACGCGCCCTCGAGCTGTTCCGCGAGCTCGCGACGGTCGCCGAGAGCGACGTCGACGTGCCGCCCGACGACTCGGAGCTGCTCGACTTCGAGCTCGCCGCCCGTGTGGACTTCGGGATCGGGCCGAAGCAGGACCTGCTCGCATCGACGTCGCCGCGAGAACGCATGTCGCGGCTCGTGGAGCTGCTCGAGCTCTCGCTCGAGGCGCTCCGCCGCGAGCGCGAGCTGCGGGAGCACGCGGGCCGCAACGGGCGCGTGCCGCCGCCCGATCAGAGCTAGCTACTTACTCGACGACACAGCCGCCGCCGCCGCGGCGCGCGTCGCCGGCCGCCGCCTCGGTCCCGTCGAGGAGCACCTCGACCGCGTTCGTGCCGCCGAAGTAGAGATTGCGCCGCCGCCAGCGGACGACGTCGTAGCCGAGGGCCTCGAGCCGGTCGAGCTCCGCAGCGTCGAACCCACCCTCGCAGTGGACGTGCGGCTCCTCGAGGTGCACGCGCGGGCGGTCGATCGCCTCCGCCACGTCCAGGCCGTGCCCGATCACGTTCGCGATCACCTGCATGATCGCGCCGCGCAGCCGGATCGAGCCCGCGCTGCCGACGACGAGCCGCGGCCCCTGCGGGCCCAGCACGATCGTGGGCGCCATCATGCTCGTGAGCCGCCGGCCTGGATGCGGCGCGCCGTCCGCGACGAGGTCGTACTCGCCGAGCATGTTGTTCAGGTGGATCGCGGCCCCCGGCACGATCACGCCCGAGCCGGACCCGGTCGACGACGACAGCGACGCGGCGTTGCCGCGCGCGTCGACGACCGAGACATGCGTCGTGCCGCCCGCGGGCGCCGGCTCGGCGGAGCCGGGCGCGCCGCTGCGAATGCGGTCGACCGCGTCGGCGAGCGCGCGCCGGTCGAGCAGCCGCCCCGCGAGGCCGCCGCGCCGCAGGTCCGAGGCGAACGACCCCGAACGCGCCCGCGTCTGTTCGCGCATCACGTCGACGAGGCTCGCGATCGCCTCCGCGCTCCCCGCCGGCGCGTCGGGCAGGCGTTCGAGCAGGGCCAGCCCCAATGCGATCAGGATCCCACCCGACGACGGCGGCGGGTTCGAGAGCACCTCGTGCCCGTGGAAGCGCGCCGCGACCGGCCGACGCCAGATCACGCGGTATGCGGCCAGGTCGTCGAGGCCGACGACGCCCCCGGCGGCGCGGACCGTCGCGACGATCGCGCGGGCCGGGTCGCCGCGGTACACGCACGACGCACCCTCGTGGGCGATCTGCTCGAGCGTCCCCGCCAGATCGGGCAGGCGCAGGACGTCACCCGGCTGCAGGCGCCCCCCGTCCTCCCGCGAGTAGAGGCGGCGTCCCTCGTCGCCGTGCCGGAGGATCAGGTCGAGGATCGCGTGCAGGTGCGCCTGCGCACGGTTCAACTTCACGCCCTCGCGGGCGAGCTCGAGCGCCGGCTCGATCAGCTCGCGCCACGGCAGGCTGCCGTAGGCGCGGTGCACCGCCTCGAGGCCCGCGGGCGCGCCGGGCACGGCGCAGGACGCACCCCCGACGCGGAAGACCTGCGTCGTCTCGCCGCTCCCGCCGAAGCCGATGTCGACGGCTTCCATCTCGGCCCCCGGTCGCCTCGAGCGCCCGAGCCCCGGCTCGGCGACGAAGAAGTCGGCGACCCGCGCGGGCCGCCCGCCGGCCGGGCGCACGAGCGCGAACCCGCCCGCGCCCGGGCCGGTGAGTGGGCTCTCGGCGACCCAGGCCGCGAACGCCGCGGCGACGCACGCGTCCACCGCGTTGCCCCCCTCGGCCAGGACCCGCGCCCCCGCCGCAGCCGTGAGCGGATGGCCGGCCGCGACCGCGCCGTTCATACGCCGTTCATCTCGCGCGCACCCGTCGCCCGCCGATGCCTCTCATACCCCGCTGAATCTTCACGTTTTCGCAACCTTCCCGATGCGAGGGGGGCAGTACAACGGTGACGAACGCCCGAGCAATGAAGCCGACCCGCCCCCAGCTTCTCCTCTGCGCGGCTGCGATCCTCGCGATCGGCGTCGTCGCGCTGCTCCCGGGTGCCGGCCGGGCGCATCTTTCCCCGGCCGTCACCGCGCTGCGCGCCGCCGACCCGAACTGGCTCGGCCTCGCCGCGCTCGGCTTCGGGGCGGCGTTCGCCTGCACCGTCGGCGCCTGGACTGCCGCCTTCCGCGCGGCGGGCGGGAGGATCTGCCCGCGCCAGGCGGCGGCCCGGCTCGGGATCGGCTCGCTCGTCAACACCTTCGCGCCCGCGCGGCTCGGCGACGCCGTCAAGGTGGCGCTCTGCTCGCGCGCGATCGACGCGCCAGGACGGCTCTGGACGGCCGGCGGCGTGTACGCGGCTCTGAGCGCGGCGCGCTGTCTGGCGCTCGCGTCGCTGGTCGTGGTCGCCGCGGCCACCGGTGCGCTGCCGTGGTGGCCGGTGCTCGTGCTCTGCGGCTTCGTGGCATTGCTCGTGCTCGTCGGCGCGCTCTCCGGCCGCCTGCGAGAGAAGCACCTCGCGCAGTTCGTCGCCGGCCTCGCGATGCTCGAGCGCTCCCCGCGCGCGCTCGCGACGGTGCTCGGCTGGACGTTCGGGATGGCCTTCGCGCGCCTCGGCGCAACGGTCGCGGTGGCGGCGGCGCTCGGCATCCCGCATCCGATTCTCGCCGCGCTCGTGATCCTCCCTGCGCTCGACGTCGCGTCGGCGTTCCCGATCACCCCCGGCGGCGTGGGGATCGGCAGCGGCGCGGTCGCGCTCGCGCTTGCGGGCCGCGGCATCGGGATGCCCGACGCCCTCGCGACGGGTATCGCGATCCAGGCGCTCGAGTCGGCGCTCGCCGTCGCGGTCGGCTCGTTCGGGATCCTGTACCTCGCGCAGGGCAGGCCTGCGTACCGCTGGACGCTCAGGTTCGCGACCGCCGGCGCGTCGGTCGCGCTCGTCGCCGTGCTCGGCGCGGTCATGCTCGACCTGACGTAGCCACAGTGAGTCCCCGAATGTTCGAGGCATCGAGTATGCGCTCTGGGGGCAAAGACGGGGTGTGGAGCTTGCGGGCTGTGCAGTTCTCGTCAGCGGTGCCGCGTCGGGGATCGGCGCGGCGATCGTCGCCGACCTCGTGGCAGCCGGTGCTCGTGTCGCGGGCGCCGACCGCGACGACTCGCAGATCGTCGTCGATCTGAGCCGCCCGGGTGGGGCTCGACGAATGGTCGCCGAGGCGGTCGAGCAGCTCTCCGGACTGGATGTGCTGATCAACAACGCCGGGGGCTACTCGTCGCCGACCTATCCCACCAACGAGGACTGGCGGTCGCCGCTCGAGCTCAACCTTCTCTCGGTGATGGAAGCGATCGAGTCTGCGCTTCCCTCGCTCGTCGTCCGACCAGGCTGTGTCGTCAATGTCGCCTCGTCGGCAGCACTCGGACATGAGCCGTACGCGGGCGTCGAGTATGCGGTTGCGAAGGCTGGGATGATCAGGCTCACGACGGCCCTCGGCCAGCTCGACGGTGTCCGGGTCAACTGCATCTGTCCTCACACTGTCGCTACGGACTCGGTGCTCCGATCACTCGAGACCCGCACGCTGGAGGAAGTCGCACCATCTCCGTCAACGCTCCTCCGCCTCGATGAGGTGGTGGCCGGCGTTCGACGGTTGATCGAAGACGATTCGCTCTCGGGACGCGTGTTGCTTCTCTCGGGCGGTGAGCCGCCGCGCTTTCTCCACACCACCCGCTAGTGAAGACATCGCTGCGCGAGCGGCTGTGCTCGGCGCTGCGGTTCGCTACCCCGCGAGCAGCTCGGCGATCTCGGGCCGGTCGCGAATCGAGTCGAGGTCGGGATTCCGGCGCGCGAGACGCCGCAGCCGCTCCGACTGCTCGAGCGCGTGCCTGAGATGCCGCGCCGCGTCGTCCGCGCGGCCGGCCAGCACCTCGCAGCACGCGAGGTAGAAGAAGGCTCCGAACGCCTCGGGCTGCGCCTCGATCGCCCCGCGCGCCCGATCGGCAGCCTCGGCGTAGTCGCCGGCCTCGTACAGCCGCTGGAACGGCGCCCAGGCCTCGAAGCCGAGAACCTCGTACACCGTGCCCGGCTTGCCGCCGACAACGACGACCGTCGTCCCGTCCTCCTCCGCGAACGCCGTCCGCTTCACCCCGGGCTCGGCGAAGACGAGCGTCCCCGCCGGCGCGTCCACCCGCTCGCCGTCGAGTTCGAAGCTCGCGCGGCCCTGGAGCACGAGGTACAGCTCTTCCTGGTCGTCCTCCTCGGAGTGCTCGTTGATGATCCGGTCGCCAGCCTTGCGGCCGGTGAAGCTGTTGACGCCGAAGGACGCGATCCCGAAGTGGCGCCTCACCGGCCGGTACGGCGCGCCGCCGTCGTCGATCTCGTCAATCGCGTCGAAGCGGGTGACGGAGTAGTCGGCCACCGCTAGAGGCTAACGATCCGCGTACCCGACTCTGACGTGGGCCAGGGTTCGGAAGGACTGACGGGGACACGGTCGGTGTGGTGACGCCGCGCGAGTCCCCGCCGAGCCATAAGGAGACCACGCCGCCACTAGGCTAGGGTCGATCGCGGGCCAACTCGTCACCGAGACGTTGGACTACGACGGTGGTCGCCAGGTCACGGCATTTATGCCCTCGGCTCCACCTGAAGCCGTCGTCTTCGCCGGTGACGGCCAGTTGATCGCATCGTGGGGAGACCTCATTGAGGCCGCCGACCTTCCATCCACGATGATCGTCGGTCCGCACCGCGTGGGCGACGAGACGCTGCGCCTCCACGAATACTCACCTGGTGAGAGCACCGCCGCCTTCACCTTTGACCCTGAACGGTTTGCGGCGCACGAGAAGTTCTTTGTCGAGGACGTACTTCGATGGGGGCAGTCGCGCTTCGACGTCGCGCTACCTGCCGACCGAACGGCGGTGTTCGGTGTCTCGGCAGGTGGCGAGTTCGCGCTCGCCATGGGGCTTCGCCACCCCGACATCTACGGCGCGGTCTTCTGCGCGTCGCCGGGAGGGGGTTACCGACCGCCGCGCGTGATGCCAGGCGCGCTTCCGCGCGCGTACCTCGTCGCCGGCTTGCAGGAGCCGTTCTTCCTCGACAACGCGACCCGGTGGGCGGACGCGTTGCGCAATGCGGGTGCGGACGTCGTCATCGCCGAGCGGGACGGGCCGCATGGCGGCGCGTTCTGGAAAGAAGAGCTCCCGCTGATGGTGGCGTGGGCGTTTGGTAGTTGAGCGTCGGGCGTGCACGCGGTCAGGTGCGCGAGTGTTCGGGAACGACGCCTGGTGGGGTTTCTAGTCGTCGGTGATTGGCGGCCCTAGGAGTGTCATGTCGTGCTTCTCGAAGACGGCGGCGACGGCTTCGCGGTCGGGTGTTCCGTTTCGGGTGAGTGGGCCGAGTTCTTCGTAGAACCTGTGGCCGCCGCCGGGGGTGTAGACCACGACGATCTCGCCCGGGTCGTCAGTCGTGTTGAGGAATGCGTGCGGGACGCCCGATGGCAGGTAGGCGAACGCCCCTTCGCCGCAGTGGAATGTCTCTTCGCCGATCCGGATCTTGTATTGGCCCCGAAGGACGTGAATCGTTTCCTCTTGGTTGTGGTGGACGTGAAGCGGCGGGCCACCTCTTGGTGCGACCTCGACGACGAAGTAGTCGAAGGCCCCGCCGGTGTCCTCCCCCGTGACCTTGAAGACGAGATCGCGTCCTGGGCCGGATTGGAGTCGCAGTCCTTCGTTTGGCTCGAGGACCTTGGGCACGAGCGATGTCATCGCCATCTCCTTTGGCTGGGCCGACCTTCCGCCGACCGATATATACTTCACACGCGCAAATAGATTTATGGAGGATTTAGTTCACCGTGTCAAGTAATAATGAGAGTTCGGAGCGCTGGCTGGATGAGCTGCCGGAACCCGAGGCATTCAGCCCGGAAGAGTTCCGGGCATGGCGCGGACTGATCCGTCTACGAGAAGCCGTGATGCGCGAGATCGACCGTCGCCTTCAGCACGACGGCCTGATCTCACTCGCCGACTACGGCGTTCTGATCACGCTCGTCACCGCCCCCGCGCTGAGATTGCGCATGAGCGACCTCGGCGCGCAAAGGATGCTCACGCCGAGCGGGATCACCCGAGTGGTCGCTCGCCTGGAGGCACAGGGTTTCGTTCGCCGCGAACCGGACCCGGAAGACGGACGCGCCGCGTTCGCCACGCTGACCCGGCACGGCCTCGAAGCGCTTCGACGCGCTCAAGTCGTCCACCACGCCACGGTGCGCGAGCTCTACCTCGGCCGGCTCACCAAGCGCGAACTCGAACGCATCGCCGCGGTCTTCGAGAAGGCGCTACCCGGCGTCGTCAGCGCCACCACTTGGCCTCCCCCGCAGACGAGCGGCTAGCTCCAGCGAACTCCGTTCTCCTAGGGTGCTTCCGCGTGGGGGCTCGCCGTCCCGTAGCCAGCGTGCGTTCTCGCGGATCTCGATGACTGGGTTGCTGCCGAGATGACCAGCGTCGTCGTCGATCTTCACCACGCAGCCGGGAACATGCGCTGCCAACCACTCGCCGTGAGCTGGCGGAACGAAAACATCGGTCGTGCCGTAACGGATGAGCACCGGCACTGTGATCTGGCCAACGTTGAATCCCCACGGGCGCGCGATCAGCGCGAGGCCATCGTCGACCCAGCCGCCGACACCGTTCGCGCCTGCCTCGAAGATCGACTCCCGGATCACCTGCTGCCGCTCCGGCCTCGCCATCTCTGCCCGATCGCTGTCGCTCATGTCGACGTTCTCGAACAGCTTCGACGGGTCGACGGCGATTCGCTCTTTTTCTTCCGCGTACTGCCGCGCGAGTTCCCGCGTCAGGGTTTCCTCGCCGGCCTCGATCCAACTGACCTCCTTCACATTTTCCGGGTCCATTCCGGCCAGCCACTCGTCCCGTTCGAGACCCGGCGTCCCGAGGGGCGCAAGACCGACCGTGCAGACAGCCCGCGACACCCGATCGGGGATCAGAGCTGCGCAGGCAAGTACGTGCGGGCCGCCACCCGATCCGCCGAGCATCCCGAACCGTTCAAGCCCGAGCTCGTCGGCAATCGCGATGACGTCGTCTGCCTCGTCCAGGACACTGCGGCCCGGCCGACGGGTCGATTGGCCGTATCCGGCCCGGTCGTGCGTGATCCAACAGATACCGGTCTCCGTGTACACCTGCTCGTCCGGCCAGCGGCCCAGTCGGGAGCCAGGCGTCCCGTGCAACGCCAGCACCGGAAAGCCCCTCCGATCACCCCAGATCGCGTACGCGAGCGTCCGCCCGTCCGACGTCTCAAGCGTCCGCAACGACTCGCCCATAACTGGGCGAGTCTAAGCGGGTATGTCACGCGAAGCTACGCCCGGCGCGCCAAGAACACGAACTCGCGGCCGGGGCGGTCGGGGGCGTCCCGCACGTCGTCCACGACATAACCGTGCGCGGTTAGCGCCGTCTCGACCTGCTCGCGGCTGCGGAAGCGGAGGGTCGAGTCGGAAGTCAGCAGGTCACCGTCGGGAAAGATGTTCGTCCAGCGAAAGCTGACGAGCGGACCGTCGATCCTGAGCAGATCGACCCAGGTTTCGACCGCGCCGATTCCGGCGATTTCTGTGACCCGGTACGAGCCGGCGCGGTTCCAATCCTTCCACGCTCGGTACTCGGGATCACGCGTCTCGAAGACCAGGGTTCCGCCGGGTCGCAGCGCTTCACGGACTCGTCGCAGCGTCTCTTCCCAGTGCATCTCGTCGGTGATGGCCTGGGCCACGTTGCCGGTCATCGTCGCGAGGTCGACCCGAAGGGAGGGCAGGCGCGTCGCGTCGCCTTCGATCCAGCGGACGCGCTCCGCACCTGCCTTACCGCGCGCCACTTCGAGTGACGCCCGGGCAGGGTCGATCCCCACCATCTCGTAGCCGCGCTCGGCGAGTCGCAGCGCAAACGTTCCTGTCCCACAGCCGATGTCCAGTACTCGTTTCGCACCTACTTCGGCAGCGATAGCCACATAAGCGTCGAGGTCGCTGCGGTCCGACTCGAGCGCGTCGTAAATCTCTGCCAGCCGCGGATTTTGAAAGCCTTCGTCAGCCATCGAGTGACGATAGACCGCACTCGGCTGCGCGAGCGTGCCGGCATTACCCCTGACTACCTTCCGTTGCGCCGAACTTACGATGGTGGCATCCGGTTAGAAGGGGAAGGAATGTCCGTGAGAGATGGTCGTCGTGTTGAACGCTACGCCGAGCTGCTGCTCGATACGTGCCTGGGCGTAGAGCGCGGCTGGCAGGTGATGGTGTGGAGCACTCCTTGGGCTCGGCCGCTGCTGGAGGAGGTCATGAAGCAACTGGCCGAGCGCGGCGCCTACCCGCTCCTGCGCCTCACCTTCAGCGGCGGCCACTGGCGAGAACACCGAGCATGGCTTCGGCATGCACCGCTCGAGGTGATCTCCGAGCCGGCAATGATCGAGGTACACACGCGGGAGCAATGCGATGCGTGGCTCGGCGTGTCGGCCCCGGAAAACACACGTGATGGCGCGGACATCCCGGCCGAGCGATCGCGCGCTCTAGCGAAGGCGTATCGCGACGCCAGGTCACCCGTCGCAGTGGACACTCCCTCGGTCATGTGCTGGTATCCGACGCCGGCGCTGGCCCAGGACGCCGGAATGACGTTGCCTGCGTTCGCCGACTTCCTCTACGGCTCGTGCCTGATCGACTGGAAGAGCATGTACGAGCGCATCTCGCGTCATGCGCAACTGCTCGACGAGGCGGAGGAAGTCCGGATCGTCGGCGACGAAACGGATTTGCGGCTGTCCGTGGCCGGTAGGCGCGCGGGAGTCGACGCCGGCACCGGCAACATGCCGGGGGGCGAGGTCTTCGTCTGCCCGGTCGAGACCTCGGCCGAGGGCACGATCGCATTCACGGAGTTCCCCGCGATGCTGGGGGGCCGCGAGATACGCGGCATTCGTCTTCGCTTCTCGGAAGGCCGCGTCGTGGATGCGTCAGCCGACAGCGAAGAAGACTTCCTGATCGAAACACTCGACACCGACGAAGGCGCGCGCCGCATCGGCGAGCTCGGGATCGGCTGCAACCCCGGCATTGACCGCTACATGCGGAACGTCTACTTCGACGAAAAGATGAACGGAACCATCCACCTCGCGCTCGGCGACGGGGAGTTCCTCGGCGGCGCGAACGTCTCGGCGATCCACTGGGACATCGTCAAGGACCTCCGTTTCGGCGGGCGCATAGAGCTCGACGGCAAGGTCGTGCAGGAAAACGGCATCTGGGTCTTCTGAACCGCAGCACCCGGACGCGGGAGCCTGGCCGTACCCATGTTGGGTTTAGTGGGATGAGCGGACTCGTCGTCAGGCCGGGGGGTGAAAGCGACGCAGAGACGGTGGCCGCGACATTGATCGCGGTCTTGGGACCGTGCCGTCGCTCGCGCCAGCGTGCCGGAAGGACGCCTGAGGACGGCGCCGGACTTTTCGGCTAGTTACCCGAGTCTGGGCGCTCGCCGCCCGGCTAGAGCCCGCGCGTCCAGTGGGGCAGAATGGCTCGGTGAAGCTGTCCGAGACCCGCTATGCCCAGAGCGGTGACGTTGCGATCGCCTATGCCGTGGTAGGCGACGGGCCGGTCGATCTCGTGTTGGCGCCGGGGTCGTTCTCCCACGTGGAGCTGATGTGGCAGCACCCTCTGTTTTCAGCCTTTCTCGATCGGCTGGCGTCGTTCAGCCGGGTGATTGTGTTCGACAAGCGGGGCACGGGTCTTTCTGACCGGGTGAAGAAGATCGCCACGCTGGAGGAGCGGTCAGATGACATCAGGGCGGTGATGGAGGCGGCCGATTCGGAGCGTGCCGTCGTGATGGGTGTTTCCGAAGGTGGGCCGATGTCGGTCGTCTTCGCCGCTACGCACCCGAAGCGCACTGCGGGTCTCGTGCTGTACGGCTCACACGCCCGCGTTACCTGGGCACCCGACTACCCGTGGCGGTCGACCGAGGAGGAGTACCGCAGGTGGATCCGCGACGAGGAACAGTCGCCGTCGCCGGTCACCGAGGAGAGCACGCGCGCAGGTTTGGAGAATTTCGCGCCCAGCCTCGCCGGCGACGACGAGTTCGTCCGCTGGTGGGCAATGGTGAGGCGCTCGAGCATCAGTCCCGGCGCGCGCCTCGATCTCACCCGCATGAACATCGAGATCGACGTCCGGGACGTGCTCGCGACAATCCGGGTTCCAACGCTCGTCGTGCAGCTTGCAGGCGACAAGATCGTCAACGTCAACGAGGGTCGCTATCTCGCCGAGCACATCCCCCACGCTCGCTACCGAGAGCTCCCCGGCGATGACCACCTGGTGATGGCGGTGCCGGCCAATTCCGAGTCTGTCGTCCGGGAGGTCGAGGCGTTCGTGGCCGACCTGCCCGCCGACGTCCCTGAGCCCGACACGGTCCTCGCCACCGTGCTGTTCACCGATCTCGTCGGCTCGACGGCAACGGCTGCCGAGCTGGGCGACCGCCGCTGGCGCGAGCTGCTCGAACGCCACCACGAAGCCGTCCGGAGCCAGCTCACCCGTTTCCGCGGCCGTGAGGTCGACACCGCCGGCGACGGGTTCTTCGCGACCTTCGACGGCCCGGCGAGGGCCATCCGCTGCGCCCGCGCGGTGACGCACGCAGTCGGCGAGCTCGGCCTAGAGATACGCGCCGGGCTGCACACCGGCGAGTGCGAGGTGCTCGCCGACAAGGTGGCCGGTATCGCCGTCTCGATCGGCGCGCGGGTCGCCGCCCAGGCCGCGCCGGGGGAAGTGCTCGTCTCGCGCACGGTCAAAGACCTGGTCGCGGGATCGGGGATCCAGTTCGCCGACCGCGGCACCGCCGAACTGAAGGGCGTACCGGGCGAATGGCAGCTCTACGCGGTCGAACACGACGGCGAGATGCAGTAAGGGCGAAACGCTCCGCGGCACGTTCGGTGTCCTACCCGAGGCCCTCGCTCACGAGCCGCGAACAGCGCTCACACGTGAGCACGAACGCCTGGGCCAGTGTTCTGGAATGACCCCTGAGCGGCCCGCCATACTGGCGAGCGTGCAGGGAGACTACGGGGGTGGCCGGGTGGAGTCGGAGCAGGGCAGAATCGTTCTCCGGACAGGGCGACTGAGCCTCCTCCCCCTGACGGGGCTCGATGAAGCCGAGCATGCCCGTGCATCGAGGAACGCCGAGGACGCTTTGCGTGACACTCGCGCCGCCGAGCCGCAGTGGCAGAAGCACGGCTTCGGACCGTGGGCAATCCGGGACAAGCGTGACGACAGCTTTCTCGGCTGCGCCGAGCTGCGGTTTGCCGGTGAGGGGATCGAGGGCATCGCGGCGGATGAAGTCGAGGCGGGCTGGTGGGTGACCGAGGAGCGGCGGAACGAAGGGATAGCGACTGAGGCGATGGAAGCGGCGATCGATGATCTCTGGAGCCGCACCGACGTTCAGACGATTACGGCCTATATCGAGGACGGGCAGAACGAACCATCTCGCCTCGTGGCGGCCAAGCTCGGATTCGCCGTCCGCAGTACGGGACGGGGGCGGTCAGGCGAGCCGATGACGGTGTACACCCTTTGCAGAGACGACTGGCTTCGACGACTCTGAAGCGTGCGTTGGAGAACTGGCCTGGGCCAGTGTTCCGGAATGACCCCTGAAGCCCTGAGGCTGGATCGGGTTGGAGCCAATGAATTTTCGGTGGTCCGCCAGTCTCTGCCGCGTACGGATCCGCGAGAGCCTAAGTACGTTCTCGCCCAACAACTCCGGGAGGCAGCATGAAGCTTCTTCTCACCTCGGCTGGCATCAAGAACGCGAGCATTCACGATGCGCTGGTCGAACTGCTCGGAAAGCCGATTGCCGAGTCCAACGCCCTCTGCATTCCCACCGCGATATATGCGTTCCCCGGCGGTGCCGGCATGGCATGGAAGCTGATCAGTGGGCGGGCAGCCAGCCCGTTGTGCGAACTGGGCTGGAAGTCGTTGGGAGTGCTAGAGCTCACCGCGCTGCCCAGCATCGAGAGAGCGCATTGGACCACTGCGCTTCGGGAGACTGACGCCCTGCTGGTGGGAGGTGGCGATCCCCTGTATCTGTGCTACTGGATGCAGCAGTCCGGACTGTCGGACCTCTTTCCGTCGCTGCGCGATACGGTCTACGTGGGTGTAAGCGCGGGCAGTTTGGTGATGGCCCCCAACGTCGGGGAGGAGTTCGTCGTCGGGACTCCGCCCAGCGATGGCGACAGAGCGTTGGGAGTGGTTGATTTCGCGATGTTCCCGCACCTCGATCACGAGGCTATGCCGGAACATTCCATGGCCAAGGCAGAAACGTGGGCCGCTAGCCTGCCGGTGGCGGGATACGCAATCGACGATCAGACCGCAATCAAAGTGCTCGACGGCAACGCCGAAGTCGTTTCCGAGGGGCACTGGAAGCTGTTCACTCCAAGCCCGGAAGCACCGTAGATCGGCTCAGGAACAAACGCGCTCGGCTGGGCCAGTGTTCCTCAATGCACCCTGAGCTTGGCACAGCCCGGGTCTCCCTTAAGCTGCGGCCGTGACCGAGCACGCCGCCGCGACCCTCACCGTTCGACCTCTGACTCCGGAGACGTGGGACGCGTTCGCGGGCCTCGCGGAACGACACAACGGCGTGTGGGGCGGTTGTTGGTGCACGTGGTTCCATACCTTCCACGCCGAGAAGGAGTTCTCG
>DATIOD010000050.1:0-8449 GCA_035473635.1 Gaiellaceae bacterium | reverse complement strand
GGCGACCCAGGCGAGCGGGGCCGATGTCTTCCACCTGCACGATCCGGAGCTGCTGCCGGTCGCGCTGCGGTTGAAGGCCGGCGGCGCCCGGGTCGTCTACGACGCGCACGAGGACACGCCGGTCGAGGTCGCCACGCTCGGGGACGGTGGTCTCGTCACACGCGGACTTAGCCTCGGCTGGACCGCCGGCATGGCACTCCTGGGGCGCGTGGTGGACGGCGTGGTCGCCGCGACGCCACGGGTCGCCGAGCGCTTCCCGGCTGCGAAGACGGTCGTCGTGCGCAACTTCCCGCTCGCCGAGGAGGTCGAAGCGTTCGCCGGGCCACCGCACGCGGAGCGCCCGCCTGAGGTCGTCTACCTCGGCGGCGTGACGGCGGACCGCGGCGCGAGGGAGCTCGTCGAGGCCGCCGAGCTCGTCCCCGAGGTGACGATCGTGCTGGCCGGGCGCGTCCAGCCGCCGGCGCTCGCACAGGAGCTGCGCCACGAGCGGGTCGAGCTTCCCGGCTGGCTCGACCGCGCCCGCGTTGCGGAGGCACTGCGGCGAGCCCGCGCGGGCCTGCTCGTGCTCCATCCGCGGCGCGCCTACGTCGACGCGCTGCCGGTCAAGCTGTTCGAGTACATGGCCGCCGGAATCCCGTTCGTGGCCTCGGACTTCCCGCTCTGGCGCGAGCTCGCAGACGGTTGCGGGCTGTTCGTCCACCCGCGTGACCCACATGCGATCGCGGCGGCGATCCAGCGCCTGTTCGACGATCCCGACGAGGCCGAGCGGCTTGGTGCGCGTGGACGCGAGCTCGTTCGCGAGACCTACAACTGGGAGCACGAGGCCGAACAGCTGCTGGCGCTCTACGATCGCCTTTCGACCTGAGCCGCCTCGTACTCGACGCGCATCCGCTCGCCGATCGCGGCCGGGTCGTGCCAGCGCTGCGCGAACGCGCGCGAGCGGCGCGCCAGGTCGGGGTACTCGCCCCGCCGCTCGGTCAGGAGCGTCCGCAGCACGTCGGCGAGGTCGTCCCGAGTGGTGCGGACGACCGGCAGCTCGGCGAGCAGCTCCGGCGGCGCGTGCCGCCCCGCGGTCTCGTCGTCGATGAAGCAGACGACCGGCCGCCCGAGCGCCATCAGCTCGATCGCGAGGGCTCCGTACCAGCCGACCAGCAGCTGGTCGACCAGGATGTCGGCGCGCCCGTACGCCTCCCGCGCCTCGGTGTGGCTCAGGCCCTCGACGAGCTCGAGCTCGACCGGCAGACCTTCGTGCTGAAGCCGCTCGACTGCGGCGAGCACGTGCTCGGTCCCCTTGACACCGCGATGGCTCGGCGCGTGGACGATCCTCGGTGCCGCCGGCAGCGGCGCCGGCTCGCGCGGCCGCCACTCAGTGGGATCGACGCTGGCGTAGGGGAGAAAGCGCGCGCGCGCGGGCAGCACCTCGCCCAGGTCGGGGTTGAGGAAGAAGATCCGGTCGGCGTAGCGGTCGAACGCCGCGATCGTTCGCCGCTTGACCGCGTCGCCGGCGGGCGTGTAGTAGCCCTCGCCGACCGCGGCCGACAGCGGCGAGCCGTGGCCCTGGCGGGCATCGTCGCCCTGGAAGGTCACGGCGATCGTCTTCCCGGCGCGGCGTAGAAGCGGCAAGTCGCGGAGCGCGAGCGCCCGGACGTAGGCTCGACCGGGCGCGTGAAGCGGGTCCTGCCGCCACGGGATCGGCGGCGGTGGCGGGAACAGCGAGCGGCCGAAGTTGAAGTGGACGACGTCGAAGTCCCGCAGGGCCCGTCGCAGCAGTCCCCAGCGGCGGCGCTCGAACAGGAGCGGGTTCGGCGTGGCGAGCGACTCGTCCACCTCGTAGCCGAACGGGTCGTCGAACGAGACGCAGACGCTCTCGAGCCCCGCGCCGCGCTCGGCGCGCGCGAGCCCCTGGGGGTTGTTGCCGACGTTCGTCGGACAGTGCAGCACGCGAAGGGCCATCGCGGCGAGGATACGGGCCGTGTTACGACGGTTCCTGAGAAAGCAGACGCTCGCCTCCTTCGACTACCAGTGGCGCGAGCTGCCCGAGGCGGACGCGCTCCTCTCGGACGAGTGGTTCCGCTCGAACGTGACGCGGATCATCGCCGGCGAGCTGCTCTGCCTGAAGCCCGAGTGGTTCAAGGGCAAGCGCATCCTCGATGCCGGCTGCGGGACCGGTCGCTGGACGGTCGGGCTGCTCGAGCTCGGCGCGGATGTGACGGCGGTCGACTTCAGCGACGCTGCCCTTGCCCAGGTCAAGGAGCACGTCGCCGAGCACTGTACGGCCGAACAGCAAGCACGACTTCGAACCCAGCAAGCCGATCTACTGCGACTTCCGGCCGACCTGGCCGCGCAGCGCTTCGACTGTGTGTTCTCGTTCGGCGTGCTGCACCACACCGGAGACACGCGGGCCGCGCTGCGTGGCGTGGCGCGTGTAGTGGCAGACGACGGTGTGATCTTTCTCTACCTCTACGGCCAGGAGTCCGTCAATCGATTCGCGTGGGCACGGCTGGGCGCCGAGCGGCTACTGCTCGCGCCGCTGCCCTTCAAGCTCAAGCAGCGCGCGATCCACCTGCTGCGGCCAGGCTCTGACGTGCACCATGCCTTCGATCTGCTCTCGCCGACGATCAACGACCGCCACACCTACTCCGAGGTGCGCCGGTGGCTCGTCGAAAGCGGCTTCCCGGACGTCGAGCGCACAATCGATCACACAGAGCTCTTTCTCCGCGGCGCCCGGCGTCCCGAGGCGATTGCACCGTTCATCACTCGGCCCCCCGAGCCGCCTTACTGGTTCGAGCGGTACTCCGCGCCCCAGAGCGATCGGTAGAGCTTGTCGAAGCGCGCACCGACGGAGCGCAGGGAGTGGTACCGGTCCACGTATCCGGGCCCGCGCGAGCCGACCTCGCGCCGAAGCCCGGGGTCGAGCAGCCGGCGCAGGTTCTCGGCGATCGTGTCGGGATTCGTGTTCACGAGCGGGCACTCGGCCCACTCGGGGTGGTGGGGCGCGAAGCGCTCGTTCAGATAGCAGAGCACCGGCTTGCCGAGCGCCATGCCCTCGATCGCGAAGAGGGCGTACGCGCCGATCAGGAACTGGTCGGCGATCACGTCCGCCCGCTCGTAGATCGCGCGTGCCTCGTCGGTCGGGACGCCCTGCACCAGCTCGAGCTCGACCGGAAGCCCCTCGCGCCGCAGCTGATCGACTGTCTCGACGAGGTAGCGCGTGCCCTTGTAGTGCGGGTGGTTCGGCGAGTGGACGATCGTGAGGACGTCATCCTCAGGCGCGTCCGTGGGCTGCCAATCCTCGGTCGGGAACGGGTAGAGGAAGACGCCGTCCAGCCGCGGCAGGTCCTCGACCAGGTCGGCGCAGCCGAGGATCACGTCCGCGCGGCGACCGAATACGTCGAGCCGGGCGCGCACCTCGGCCTCGGCGCGATCCTCCTCGCCCGGCGGGATCTCGCTGTATGCGTTCCAGCGGCCGTGCTCTCGAGTGATGCTCGCCAAGCGCCCATCTCCGCCGTACGGATAGACGACGATGTACTTCCCGGCCAGATCGAGCAGCGCGAGCTCCGCCCGCCACCACGGCGTTCGCCCGAGCAGGCCGCCGTCGAAGAAGAAGCCGAAAACATCGAAGCGCAGCGCCGCCCAGAGGAACGCCCCGTACGGCACGAGCAGGCCGAGCACCGGCACGCGGATCAGGCGGTCAAGCACGTAGTCGAAGTCGTGCTGGCGGTTGATCGAGTACGACTCGTAGACGAGTGTCTCGCTCTCGTAGCCGTAGAGCCGGTCGGCGAGCGAGCTGTAGCGGATGTTGATCACGGGAATCGGGGCCCAGAGGATCCGCGGCCGCAGCCCGCGCCGGCGCCGCACGAAACGCCGCAGCCGCGAGTACGGGACTATGAGCAGCGCGCACACCGTGACCGCCAGCGCGCCGGCCACCGCGTGCGCCGCGAAGGCCAGCGCACGTCTTGCCATCGGCCGAATCGTACGGGGCGGCAGCCGCCGCACCCGCGGCTAGGCTAGTCCGGTGAGCGCGACTGAGGCGGGCGGCACGCGGATCGACGCCGATGCCTCCATTCCAGGCGGCTCTAGCCCGATCCTGACGCTCGCCAAGCACACGATCGTCTACGGGCTCAGCGGCGTGCTGCTACAGGCGGTCGGCGCGCTGACGCTGCCGATCTTCGCGCGCGCGTTCTCACAGGCGCAGTACGGGATGCTCGAGCTCGGCCTCGTGCTCGCCTCGGTCGTGCAGACGCTCGTCGACCTCGGCTTCGCCTCCGCGGCCCAGCGCAGCTACTACGACTACCCCGAGACCGAGCCGGAGTCACGTCGGCGCGTGCTCTTCACCGCGATCGCCTCCACGACCACCATCGCCGTCGTGTTGGCGGCGGTGCTCGCCGCCGCGCACGCCGCGATCAGCAACTGGCTCTTCGACGGCAAGGCGGCGGACGCCCTGATCGTCGCGATCGCCGCCTCGGTCCCGCTCGTGAACGGCGCGACCATGCTGCGCGAGACGATGCGGCTGCGCTTCCGCCGCTGGAGCTACGTCATCTCCTCGGTGCTGGCTGCGATCGTCTCCGCCGGAGTCGCGATCGTGCTGGTGGTCGCGTTCGACGTCGGCGTCGAGGCGATCTTCTACGGGGCGATCTTCGGCAACCTGCTCGCGGTCGTCTACGGCGCCGTCGTCTGCCGCCACGACATCGGGCTGCGCTTCTCGGTGCCCGACCTGAAGGTGATGCTCGCGTACGGGCTGCCGCTCGTCCCCGCGGCGCTCGCGCTGTGGGCGCTCGCGCTCATCGACCGCCTCCTGCTGAACCGCCTCACCGATCTGGCCGAGGTCGGTCAGTACGCGGTCGCGAACCGCCTCGCCTCGCTGCTCATGCTCGGGGTTTCGGCGTTCGCGCTCGCATTCGGGCCGTACATCTTCTCGCTCTATGCCGAGGATCCGGAGGCGGAGAAGCTGATCCGCGCGAAGTCGCTGACGTACTTCGTGGTCGTGCTGCTGACCGGCACGGTCGTGTTGACGCTGTACTCGCGCGGGGCGATCGATCTGCTCGCGCCGGGCTACGACCGCGCCTACAAGGCAGTCGGCCCGCTGTCGTTCGGGGTCGCCTTCTTCGGGATCTCGCTCGTCGTCACTTCGGGGATCTCCTTCGCCCGGCGCACGCGCCTGCTGCCGGCGATCGCCGGAGCGGCGGCCGCGGTCAACATCGCGCTCAACCTCGTGCTGATCCCGCAGTACGGCATGGTCGGGGCCGCGCTGGCGACCGCCGCGGGTTACGCGGTGCTCGCCGTCCTCCAGCACGCCGTCGCCCAGCGTGTCTACCCGACGCCGTACGAGACGGGGAAGGTCCTGCGCGCGCTGGTGCTCGCGGCCGTGTTCGGCGCAGTCGGCCTCGTGAAGCTCGAGCCGGTCGCGGTCGACCTGCTCGTCAAGACCGTTGCGCTGGCCGCGTTCGTCGTCTCGCTGCGGGTGGCGCGAGTCGTGGACGAAGAAGACGTCGCACACGCGCGGCGGTTGCTGCAGGGGCGCCTCCGCCCGGCCGAGATCGCGCCGTGAGCGCCGAGCGTCCGCTCGTCAGCGTGCTTATGGCCTCGTACAACTCCGAGCGCTGGATCGAGGAGAGCATCGAGAGCGTCCTGGCACAGACGTACCCGAACGTCGAGCTGATTGTCGCGGACGATGCTTCTGCCGATGCGACGCGAAAGATCGTGCGGCGCTACCGCTCCGAACGCGTGCGGCTGCTCGAGTTCAACGAACGGGCCGGCCCGACCCGCCGGCGGAACGACGCGCTCGACGAATCCCGGGGACCGCTTCTCGCGTGGGCCGACCACGACGACGTGTGGCTTCCCGAAAAGCTCGAGAAGCAGGTTCCCGTCCTCGAGGGGCGGCCTGAGGTCGGCCTCGTTTACACCGGTTTCGAGGCTTTCGACTCGGAAACCGGCGCCACGCTGCCGTGGCGAGACGAGCGACTCGAGGCCGAAGGCCAGGTGCTCAGCGAACTCTTCGTCAACGGCTGCTTTGTCCCGTCGATCACTGTCGTCTTCCGTCGCTCGGCCATGACGAGGCGCGATTTGCGTTTTCGTGAGGCCCATTTCTCGTTCGGTGACGACTACTTCCTCTGGCTCGTGCTCTCGCTCGACTGGGAGTTCGCCCGGGTGAACGAAGTACTCGTTCGCTACCGCCGCCACGGCGAGAACGAGAGCTCGCGACTCGCTTCGTCGAACTACCACCTGAACCACGTAGCGCTTCTTCGTGAGTTCGTTCGCGAGTACCCCGAGGCCCGACAGCGGCTCGGCAAGACCCTGGGCGCCGGGTTGGCGGCGCACTACCGGCGCGCCGCCACGTTCGAGCTCGCCCGGCGGCGCTACGCGACCTCGGCCAGGCTCGCGGCCCGTGCGGCAGCCGCCGGTGTGTTTCAGAGATAGACCACGCCGATGCCGAAGCCGTCTTGCCCCGGGTCGGCGATCAGCTCCTCTGTTCGGTGCTGTTCGCACAACTCGCGCCAGAAGCGGGGAACATCGCCGGAGATCGATGGGGTCGGTGTGCCACGACTCGTCGCGTAGTCCTCCTGGATGTCATGCAGACCGACGATCCCTCCGCGGCGCACGAGCGGTGAATAGAGCTCCCAGTCGCGCTTGACGCCTTCGTACGAGTGATCGCCGTCGATGAAGAGCACGTCCAGCGGGCGGTTTCCGACGGCTCTCCGCACCCGGGCGACCATTGCGTCGGTCTGCGAGTCGCCGGCAAGGCTCACGACTCGCTGGTGGGCACGCGCGAGACATGCGCGCGCCGCCGCGACGTGCGGCGGTATCTCGAGGTCGACCGAGACGAGCACGGCCTCGTCGGCCGCGACGCGCGTGAGCAGGTAGAGCGTTCCCCCCGCCGAGGTACCGACTTCGCAGATCGTTCGCGGCTCTGGCTTCGCCACGCGCTTGAGGAAGGCGAGGATCTCTTCTGACTTCTGGCTCGCCGAGAGCTGGCCGTTCACGAGCCGCAGGTCGCCGAGCTCGTGGTCGCGCACGACGAGCAGCGCGCCGTTCTCCGAGCGGGTGATGAGATCGGCCGGTGGTCGTGTGTCACGGCCGGCCCGCTCGTAATTCCGGCGCTGCGCACGGAGGTAGCGATAGACGCCCAGGGCGGTGGCGAGGTTCGGTGCCCGCCGGAAAAGCGCCTGCTTCACGAGGCTGCGACGCTGGGGTTGCCTGCGGCGCGTCGTCCGCGCACCCGCACCGCTCCGGGGCGGTCGATCACGACGACCTCTTCGAAGCCGGACGCTGAGAACCAGCCCACGACCTCCTCGTGGGTGTGGAGGTGGTTCCATCGCGGCGAGTACGCGTCGAAGAGCCCGAACTGCGCCGTCGCGGGGTCGAGCTTCGAATCGGGCGGTAGGTAGCTGATGATCAGGAACGGCGAGAGCGCGCGGGCCACGAGTCCGTTCCGCACAACGAACAGCCGGCACGCCCGATAGCGCCGCTCGTCCGAAAGCCTGCGCATCAGCCTGCGGACCACGTTCGTGCCGACCGCTCGCAGACGGCTCTCGAGCTCGTAGACCATGACGAACAGTGTTCCGCCCGGCTTCACCAGCGGAACGAGCTGATCGAAGGCCGCTTTGGTGTCGTGCGTGTGGTGGAGGACGCCCCAGCTCATGACAAAGTCGAATGACTCTGGGCGGAAGGGCAGAGCGAAGAGATCCGCTTGGGCGAGCGTCACCGAGTCGCGGTCGCCGAAAGCGGCCCGCGCGGACTCCGGGCCACCCGCGGTCAGGTCGACGCCCACCACATCCGCTCCCAGCTCCGAGAGGGCGTAGCTCCAGCGGCCCGAGCCGCAACCGGCGTCGAGTGCCCGCTTTCCTGCAAAGAACGCACGCGGCAGCCCGCACTCCTCGAGAAACTGCTCAACGAGGCGCGCGTGGAATTGCGTGTACCAGGAGTCGCGGTAACGCCGGTGTTCGAAGTCGAAGACGCGTTGAACCTGAGCGGCGGCCCCGGCCGCAAGCTCGACGAACCGCGGGATCCCTTCAACAACCGGGAAGGACCGGCCGCATGAGTCACAGGCCAGGCTCTCGCCTTCGCCTCGCAGATCGGCCTTGCACACGGGACAGGCGAACACTGCCAGTGCCGTGCTCATCCGGCGAACGCCCCGCGGCTTTCCGGATGTGGCAGCGAGTCGCCGGCCGGCTCGTCGAGGAACAGCCGGTTCCACCACTCGAACGAGAGCAGCGACCAGATCAAGAGTCGATGGTTTACGCGGCCCTCGAGGTGGTCGTTCAGCACGCCGCGCACGTACTCCGGCTTGAACCATCCGCGCGAGAGCGTGCGCTCGTCGAGCAGGATCTCGCGGATGTAGTCCATCGTCGGCCCGCGGTACCACGACTGGTCCGGCGGGCTGAAGCCCTGCTTGCTCTTCGTCACGATCTCGTCCGGCAGCAGCGGCGCCATCGCCTTGCGCAGCAGCTCC
>DATIOD010000049.1:0-113594 GCA_035473635.1 Gaiellaceae bacterium | reverse complement strand
TCACCTGTGCGACGTCGAGCGCCTCGACGTACGACAGCTCCTCGTAGACGTTGCCGACGCTGTACCGCCAGGTCATCGAGAGCTCGTCGGTCAACAGGGCCCGCTCGGCGTCCATCACGTCGGCGTCAGGCACGACGAAGCCCGGCGCGACAGCAAGCGCCTTCTGCCAGAAGGCGGTGACGTCGGCGCGGGCGGAGTCGTACACCGCGGCTCCGACGCGCGCGAGCCGCGCTCCGTCGTGAGTGAACGCGGCATCGAGCTCGACCGCCTCCATGCGCGGCACCGGGAGCCGTATCACGCGGCCCGTCGACGAGACGAGCCGCACGACGCCACCCGTTGCGGAGCTGCGCGCGTCGGCGGTGACCCGGATGAAGCTCACCAGCGACCGTTCGCGCGGCAGCCGGCCGACGAACGACTCCTGGGTGTACCGGACGCCGGCGGCGTCCCGGTAACCGACCTCGAGCAGCGGCAGGTATCCGTCCGCGAGGCGCGGAGCCTGCAGCCGTCCGAGGCACGAGCCGAAGCGCTCGCTCCCGCGGGCGCCGACCTCGACGGTGACGCTCGGCCCCCCGACGCGACGCACGATGACCTGGCTGCCGTCGGCCACGTGGAGGCCGAAGCCACGGGGGCCGCCGACGCTCAGCGGAAGGGTGAACGGCAGGTAGTAGACGCCCGACGTGGTCAGAGGCGCGCCACCGTGTCCGACCGCGTAGAGGAGCGGCGGCAGGAAGCCGCGGGCGGCGGCGTACGTCGGACCGTTCGCCGCGCGCAGCAGCTGCTCTCCCCACACGTCCCGTCCCGAGGCGAGCACGCGGTCGATGCGCGCCTCGGACGCCGCACTGACCCGGGGTGCGGGGCAGCCCGGCGCCGCTTGCGCACGAACCGTCGCCCGCGAAGCGCCCGCGAATGCCGCGAGCACCGCCGCGGTCACCGCCGCCAGAACCGCTCGTCCCATGCGGCGATGCTCGAAACCGCCGCTATCGGCTCCCTACCGGCGGGCTACCGACTCATCTAACGTCGCCCGCGTGCTCGAGTTCCGGCTGCTCGGACCGCTCGAGGTTCTCGACGGAGATCGCCCGGTCCGCCTGGGCGGGCCGAAGCAGCGGGCTGCGCTCGCGATCCTGCTGCTGAGCGCGAATCGCGTTGTCTCGGTAGAGCAGCTCGCCGACGACCTCTATGCCGGGGCGCCGCCGGTGACCGCGGTGACGCAGGTGCAGCGGCAGGTCTCGGAGCTCCGCAAGGTGCTCGGTGCTGAAGCGATCGAGACGCGGTCGCCCGGCTACGTGCTGCACGTCGAGCCCGGACGCCTCGACCTCGACCGCTTCGAGCGTGCGACGCACGACGCCGCGCAGGCGCTGGAGACCGACGATGCGCAAGCGGCAGCGGCGCTGCTCGATCGGGCGCTCGGCCTCTGGCGGGGCGCGCCGCTCGCCGACCTCGCCTACGAGTCGTTCGCGCAGACGGCGATCGGACGCCTCGAGGAGCTGCGCCTCGCTGCGCTCGAGCAGCACGTCGACGCGGAGCTGCGTCTCGGCCGCCATCTCGCCGTGCTCGGCGAGCTCGAGTCGCTCGTCTGGGACCACCCGCTCCGCGAGCGCCTGCGCGGGCAGCTCATGCTTGCCCTCTACCGCGCGGGGCGGCAAGCCGAGGCACTCGACGTCTACCGCAGGACGCGCGAGACGCTTGTCGGCGAGTTCGGCATCGAGCCGTCTCCCGCGCTGCACGACCTCGAGCGGCGCATCCTCACCCAGGACCCGGCGCTCGAGCCGCTCCGTGCAGCCGCCGGTCGCTACGAGCCGGCCGAGCGCATGCTGCTCGTCGTCCCGTCCTCGGGCGGCAGCCTCGAGCCCCTACTCGCGTTAGCGGAGCCGCTCGCCGCGCTGCCGGCGCGCACGCTCTTGATCACGCGCCTGCTTGCGGAGGCCGGTGACGTCACCGCGGCCGCTGCCGAGCTCGCTGCACGGGGTGCAGCCCTCGACGCACCCGCCCGAACGGCCGCGTTCACTTCGCTCGAGCCGGCGCGCGACGTCATTCGCCTCGCGACCAACTACGACGTCGAGCTCGTGCTGCTGGACGGCCTCGAAGACGAGGTGGCCGGCGACCTCGCTGCGATCGTCGGTCGCTCACCGGCCGATGTCGCCATCCTCTGCGGCGGCCGGCCCGCACGCGGGAGCGGGGAGGGGGTGTTCGTCCCGTTCGGAGGCGGTGACCACGACTGGGCGGCGCTCGAACTGGGCGCGTGGCTCGCCGGCGCTCTCGCTGCGCCGCTGCGCCTCGTCGGGACGACAGCGGATCCGCGGCGGGGTCGTCGGGACGCGAGTCGGCTGCTCGCGGATGCGTCACTCGCCGCGCAGCGAGTCGTGGGCGTCACGGCCGAGCCGCTGCTCGCCGAGCCGACCGCCGACGGCCTGCTCGCCGCGGTCGAGGCGGCGACCGTCGTCGTGGCCGGGCTCCCTTCTCGCTGGCGAGTCGAGGGTCTCGGTGTGCGCCGGGTGCTCGTCGAGCGTGCCGCGGCACCGGTGCTGCTCGTGCACGGGGGGATGCGGCCCGGCGGCCTTGCCCCGCGCGAGAGCCGCACGCAGTTCTCCTGGTCGCTCGGCTCTACTGCTTGAAACGGAACGTCTTCACGACGGCGGTGTACTCCGCCAGCCGCTTGCTGCCCTTGAGCGCGTCGATCTCGATCCCGAGCGTGCCTTTTCGATATCCGAGGAGGTAGAGGCGCATCACCATCGGCTGCGCGATCACGACGTGGTCGAGCTCGGGCGGTGTCGGCGCGCGGCCGGTGATCACCCGCACCACGGGGGAGCCTTTCGACCACGGACACGTCCTCTTCCATGTCTTGCGGACGCGGATGTCGACGACCAAGCCTGACAGTCCGCCAAGCGTCACCGGCGTGGGGCGCGTGATCGCGAGCCCGGGCTGGCGCCCGAGCCAGCGCGCGTATGCGGCCGGAGTGTGAACCGTCGAGGCGCCTGCGCATCCTGCGGACGCCGCGGCGATGCTTGTCATCACCCCGACGAAGTCGCTCTTCTCAGGGTCAACTCCGCGCCAATCGCCTCCCGGCGGAACGAAGTTGACGAAGCTGGGCCTGTCGCTGTAGTTCGTCCAGCCGACCGGGACTGTGTACGTGAGCTGCGGCCGGAACGTCGAGGTCGAGTGAGTGCCGGCCGTCAGTTCGCCGAGACACGTGCCCTGGTACAGGCGTGTGCAGAGCGAGCTCAGCGACGAGAGCGGAAGCACCGGCACCGCTCCGACCCGCAGGGTCGACAGAATCGCGTCGGCGGTCGGCTTGGCGCGATCGAACGCCGCCTGCGACGGCGACTCGATCGCGAATGCGAGCGTGTGGACCAGCGTGCCGATGCGCACCCCGGTCAGGCGGAGCTCGACGGGACTGCCGGCCGTGGCGCGGAGCGGGAACGCGTAGCCGGGGCCACGGAGCGTCAAGTAGCTCACGTCGCCGGCTCGCGACCGGACGTTCACGGTCGAGGTGGTGAGCGCCGGCTTGCCGAGCAGTCCCGTGCTCGGGGCCGTGACGACCAGCCGCCGCTGCTTCTGCAGCCACCGGACAAGGCCGTTCGGGGTCGTCGAGATACTCGAGAGTGGTCTGCCGCTCGGAGCGGTGGGGAGAGGATCGAGCCGGAAGGTGATCGAGGTTCCAGTCGCGGCAGCGACGTTGAAGACACGGCCGTTGTCGGTGCGCACACTCCAGCCCTCGGGTGTGCGTACGGTCACGCGCGGCTTGAATCTGCGAGACGTCAGCGTCCGTGTCAACGCAGGCGTCGCCGACGCGCTGGGCGTCGTGGTTACCGGTCGTGCGACGGCGAGCGTCTGGGCGCCCTTCGCGCATGGCCCCTCGTTCAGCGCGTTGAAGCTGGCCTCTGAGAGCTTGTTCGAGTAGAGGGCGACCGCTTCGACGATCTTCGGCGTCGCCCCCGGCCCCATCGCGAAGAACAGATGCCTCCCGACCATGTACCCGAAGACGACACCGTTGTGCGTGTTGTTCGGCGACGGCTTCAACCGCTTCCCGTACGCCTTCCTGAGCTGTGCGAGCGTCGAGCACGGCCCGACTCCTTCCACCGTGCGCGCGGATGAGTTCCAGGTCGTGAACTCGATCGCCCTGTCGTCGGTTCCGAGGAAATAGGCGCTGACCTCGCGTCCGCTCTGCGACAGCACCGCGTAGTCAGCGGGCGTCTGGGTGCTCACCTGCCGCAACGGGGTCCCCCAGAGTCTTTGTAGGAACGCGGAGGAGTCGCCCAGCTTCCCGCCGGCGAGGGTCGTCGGCGTGATGGTCACCGGCTCGGAGCTGCCCTTGCCGGTGAAGAGCAGCAATCCACCCACTGCGGCCGCCGCCGCGACTCCTACTGCGCAGACCGCCACGGGGACGAACCGGCGACGTCGCCGGCGTGGCGCGACCACCTCGCCGCGCAGCGCCGCGCCCCCCGCGGCCGCCAGCTCGCCGCACGACGAGTATCGGTCGTCGGGCGCCTTCGCGAGCGCGGTCGCGATCACCTCGTCGAACGCAGCAGGCAGCTCGGGACGGTCGTCGGTGATCTGCGGCGGCGGCTCGTTGAGGTGGGCGAACACGGTCGAGAGCTCCGAGTCGCGCTCGAATGGACGCATGCCGGCGAGGCACTCGTACAGGACGCACCCGAGCGAGTAGACGTCGGCCCTGCCGTCGACGGCACCGCCCTCGATCTGCTCCGGCGGGACGTAGTCGATCGTTCCGACGAAACCGCGGTCGCCCGTGAGGCTGCCGACCGAGGAGACGTGCCGCGCGAGGCCGAAGTCGCACACGTACGCGTGGTCGCCGTCGGGCCGTGTGTCGACCAGGATGTTCCCGGGCTTCACGTCGCGGTGAACCAGGCCGGCCGTGTGTGCGGCATCGAGCGCTCCGGCGACCTGCCCGACGATCGCGACCGCGCGCTCGGGATCGAGCCGTCCCTCCTCGCGAAGCAGTCGGCGCAGGTCGGAACCCTCGACGTGCTCCATCGCGAGATAGAGGCGACCAGCTGACTCGCCCGAGCCGAGCGTGCGCACGACGTTGGGATGGTCGAGCGTCGCCGCGATCTCCGACTCGCGCAGGAACCGCCGCCGGAAGCGCTGGTCGCGATCGAGGACCTCGTCGAGGAGTTTCAGCGCGACGACGCGCTCGGTCTCGTCGCGGGCGCGGTATACCTCGGCCATCGCACCGCGGCCGACGAGGCTCTCGATGCGAAAGCCGGCAACGACCGCGCCGGCTGACAATTCCGTGCCCATCCCAGCCGTTCGAGCATGGCACCGGAGCCCGGCACCGACAAGGAGGGCTAGGAGGATTCGAGGACGGTGCGGCCCCGCTCGGTCACCCTGACCTGCGAGCCCTCGGCCGTCCGCTCAACCGCAAGCAGCCCGTCGATCAGCGCGTCCTCCCAGACCGTCAGCCGCGGACAATGGCTGTGCCAGGCCTCGATCGCCTCCCGGTACGTCCGCGGCCGTGCATCGATCCAGATCAGGAGTTCGCGGGTCGGTGGGCTCGCGACGGCCATCGCTTACATCGTAGGCCGAGCTTCAGCGCCGGGCGGCCAGCGCGATCGCCAATGGCGAGAGCGCGATCGCCAGGAGCTCTGCGACGATCAGCGACGGTCGGTTCGCGATCCCGCGGGCCAGGACGTCGCCGATCACGAGGCCCCAAGCCGACGCGGCCGCCACGACGGCCGCCCAGCCGACGACCTGCTGCGAGACCGTGGAGCGGCGGCGCGCGAGCGTCGTCGGCAGGGGCACCGCGAGCACCGGCCGCAGCCGCGCCAACAGCTCCTCCTCCTTGAGCGACGCCGGCCGCCACTGCGCGACGTCGAAGCGCTGGCGGTCGACTGCGTCGCGCAGCTCGATCACCCGGCGGCGCGCCCGCCACGCCCGCACGCGGTGGCCCGCGCTCGACTCGGTCATCAGCCGCGTCTGCGCCTGGTCGAGCATGTTCAGCATCAGCAGCAGCTGGTACTGCGCACGAAAGAAGCGACCCGTTCTCGGCGGCACCGGCACGACGAGGCATTCTCGCGCGACCGGCCAGTCCCTCGTGCCGCAGACTTCTTCTAGGCTCGAGCGCGTGCGGACGTTCCTGCTCGTGCGTCACGGCCAGTCGCTCCTGAACGTCGACGGCGTGGTGAACGGCGACCCGGCGCGCGATCGCGGGCTGTCGCCGCACGGGGTGGACGAGGGGAGACGGCTGGCCGGGCAGCTCGAGAACCTGCCGATCGACCTAGTCGTCGTCTCGAACTTCCCCCGGGCGGTGCAGACCGCGGAGCTTGCGCTCACCGGCCGCAACGTCCCGCGGGAGGTCGACCCGGAGCTCGGCGACGTCCGGATCGGCGACCTCGAGGGCCGCACGCTCGCCGACTACCGGGCCTCGGCGCCGCACGCCGACCGCAACCTGCGCTTCACCGGCGGCGAGAGCCTGAACGAGGCGGCCCGGCGGTATGCCGGTGCCTTCGGCCGGCTCTGCGAGCGGGCTGAGCAGACGACGCTCGTCGTCTGCCACGAGATCCCGGTGCGCTACGCGGTCAACACGGCAGCAGGCAGCGACGAGGTCGACGGGCCGCTGCACGACGTTGCCAACGCGACGCCGTACCTCTTCGACGAGCCCGCCCTCAGACGCGCCGCCGCGCGGCTGCGCGAGCTGGCGAGCGGTTAGCTCTTCGCGGGCGCGGCGAGCACGACGATGCGGTAGGCCGCGCTGCCGGGCGGCGTGCAGGCCGAGAGCACGAGCCCGTGGTAGCGAAGCACCCACACCTGCCACGGCCGGACGACGACCCTCTGCCGCACCCGGTAGAGCGTGTCGCCGACCCAGATCGGGTCGCCTTTCCGGAGCTCGTCGAGGTGGCGGAACGGGTGCGTGTGCGTCGTCCGGTGCCCCGCGATCGCGACCGTCGTCGTGCTGCGGTAGTACAGGTGCGGCCCGTAGGCGAGGTCCGGTGCGAGCGCGACGTTCAGCTGGAGCCGCGGGATCCGGAGGTGGGGCGCCGCCGCGGTGGCGGAGCTGACGATCGTCAGCCCCGCCACGCAAGCGGCGAGCGCGAAGACGCTACGGGGTGAACGGAAGGACACCCGGCCTCCGCACCTGCGTCGCCTTCGGATGTGTCTTGACCTTCTTCTTCGGCTTCTTCTTGACGACGTGCTTGACGACCGTCTTCTTCTTCGCGTGCTTGACGATCGTCTTCTTCTTCACGACGCTCGGCTTGTGCACCGAGGTCGGCGTGGCCGACGGCGGGGTCACCGAGGGCGGCGGAGGCGGCGTCACGCAGTTGCCGCTCGCGTCCTTGACCATCCCGTCCGGCAGCGTCGCCTGGATCCCGTCGACGTTCGGGCAGACGTCGGGCGGGGGCGGCGTGACGCAGTTGCCGCTCCCGTCCTTGATCATTCCCGCAGGGATGGTCGCCTGGTTGCCCTGGATGTTCGGGCAGACGTCGGGCGGGGGCGGCGTCACGCAGTTGCCGCTCTCGTCCTTGATCATCCCGACCGGGACGGTCTCCTGGTTGCCCTCGATGTTTGGGCACTGGTCCGGAGGCGGCGGGGGCGTGCAGCCCGTCGTCGCCCGCGTCGCGGTGGTCGTGCTCGCAACGTTCGTGCCGCCGCTCGAGCCGGCCCCGTCGCCCCAGTTGGCGATCTCCTTCGCGTTCAGCGTCACAGTGTTGACCGTGACGCCCACGGTGAACGTCCCGGTGAACGTGTAGCTGTTGCCCGAGTTGAACGCTCCGCTACCGACCTGCACGGCCGGGGTCAGCGCCCCGCCGTTGACCTTCGTCTCGTAGACGCGCACGTCGGTGTCGGTCCTGCTGCCGGGAAGCCCCGACGTCGTCGCCCAGGCGGTTGCCGTGTAGCTGACGACTCCGTCGCACGAAAGCGACGCCGTGATCACCGGATGATGCGCGAACGCAGCCGGTACGAAAACGAGAGCCGCCAGCACGACGACGGCCACGCGTAGCCCCTTACCCCTCAACTTGCCTCCCAAGTCCGCAGTGCTGAAAGCCCAGGGGCGAAGTGCCGCAGTCCCCTGGTCCCCTTCCTTGTCCTCCGCACCTAACCTGGGGCGGACCTGGGCCGATATCCCCCGTCTCAGGGATTCGAACTCGCGGCGGGTCACCCCCTGTTCGGGTGATTTGCGCGAGGCACGCCTGAAAAGAAAAACCGCCTGGCGCGGGGGCGCTTTCGTCCACCCCTCCGACCGGCCCGTTCGCGCTTGCGCGCGCCCGAGTTGCTCGGTGGGGCTTCGACCTACTCGCGCTCCGCGCCCGGCGGGAGCCGCAGCCTAACGGCCTCCCTGCGACCGGCGCAAGCGTGCCGCGACACGAAAAAGCCGCTCGGAGCGCCGAGGCCCGGAGTGGATACGATCGGCGCGATGACGCGCGCGCTCCGCCGGGTAGCTGCGGCCGTCGTCCTGGGGTCGCTGGTCGTCGCCACGGCGGCTGCGGCGCGCACGACGGCGAACATTCCGCACGTCACGTTGATCGGCGACTCCGTCGCGGACGCGATCGCGGAGACGAGCACCGCCGTCGCGCAGGCCGGGCGCGAGGTCTCGCTCGAGCTCCAGGTCGCGCCGTGCCGCCGGGTCGCGGGGGTCAGCTGCCCGTATCAGGGCACCCGCCCGCCGACCGTGATCGACCTCGTCCACTCACTCGGCCCGGAGCTCGGGCCCAACGTCGTGGTCGCCGTCGGCTACAACGACCCCGAGGACAGCTACCCGCAGGACATCGAAGATGCCGTGACCGCGCTCGAGGCAGCCGGCGTGAAGCACATCCTCTGGCTCACGCTCCGCGCGGCGCGCCACCCGTACCTGACGATGAACGACGGGATCGCGGCAATGGCGTCACGCCACGACGACGTCACGGTCGTCGACTGGAACGTCTACTCGCGCAGCCATCCCGACTGGTTCCAGAGCGACGGCATCCACCTGACGGGCGCCGGCGCCCAGGCGATGGCCACGCTCATCCACACGTCGCTGACGAAGGCGGGAATCGCACCACCGGACGTCCGAGTGCAGACGGCACGGCTGCCGGCCGCGAAGCGGGGCACGCCGTACTCGGCGAAGCTCGTCGGTGCGGCCGGGATCGCCCCCTATCGCTGGTCGCTGCTCGAGCGTGCGCCGGCCGGGCTGCACCTCGCGCCCGGCGGGCTCGTGCACGGGACGCCGCGTGCCGGCGCAGGTGCGTACGCCTTCGGCGTCCGCGTGACCGACGCCAGCGGGACGTCCTCCACGCGGCGCCTCATGCTCCGCGTGCATTAAACGGCGTGCTCTTCCCGACCACCACCTTCGCGATCTTCTTCATGATCGTGCTGCCCCTCTCGTGGGCGCTCCAGCCGCGGCGGCGCGCGTGGATGGCCTTCATCCTGCTCGCCAGCTACGTGTTCTACGGGTGGTGGAACTGGAAGTTCGTCTTCCTGCTGATCGCCTCCACCGTCGTCAACCACTTCCTGGCCGTCGCGATCCACCGCTCGACGGCCGTCGCCGCCCGCAAGGCGTTCCTCACGCTCGCAGTGGCGTTCGACATCGGGCTGCTCGCCTACTTCAAGTACTCCGGCTTCTTCGTGAGCTCCTTCGACAACCTCGTCGGAACCTCGTGGATCGTCGATGTGACGCTCCCGATCGGCGTCTCGTTCTTCACCTTCATGGCGATCTCGTACGTCGTCGACACGTACCGGCGCGAGATCGAACCGGCGTCCTTTGCCCGCTTCGCCGTCTTCCAGGCCTTCTTCCCGCACCTCGTGGCCGGCCCGATCGTGCGCGCGAGCGAACTGATGCCCCAGCTGGAGACGCCCCGCAACCCTCGGCGGGTTGACAACCCGCGCGCCTTCTTCCTGATCGTCAGCGGGCTGTTTCTCAAGGTGGTGATCGCGAACCATCTGGCAACGCACATCGTCGACGACGTGTTCGCGGCCCCCGACCGGCACTCGTCGCTCGAGGTCCTGATCGCGATCTACGGCTACGCGGTGCAGATCTTCGCCGACTTCTGCGGCTACACGAACATCGCGATCGGGATCGCCCTCCTGCTCGGCTTCGAGTTCCCGCAGAACTTCAACTCGCCGTACTCGGCGGTCTCGCTCCGCGACTTCTGGCGCCGCTGGCACATGACGCTCTCCCGCTGGCTGCGCGACTACCTCTACATCCCGCTCGGAGGCAGCCGCAAGGGCACGTTCATGACGTACCGCAACCTGATGATCACGATGCTCCTCGGCGGTCTCTGGCACGGCGCGGCGTGGACATTCGTGATCTGGGGAGGCATCCACGGCCTCGGCCTCTCGATCGAGCGTGCGGTCGGGTGGACTCCGACGTCGCGGCGCGGCATCTGGATCGGGCGGATCGTCACCTTCCACGTCGTCTGCCTGGCGTGGGTGTTCTTCCGCTCGGACTCGCTCGCGCGCGCCGAGCAGGTGCTGCACCGGCTGTTCGACGCCTGGGGCCAGCCTTCGCCGCTCGTGACGACCTCGGTGCTGCTCGCGATCGCGGTCGGCATCGGGGTGCAGTACGTCCGCCCGGGCATGCTCGGGCAGATCGAGCTCCGGTTCGGGCGCCTCTCGACCGCCGTGCAGGCGATCTGCCTCGCGGTCTGCCTGATGGTCATCGACACCCTCGGCCCGCAGGGCGTCGCGCCCTTCATCTACTTCCGGTTCTGATGAAGCTCCCGCCTCACTCCGCCGCCCGCAGCGTCGCCGTCTGCCTCCTGACCCTCGTGTTCGCGGCGTTCCTGAACGCGGCGGGGATGCGCAAGACGGCGCAGATCCAGGCGCAGGGCGTGCAGCGCCGGGTCGCGATCGCTGTCGCCGGCCCGCTGCTCGACGTCAGCCGCTTCCTGCGTCTGACGACACCGCGCCACGAGCTCCAGGTCGCGGTCGGCCGGCAGGACTGGGACGACATCGACACGCAGGTGCACCTCGCGATCCCGCCGGCGCAGCCGAAGCCGGGCCACAGCACGACGACGACCTCGACCCCGACGAAGACCACGAGCCGCCCGAGCGCGCACCGTCCGGCCGCCCTGCCGCGCTTCACGGCCGCGCATCCGCTGCGCGTCTGGATCGCCGGCGACTCGCTCGCCGAGGTGCCCGGGCAGGGGCTCGAGCGGGCGGCGACGCCGTCGTTCGACGTCGTCGGCGTCGAGAGCCGCCTGTCGACGGGGCTCGCGCGGCCCGATCTCTACAACTGGTACACGCGCATCCCCGCCGCGACGAAGGAGCTCGGCGCCAGGGTGGCCGTGTTCTCGTTCGGCGCCGACGACGCGCACGACTTCATGGCCGGCGTCCCTGAGGGGAAGACGATCGGGCCGCTCGGCAGCGCCTCGTGGGACGCCGAGTACCGCCGCCGTGTCGACGGCGTCACGCGCGAGCTCGCCGCACGGGGCATCTACACCGTCTGGCTCGGCCTGCCGATCCCCGACGGGCCAGGCTTCCGGCACAGCTTCCCGATCGTCAACCGCATCCTCGCCTCGGTGGCGAAGGCCCACCCGCAGACGTCGACCTACGTCGACACGTGGCATCTGCTCGACGACGCGCGCGGCCGCTACACCGCCTACCTGCGCGTGAACGGAAAGCTCACCCTGGTGCGGCTTCCGGACGGCGTCCACTACACCGCTGCGGCGGGCGATCTCGTGGCCGCTCAGGTGTTGAGGCAGCTACGAGCGCGTTTTCGTTTCTAGTGTCGGGGTTTCACAAGCGGCCCGACGTGGGAGATACAGCCGGGTTCGCGCCTCGGGTTCCAGTGGCGCGAGTGTCCGCCGCGTGGGCAGGCGGGAGGCTTGGGCCGCAATTTCCTCCTGCCTGCCCGCTCGGGGCCACTTCTCTCCCCAAGAGGACGCGGACGCTCTCTCGTCCGCGTCCTCTTGGTCCCAGATCAAGCCGCGGTTTGGTCCCAGATCAAGCCGCGGTCGCCGCCGGGCTCGCTACCGGATTCAACACGCCGTTCATGTGCGCCCACCGGCTCGCCTCGGTGCGGTTCGCCACATCCAGCTTGCGATAGATGTTGGCGAGGTGGAACTTCACCGTCTGCTCTGTGACCCAGAGCATCTTGGCGAGCGCCGAGTTCGAGTGACCCTCCGACACGAGGCGAAGGATCTCCACCTCGCGACGCGTGAGCACGTTGATGGTCTCCGCACGAGTTGCGCCGCCGTTCGACACGCGGGCGGGCAACTGCAGGTCGTGCGACGACGCGAGAAAGATCGAGTGATCGAACGCCTGGCGGATCGCCACCGCGAGATCGTCGACCGCCGCGCGCTTGATGCAGTAGACGGACGCTCCCGCGGCGAACGCCGCCTCGATCTGCCGTGCGTCGTAGTCGGGCGCCAAGACGACCGACTTGAGCTCCGGCCAACGCTGGTGCGCGCGAGCGATGCACCGGATCCCTCCATCCGGCACCTTCGCCGCTTCCGTGCTCGTGATGAACACGTCCGGGCGATGCTCGTCCACCAGCGTGAGCGCGGTCTCTGCTTCAGTCGTCTTGCCGACGACTCGTACATTTGCCCGAACGAGAAGCTGTTCGAGCGCGTCGAGCCACAACGGCTGGTCGTCAAGGACGACGGCCGTCCGTTCCTCCCCATTACCCATCGAAAGGGCCGCCTTTCGAATTGGTTTACTCTGCGTCTTACCTGGCCCTCCGTATGGTTCCTCGCCGGAACCTTGGTGTAAAGGGTAGGAAAGTGTGGTCCCGCTAGACCTTCGTCCTGGGGGGTACCCCGTCCGAGTGAGGCGGGAGTCCAGGTCTACGTGAAGGCGCTCTCGCCGGTGAGCGCGCGGCCGATCAGCAGCTTCTGGATCTGGCTCGTGCCTTCGTAGAGCGTCGTCACGCGCGCGTCGCGCAGGTACTTGCCGACCGGGAACTCGTCGATGTAGCCGTAGCCGCCGTGGGCCTGCACCGCCGCGTTCGCCGCGCGTACGGCGACCTCGCTGGCGAAGTACTTCGCCATCGACGCCTCCACCGTGTGGCGCTCGCCGCGGTCCGCGGTGGCGGCCGCGCGCCAGACGAGCAGCCGCGCCGCGTCGGTCTCGACGGCGATGTCGGCGAGCAGCTCCTGTACGAGCTGGAAGCTCGCGACCGGCCGGCCGAATTGCCTGCGCTCCTTCGTGTACGCGACCGACGCGTCGAGGCAGCCCTGGGCGATGCCGACGCAGCCGGCGCCGAGCGAGATCCGCCCGTGGTCGAGCGCCGACATCGCGACCTTGAACCCGCCGCCCTCGTCGCCGAGCCGCGCCGAGTCGGGCACGCGGACGGCGTCGAGGAAGAGCTCTGCTGTGTCCTGCGCGCGCAGCCCGAGTTTCCCCTTGACCGGCCGCGACTCGAACCCGGACGCGTCCGTTGGCACGACGAAGCAGGTGATGCCGCGCGGGCCGGCCTCGCCGGTGCGCGCGAAGACGAGCGCGTGCCGCGCCCAGGTTCCGAGCGTGATGAAGATCTTGCGGCCCGAGATCAACCACGCGCCGCCGTCGCGCTCTGCGCGCGTCTCGAGCCCGCCGGGATCGGAGCCGGCGCCGGGCTCGGTGAGCGCGTAGCAGCCGAGCTCCTCGCCGGCCGCGAGCGGCGGGAGCAGCCGCGCCCGCTGCTCGTCCGTCCCGAAGCGCGCGACCGACTTGCCGTACAGGCCGTTCGACACCGAGACGATCCCGCGGACGTTCGAGTCGGCGCGCCCGAGCTCCTCGACGACCAGTGCGTAGGAAACGTGGTCGAGCGCGAGACCGCCGTGCTCGGCGGGCAGCGCCGCAGCCAGCCATCCGAGCTCGGCGAGCTTCGAGACGATCCCGGAGTCGATCGCCTCCGCGCGATCCCAAGCAGCTGCGTGCGGCGCGATCTCCGCGTCGCAGAACGCGCGAGCGGTACTGCGAATCAGCTCCTGCTCCGAACTCAGCGTGAAATCCACGCACGCGATTGAACCAAGCTTCTCTCGCGCGGGTCGCGGATGCACATTGAGTGAAGGAGGGCACGGGCTTCGCCCGCGCCCGACCACCGCGAGAGGCCAAGTGTCGGAGAGGGGGGCCTTTGGGGGGAGAACCGAAGGTGCTCCCCCCAACAAAAAAAATCCCGCCGGGACGAGTGTCGCTTTCGTCCACCTCGCCAACCGGCCGTCTCTGGCTCGCGCCTTTCAACAGTCGCTCGGCGGGGCTTCGACCTACTTGCGTCACGCGCCCGACGGGAGCCGCAATCTATGCGGCGCGGGCCGTTGCACGCAAGGGCGGCGAATCACGAAAGACGCGCACTTTGCACGAACTCCCGTAGCTTGCCGCGAATGGACGCTCCAATTGTCCGACCGGCGACGCGCGGCGACGTCGAGCTGCTCGTCGCGTGGCACGCCGACCCAGAGGTGTCGCGCTACTGGGACGGCGAGACGTTCACGGCCGACGAGGTGCGCGCGCGGCTCGCGCGCGCCGACGTCGACAGCTGGATCGTCGAGGAAGGCCGGGAGCCGGTCGGCTATCTGCAGTCGTGGTGGGAGGACGCCGAGCCGCGGCGCGGTGGGCTGGACGGCTTCCTCGTCCCGCACGCGCGCGGTCGCGGCGTCATGCCGGCCGCCGCGCGGACGCTCGCGCAGCGGCTGCTCGCCGCCGGCTGGGCCGAGGTGACGGTCGATCCCTATGCCTGGAACGGCCATGCGATCCACGCCTGGAGCAAGGCCGGCTTCGTCGAGGTCTCGCGCCGTCCGCCCGACGAGGAGCACACCGCCGAGTGGGTGCTCATGCGCTTCGAAGCGTGAAGAGGTGCCTGGCACCGAAGTGCCAGGCACCCAGCCCTCCTGCCTTGGAGCATGTCCGGCGCGGTCTCCCGACTAACCTTCGCCTTCATGCACGTGGTGCTCCCCGACGACTCGCAGCTCGAGCTCCCGGACGGCGCGACCGGGCTCGATGCCGCACGCGCGATCGGAGCCCGGCTCGCCGAGCAGGCGGTGCTCATCCGCGCCGACGGGTCAGTGCGCGACCTGCGCGCGCCGCTCGCCGACGGTGAGCGCATCCAGATCCTGACGACGCGCGAAGCGGGCGACCCCGACGCGCTCGCCGTGCTCCGGCACTCGTCGGCGCACCTCCTCGCCGAGGCGGTGCGGCGACTCTACCCGGGCGTGAAGATCGCGATCGGTCCGCCGATCGAGAACGGCTTCTACTACGACTTCGAGTTCCCGGAGCCGATCAGCGACGCCGACCTCCCGCGCATCGAGGAGGAGATCCGCCGCGAGATCGCCGAGGGTCGCGAGTGGTCGCGTGAGGCGATCTCGCGCGACGACGCCCGCACGCGCTTCGAGGCGGAGCACGAGCCGTACAAGGTCGAGCTCGTCGACACGGCCGACGGTGACATCACCCTCTACACCCAAGGCGATTTCACCGACCTCTGCCGCGGGCCGCACCTGCAGAACGCGAAGCCGATCAAGGCGCTCAGGCTCACCGGGCTCGCCGGCGCCTACTGGCGCGGCGACGAGCGCAACACGCAGCTCACTCGTATCTACGGCACCGCCTTCTACTCCCAGGCCGACCTCGATGCGTACCTCGAGCGACTCGAGGAAGCGCGCCGCCGCGACCACCGGCGGCTCGGCCCGCAGCTCGACCTGTTCCACCTCTCCGAGCACTCGCCGGGCTCGCCGTTCTGGCATCCGAAAGGAATGGTGATCTGGAACGAGCTCGAGGATCTCCGCCGGCGCGAAAACGCGCGCCGCGGCTACCTCGAGGTGAAGACGCCGCTGCTCTACGACAAGGAGACCTACGTCACCTCGGGCCACTTCGAGAACTACGAGGAGAACATCTTCTGGGTCGAGTCACACGAGGAGTCGGGCCGGCGCCTCGCGCTCAAGCCGATGAACTGCCCCGGCCACATGCTGCTCTTCGGCGAGCGGCTGCGCAGCTACAAGGATTTGCCGATGCGCTTCGCGGAGTCCTCGACGCTGCACCGCGACGAGAAGGGCGGCACGCTGCACGGCCTGCTGCGCGTGAAGCACATCACCCAGGACGACGCGCACATCTTCTGCCGGGCCGACCAGATCGAGGACGAGATCTTCGGCTGCCTCGACTTCGCGTCGTTCCTCTACGACCTGTTCGGCCTCGAGGCGCGCTTCGAGCTCTCGACGCGCCCCGACCACAAGCTCGGAAGCGACGAGGAGTGGGACTTCACCGAGGGTGCGCTGCGCGCGGCGCTCGAGCGCCGCGCGATCGACTACGTGGTCAACGAGGGCGACGGCGCGTTCTACGGGCCGAAGATCGACCTCCACATGACCGACGCGCTCGGCCGCTCGTGGCAGATGGGGACGATCCAGCTCGACGCGCAGATGCCGCAGCGCTTCGGCCTCACCTACATGGGCTCCGACAACCACGAGCATTCGCCGTATGTCGTCCATCGCGCGCTGCTCGGCTCGCTCGAGCGGTTCGTCGGGATCCTCGTCGAGCACTACGCCGGCGTCTTCCCGTTCTGGCTCGCCCCCGTCCAGATCCGGGTGATCCCGGTGGGCGAGGACCATCGCGAGGCCGCGGGGGATCTCGCCGAGGCGCTCGCGCCCTACCGGGTCGAGGTCGACGCGAGCGACGAGACGGTCGGCAAGCGGATCCGGAACGCCGAGGTCGAGAAGCTCCCGTTCGTTGTCGTCTACGGCGACAAGGAGTCGGACGAGAGCCTGGCGATTCGCGAGCACGGCGGGGGGCAGAGCACCCTCTCGCTCGCTGAGTTCCGGGAGCGCCTTTCAGCACTCGCTCAACGTGCTGAGCGCGGTGCGGCGCCGGAGGGGGCAGTGCGTTAGCACGACCCCGGAGAGCGACGTGCCGCGCTCAGCGCGAGCGTGGGCGGAGCCGGGCTTCGCCCGGCGGGAGCCGACGCGATTGAGCCGTGCTGAAATTGGTACCCTTGGGGCCTGGCAAGCAGGGGCGGAACCGTCTCTCACCTCCTAGCGCAAGCTTCGGGGGTTCAACCGAGATGCTCACCCGAGCAGGTTGACGAGACCGCCGTGCCCCTGCCTGCCGGCGGTTTTTCATTCAACGAGGAGGCAACAACGAGCTTGGTGAAGCGCATTTGAGGCCCCGGGGCAGGCGGACGGTCGAGCCACCGCGCCGGCCGGAGCCGCAGACACGGATCAACGACGCCATTCGCGTGCCGCGCGTCAGATTGATCGACGAAAACGGCGGCCAGATGGGGATCAAGTCCACGGACGAGGCTCGGGACTACGCGTACTCGAGGAACCTCGACCTGGTCGAGGTGGCGGCCCAGGCCGATCCACCCGTCGCGCGGGTCATGGACTACGGGAAGTACCGGTACGAGCTCGAGCAGAAGGCCAAGCTCGCCCGGAAGCACCAGACCCAGATTCACGTCAAGGAGATCAAGCTCAGACCCAAAATCGGGCAGCACGACTACGAGACCAAGCGAGGACACGTCGAGCGCTTCCTGAACCAGCGCGCGAAGGTCAAGGTCACGATCATGTTCCGGGGCCGCGAGCGCGAGCATCCGGACCGCGGGCGTGACCTGCTGATGCGGCTGGCGGACGACGTGAAGGAGATCGGTCTGATCGAGACCCAGCCGCTCCTCGAAGGACGAAACATGACCATGGTGCTCGGCCCCACGAAGAACGCAGGAGTCAAACGAGATGCCGAAACAGAAGACACACTCGGGAGCAAAGAAGAAGTTCAAGGTGACGGGGACGGGCAAGCTCCGGCGGGCGAGCCAGATGTCGGGCAAGCTGATGAACAAGTCGCCCAAGCAGAAGCGCCAGTTCAGTAAGGACAAGCCGGTCGATCCGGCGAACGCGAAGACGGTCGACCGCATGCTGGGGAGGCGCTGAGCGATGCCGAGAGTCAAGCGATCGGTCAACGCCCGCAAGAAGCGGCGCAAGGTCCTCGGGGAAGCAAAGGGCTACTGGGGCCTCAAGAAATCGAACTACAAGTACGCGAAGGAGCAGGTCGAGCGCTCGCTCGCCTACGCGTATCGCGACCGCAAGGTTCGCAAGCGCGAGTTCCGCCGCCTCTGGATCATGCGCATCAACGCAGGCGCGCGTGCCAACGGGCTCTCGTACAACCAGTTCGTCGCGGGGCTCAAGGCCGCCAACGTCGAGCTCGACCGCAAGGTGCTCGCGGATCTCGCCGTCGCCGACCCGGCGAAGTTCGGCGAGCTCGCCGAGCAGGCGAAGTCGGCGCTCGCCAAATAGACCGCCAGGCCGAGATCTTCGACCGCCAGGCGGAGTACTGCGAAAGCCGCTCGCCGCTCTATGCCGCGCTCTGCCGCAAGCTCGCCCACGACCCGCGCGTCGCGGGCGTAGCGCCCGACCTCCGCTGGGACCTGCCGCTGCGCCTGCTCGGCGGTCTGCACTATCTCGTGCTCGAGGACCGTGCTGCGTGGGACGACATCGACGCAGCGCTCGACCGCGAGCCCGACCTGCTCGCCGAGTTCGTGCGCAGGCAGTCGGTGCAGACGAACGAGGTGCGGCGTGCGTGGGGGCTCTTGCCAGCGCTGCTGTCGCTCGGCGCCTCGCGGCTCGACCTCGTCGAGCTCGGCGCGAGCGCGGGCCTGCTGCTCGCGCTCGACCGCTACGACTACCGCTACCGCGCCGGAAGCTGGGGCGACGGGACGAATGCGCTCGTTCTCTCCGGAGACGACCGGGGAGGCCCGCCGGCCGAGCTGCTCGCGCAGCGGTTCGAAGTCGGGCGCCGCATCGGCCTCGACCTCGACCCGGTGCCGCTCGACGAGCACGGCGCGCGCCTGCTCGAGGCATTCGTCTGGCCCGACCAGCACGAACGGATCGAGCGGCTCCGTGTCGCGATCGACGTCGCACGCGGCTGCGAGCTCGACCTGCGCCGCGGCGACTACGTCGACCTGCTGCCGGGAGTGCTCGACGAGCGGCGCGACGACGCGCTGACCGTCGTCTTCCACTCCGTCTCGACCACCTACCTCTCCGACGCCGACTACCGCCGCCTCGTCCAGACGCTCGAGCGCGCCGGCCGGCAGGGCCCACTGGCGTGGGTGGGCTTCGAAGGGCCGCGCGGCGACCCGGATCACGGCGGCGTCGCCCTCGACCTCACGGTCTGGCCGCGCGGCAAGACGCGGCGGCTCGCGAAGGTCGACTACCACGCCGCGTGGCTGGAGTGGAAGCGGTGATCGTCTCCCGCGACAACGAGCGGCTACGGCTCGTGCGCAAGCTGCACGAGCGGCGCTGGCGCGACAAGCTCGGCCTCTTCTTCGTCGAGGGCGAGGACGCGGTCGCCGCGGCGACTGCGGAGCCCGTCGATCTGCTCCGGGCGGAGGAGGACGTCGAGCCGCGCCTGCTCGCCGAGGTCGCGACGGCGCCGCATCCACCGCGCGTGATCGGCGTCTACCGGCGGAGCGACCTGCCCGGCTGGGAGGAGCGCTCCGCGACGCTCGCGCTCTGGCGGCTTGCCGACCCGGGAAACGTCGGAACGCTCATCCGCACCGCGGACGCCTTCGGCGCCGCGCTCTGCCTGTCCGACCGCTGCGCCGACCCGACCTCGCCGAAGGCCGTGCGCGCGAGCACCGGCTCGATCTGGCGTGTGCCGCTCGGGTCGTGGGACGACCTCGCCGGCGCCGTACGGGTGGCGCTCGTCGCGCACGGGGGTGCGCCGCTCGGCTCGGCTCTACTCGGTGGACGCGTTGCGTTCCTGCTCGGCGCGGAGCGCGACGGCCTGCCGGCCGAGCTCGAGCGGGACGTCGACGTGACGATCCCGCTCGCCGGCGCGGAGTCCCTGAACGTCGCCGCCGCCGGGGCGATCGCGCTCTACGAGCGCGCGCGGCAGACCCAGATCGAGTCCTCGCCGCCCTGCCAGGGCCTGCGGTCGAACCAGCCGTAGAGCGCGTCGACGCCGAAGCCCTCGTCGGCGAGGAGCGCGCGCCACTCGCCCACGGACAGCCAGGAGAGCGACATCTGCGACTCGTGCCCCTGGCCGCGCACGCGCAGCACGAGCGTGCGCGAGACCTGGTTCCAGTCGGCGCGCTCCCAGATCCCGGGCTCGCGCTCGAGCCAGCGTCCGTCCGTCTCCTCGATGTCGTCGTCGCCGGGCGCGAACACGTCGAAGACGAAGCGGCTCTCGGGGCCGAGCAGGCCGCGGATCGCGCGGAGCGCGGCGCGGCGGTCGGGATCGGTCTCCATGTGCAGGAGCGAGCGGAACGGGCAGATCACGAGGGGTGCGATCCCGCCGACGGGCGGATCGCGCATGTCGCCGAACCGCAGGTCGACGAACGCCTGGACGCCCGCCGCCCGGGCCTGCTCGGCGGCGATGTTGAGCATGCCCTGCGAGGTGTCGACACCGATCACCGGGATGCCGGCCGACGCGATCGGCACGGCGATCCTGCCGGTCCCGACGCCGAGCTCGACGACCGGGCCGCCGAAGCGCACGGCCTCCTCGACGTAGAACCCCACGTCCTCGACAACGCTTCGCGACCACGGGTCGTAGAGGCGGGCGATCCGATCGTAGGCGGACATCCGCGCTATCTTTCCGGAGCGATGCGCACGACGGCGATGACGCTGTTTACGCGGCCCCGGTGCTCGAGCCGGGGCGCCGCCTAGCGCGCGCCTCCTTCGCACCGGGGCCTCACGTCCCGATCCGCGAACGAAGGAGAATCGTGATGGATAGTGTCGCCGCCGTGGACTGGACGGCGTACGAGACCGAGGCGGCGGCCGCGATCGCCGCCGCGAACGGCGAGCCTGTGCTCGACGACGCGCGCGTCAGGTACCTGGGGCGGAAGTCGGAGCTCGCCCAGGCGCTGCGCGGCGTGCGCGACCGGGAGAGCGGGATGCTGCTGAACGGCGTGCGCTCCCGGCTCGAGGCCGCTGTCGAAGAGCGCGGCGCCGCGCTGCGCCGCGAGGAGCTCGACCGGCGGCTCCGCGACGAGGTGGTCGACGTGACGCTGCCGGGCGAGCAGCTGCCGCTCGGGCACCTGCACCCGATCACGCAGGTCCGCCGCATCGTCGAGGACGCGTTCCTCGGCCTCGGCTTCGAGGTGCGCGACGACCGCGAGGTCGAGACGCTCGAGTACAACTTCGACAAGCTCGCGTTCGCGCCGACGCACTCGTCGCGCTCGCCGCGCGACACGTTCTTCTTCGACCCGAACCACGTGCTGCGCACGGAGACGTCGCCGAGCCAGATTCACATCCTCGAGGAGAAGCCGCCGCCGATCTACATGGTGTCGATCGGCCGCGTCTACCGCCGCGACGCGATCACGGCGACGCGCTACCCGATCTTCCACCAGTTCGAGGGGCTTGCGGTCGACCGCCGGCTCACGCTTGCCGACCTCAAGGGGACGCTGCTGCACGTGATGCGCGCGCTCTACGGCCCCGACCGGCGAGTCCGCTTCCGCACGCACTACTTCCCGTTCACCGAACCGTCAATCGAGCCGGACGTGTCGTGCGGGATCTGCGGCGGATCCGGCTGCCGCACGTGCAAGTTCTCGGGCTGGATCGAGATGGGGGGCGCGGGGATGGTCGACCCGCAGGTCTTCGAGAACGTCGGCCTCGACCCGGCCGAGTGGAGCGGGTTCGCCTTCGGCTGCGGCCTCGAGCGCGCGGTGCAGCTGCGCCACGACGTCCCCGACATCCGCGCCCTCTGGGAGGGCGACCTCCGCGTGCTGAGGCAGTTCTGATGAGAGTCCCGGTCTCGTGGCTGCGCGAGTACGTGCCGGTCGAGATGCCGCTCGACGAGCTCGCCACGCGCCTCTCGATCGCGTCGGCCGAGGTCGAAGGCATCGACGTGCGCGGCGTCGCCGACACCGACGGCAACCTCGGCCTCTTCCGCGTCGGCCGCGTGCTCGAGGCGGTCAAGCACCCGAATGCCGACCGCCTGCAGCTGACGAAGGTCGACGTCGGCGACGGCGAAGCGCGCTCGATCGTCTGCGGAGCCTGGAACTTCGGTGCGGGCGCGACCGTCGCGGTCGCGCTGCCCGGCGCCGTGCTGCCGAACGGGGTGACGCTCGAGCGGCGCAAGGTTCGCGGCGAGGTGTCCGACGGCATGATCCTCGCCGAGGACGAGCTCGACCTCGGCTCCGATCACACGGGGATCATGCTGCTGTCCGACGACGCCGAGCCGGGGACGCCGCTCGCCGACGTGCTGCCGCTGCGGGAGGCGATCCTCGTGGTCGAGTCGACGGGGAACCGTCCCGACCTGCTGTCGATCTACGGCGTCGCGCGCGAGGTGGCGGCGCTGTACGACCTGCCGCTCGCGCCGCAGCCGGGCTCGCATCCGATCGAGCTCCCGGACGCAACGGTCGACATCCGGATCGACGACACGGCCGGCTGTCCGCGCTACATCGGCCGGCTGTTCGAGAACGTGTCGATCGCACCGTCGCCGACCTGGCTGAAGGCCCGTCTGCTCGCGGCGGGGATGCGGCCGATCTCGAACGTCGTCGACGTGACGAACTACGTGATGCTCGCGCTGGGCAACCCGCTCCATGCATTCGACAACTCGACGCTCGCGGAGGGTCGAATCGTCGTGCGTCGGGCAAACCCCGGCGAGCGGCTGCGCACGCTCGACGGCGTCGAGCGCGACCTCACACCCGACGACCTGATGATCGCCGACGCCGACCGGTCCGTCGCGCTCGCCGGGATCATGGGGGGCGAGGAGACGGAGATCGGCGAGGCGACCGCGACGGTGCTGCTCGAGGCGGCGAACTTCGAGCCGTACGGCCTGTACCGGACAAGCGAGCGTCTGCGGCTGCGCACCGAGGGCTCGAACCGCTGGGAGAAGGGCGTCGACCCACATCTCGCCGAACCCGCGGCGAATCTCGCGACGTCACTGCTTCTCGAGCTCACCGGCGCACGGCTGGCCGCGCACGCCGACGTTCACGTGGAGCTGCCCGAGCGGCCGTTGATCGCCTACCGTCCTGAGCGCGCGGACGAGGTGATCGGGATCGCGACGCCGCCGGACGAGCAGCGTCGCCTGCTCGTGCAGCTCGGCTTCGACCTCTCCGGCGACGAGGTGGTCGCGCCGACGTGGCGCGGGCGTGACGTCACGCGGGAGATCGACGTGGTCGAGGAGGTGGCGCGGTTCCGGCTGCAGGACGTGCCGTTCACGCTTCCGGAACGCCGTGCGATGTTCGGGACGTTGACGCGCGAGCAGCAGCTGCGGCGCCGCGTCGAAGACGCGCTGGTCGGGCTCGGCTTCGCGGAGACGTACACGCCGAGCCTGCGCCCCGCCGACGCGACGACGTGGAACCTGTCGGAGCCGATCTCGGTCGAGCTGACCGCGTTGCGGACGCGCCTGCTCCCGAGCCTCGTCGAGGCGGCCGTTCGCAACCTCGACGCCGGCGCGGCCGCGATCGCGCTCTTCGAGATCGCGCGCGTGTACCTGCCCGACGGCGACCTGCCGAACGAGCGGGTCCGGGTTGCCGGCATCGCCGTCGGCGACTTCTTCCACGGCAAGGGTGTCGTCGAGGCGCTCTACGCGGCGCTGAAGGCGGAGCCCGTGTTCGAGCGCATCGAGGATTCGCTCTTCCATCCGGGCAAGGTGGCTCGCACGTCCGCGGGGCTCGTCGGCGAGCTGCATCCGACGGCGCTCGACGGGACGTGGTGTGGGTTCGAGCTCGACCTCGACGACCTGTTCGCCGCGAGCCGCGAGCCGGTGACCTACCGCGACGTGATCAGCTATCCGGCGATCCGCCAGGATCTCGCCGTCGTCGTCGACGAGGACGTCGAGGCGGGGACGATCGTCGCCGCCGCGCGCGAGGCGGCCGGGGACGAGCTGCGCGAGGCGCGGGTCTTCGACGTCTACCGCGGCGAGCCGGTCCCGCCGGGCCGGAAGTCGGTCGCGTTCTCGGTCGCGTTCCAGTCACCCGAGCGGACGCTCGCCGACGAGGACGCCGTGCGCCTCCGCGGTGCGATCGTCGACGCGCTGCGCTCCCGCTTCGGCGCCGAGCTGCGCGAGTAGCGCGAACCCGGTGCCAGGCACCTTGGTGCCTGGCACCAACGTGCCTGGCACCGACGTTCACCGTTCGTCAGTCGTCGTGCTCGCGGACCGACCAGCGGCCGAAGCGGAAGAGCTCGGTGCCCGAGTCGGGCCCGTTCGAGTTGCTGTTCCGCCGGTGCTGGACGACCTTCGTCGCGGCGCCCGCGACCGTGCCGGTCGCGGCGACCACCGGCACGACCTTCTGGGCTCGTGCCTTCTTCTTGTTCAGGCGATCGAGCGCGGCGCGCAGATCGGCGACGGCCGCGACGAGGCCCTCGCGCTCGGTCTCGATCAGCTTGATCAGCTCCTCCTGCGAGCGCTCTTTCTGCGGCTGCGGCGCCGGCGGCTTCCGAGCAGGCGCCGGCGGCGGCGCCTCCGCCTCCACGACGGTCTGCTCGGAGGGCGGCTGCGGGACGATGTTCGTCATTGCTCCAGTGCCTTCGAGGTGAGCTGCGCCTCGCGGATCGCCGCCGTCGGCACCGGCGGCGTCCCCTTCTTCACGAACGACTTCGCGAGCAGCCCGCAGATGGCGCACAGCGCGATCAGGAGCAGCGTCACGATCAGCAGCGCGAGCCACACGTCGAGGAACGTTGCGAGCCCCGCGGCGATCGTCGCGAACAGGAAGACGAGCCCGATGAACGCGAAGATCCCGGCGCCGACGCCGAGCCCGACGCCGATCCCGATCTGCTCTGTCTTGTGCTTGACCTCGGCGCGGGCCAGCTCGACCTCGAGCTGGACGAGCGTGGTCACGCGCTCCTTGACCGCTTTCGCCGAGGCGAAGAGGCCGGGCTTCGGCGGCGCCGCGCCGTTGCCGCTCGCGCTCACACGCAACGTTCCGGTCTCAGGCGTGCCCTTCCGATGGATGCCGACGCGGCCGAGCGCCTTGCCCGCCTGCGCCTTCCAGCCGGCTGCGCGGTCCTTCCACCCGCCGGACGCGTCCGCCATGGCTGGAGTATGCAACACGCGCGACGACCGGGGGCGGCGTCAGGCGCCCGGCAGCCGGCCCGCCCAGGGGTGCGCCGACTCGAGCTGGGCGGCGAGCCGCAGCAGCAGCGCCTCGCCGACCGGCGGGCCGATCAGCTGCACCCCGACCGGGAGCCCGTCCACGACCCCGAACGGCACGGACGCGGCGGGCTGGCCGGTGACGTTGACGACGGGCGTGAACGGCGTGAACTCGCCGCCGCGCCTGAACTGCTCCCACGGATCCTCCGGCTCGAAGACCCAGCCGATCGGCACCGGGAGCTTCGCGAGGCCCGGCGTCAGCACGACGTCGATGTCCTGCCAGAACGCGACGATGCGACGGGCGGCCTGCTGTAGCGCGGCCGCCGCCTGGGCGAAGGCCACGCTCGATGTCGCGTCGGCCGCCTCCGCGAGCGTGCGGTTGAGGGGCATGAGCAGCGAGCGGTCGCGCACGGGGTAGAGCGCCGGCGAGATCTGCCAGAGGAGCGCGAACATGCGCATGAGCGCGTCGTCGCGCCACGGCGGCGTGCGCTCGACGATGTGGTGGCCGAGGTTCGCGAGCGCGTCGGCGGCGTCGCGTGCGACCGTCGCGACCGCCGGCTCGACCGGGTACGGGATCGGCGGCTCGTCGGTGAACGCGATGCGGAGCCGGCCGGGATCACGACCGACCTCCTCGCGAAAGGGCCGCTCGGGCGGCGGCAGGACGTTCGCGTCGCCCCACTCGTAGCCGGCGACCACGTCGAGGAACGCGGCGGCATCCTCGACGGACACCGAGATCGGGCCGCTCTGCGAGAGCTCGAGCGAGCCCGACACGAAGGGCGCGGGCGAGACGCGCCCGCGCGACGGCTTCAGCCCGAACAGGCCGCAGCACGCGGACGGGATGCGGATCGAGCCGCCGCCGTCCGACCCGTGCGCGAGCGCAAAGACGCCGGCGGCCACCGCGGCGGCAGCGCCGCCCGACGATCCGCCGGGCGTGCGCGTCACGTCCCAGGGATTCAGGCACGCCCCGTTGAGATCCGACTCGGTGACCGCCGTGATCCCGAACTCGGGCGTGTTCGACTTGCCGACGACGATGAATCCCGCGTCCTTCAGGCGCCGCACGACCGCCGCGTCGTTCTGCGGCACGTAGTCCGCGAACGCCCGCGAGGAGAACGTCGTGCGCACGGCCGCCGTCTCGGTGAGGTCCTTGACGAGGATCGGCACGCCGGCGAACGGCCCGTCGGGCAGCGGCTCGGACGCCGTCGCGAGCGCGTCCTCGTAGCACTCGGTGACGAGGAAGTTGAGGCGCGGGTTCGCCGCGTCGATGCGCTCGATCGCCCCCTCGACCGCCTCGAGCGGCGAGATGTGGTGCGCGCGGATCGCGGCGGCCTGCGCGAGCGCGCCGGTCAGCGCTGTCCCGACTTCCCGAACCAGCGCGAGATCCGCTCGAGCAGCGGGAACCGCCCCTTGCCGGGGTTCTCGACGTACGTCGTGGCGCGCTCGAGCACCGACGCTTTCTCCGGCTCGATCTGCGCCGTTTCCGGAGGTGCGACGTACTCGGGCAGCTGGTCGAAGGCCGCCGCGTCGAGCTTCAGCGTCACCTTGCCCTCGACGATCTCGCCGACCGACTCCGAGGCGACGTACCGCGGGTGCGCGACGACGCTGCCGGCGACGGCGAGGCCGTCGAAGATGTCCCGGTCCTCGTCGCCGGTCACCGCCTCGATCCGGCCGAGCTCCGCGCCGTCGCTCCCCTCGACGTGCCAGCCGGGCTCGATCAGGAGCCACGAGACGGGATCCGCCCCTGGCGCCATCAGATGTTTCCGCCGGCGACGAGCCAGGTCGGGCCCTGGGTGCCGACGAGGCGCGTGTCGCTGAGGACGCGCAGCACCTCGACCTCGCCGCCGAGCCCCGCCTCGTCGCAGCGCGTGAAGCAGCGGGCGACCATCTCGGCCGATGCGCCGTAACCCGCGCGGCGGGCGCTGCGGAACCGCATCGCGGAGCGCGAGCCTTCCCGCCGCGGGTTGAGCGGTGCGCACAGGACGGCGCCGGGCTCGATGTAGTCGCTCGACTCGAACCGGACCTCGGCATAGAGGTCGCTCCAGTCGGGCGGCAGCTCGGCGAGCGCCGCCCGCCACGCCTCGGCGAGCAGCACCGCCGCCTGCTCGGGGATGGCCTCGGGGACGTGCGAGCCGGTGAGCTCGAGGCGGCCGCTCACCCGGGCCTCGTCGACGCGTCGCAGGAGGCGCGTCACGGCGTCGGGGCTCGGGGCGTGGCCGTCGCGCGACGAGGCGAAGCGAAGCGTGGTCGGCGTCGCGCGGAACGGCTGCGCCGGCGCGAGCAAGCTCGCGGCCCGCTCGGCGTGCGCCGGGCTGCTCGCCTCGAGCCGCAGCTCCACGCGGTGCCAGCCTTCCGGCAGCCTCGATTGCATCCTCTGCCAGTCGCCGGCAAGGCTCACGGCGCAAAACGTACACTGCCGTTCCGTGGCCAAGGTCGAGAAGAAGCGCGCCCTCGGAGAGGAGACGCTGCGCGAGTTCCTGCGCGAGATGCTGCTGATCCGCCGCTTCGAGGAGAAGGTCGAGGAGCGCTTCCGCGGGGGTGAGCTGCCCGGCTTCCTGCACGTCGCGATCGGCCAGGAGGCGACCGCCGTCGGCGTCTGCCAGGCGATGGAGGAGGGCGACATCTTCGCCTCGACCCACCGCGCGCACGGCCACACGCTGGCGCGCGGCACGCATCCGAACGCCGTGATGGCAGAGCTCTACGGGAAGATCGAGGGCTGCTCCCACGGGTACGGCGGGTCGATGCACCTCTACGACGTCAGCCGCGGGAACTACGGCGCGAACGCGGTGATCGGCGGCGGGCTGCCGGCCGTCACCGGGGCGGGCCTCGCCTTCCGGCTGCGCGACGAGCCGCGCGTCGCGGTCGCGTTCTTCGGCGACGGCGCGACGAACATCGGCACGTTCCACGAGGCGCTCAACCTCGCGCAGCTCTGGCGCACCAAGACGGTCTTCGTCTGCGAGAACAACCACTGGGCGGAGTCGACGCCGGGCTGGCAGCACTCGCCGGTGTGGGACGACATGAGCAAGCGCGCGCTCGCGTACGACATGCGCGCGCGCAAGGTCGACGGCCAGGACGTCGAGGCGGTCTACGAGGCCGCGCACGACGCGCTCGAGTACGCGCGCGACGGCCACGGGCCCGTGTTCCTCGACGTGCGCACGTACCGCATGCACGGGCACTACATCGGCGACCCGCAGGTGTATCGCACGAAGGACGACCGCGACGACGCGGCCGAGCACGATCCCATCCCCCGCCTGCGCGCACGTCTCGGCCTCTCGGACGAGGAGTTCCAGGCGCTCGACGACGAGGCGATCGGCGTCGTCGAGGCGGCGGTCGAGTTCGCGAAGAACGGCACCGACCCGCAGCCCGAAGACGCCCTGAAGAACATCTATGCCTGAGCTGACCTATCGCGAGGCCGTGCGCGACGCGCTCGGCGCCGCGCTGCGCGCCGACGAGGACGTCTTCGTCATGGGTGAGGACATCGCCGAGATGGGCGGCTCGATGGGCGTCACGCAGGGCCTGCTCGACGAGTTCGGCCCGGAGCGCGTTCGCAACACGCCGATCTCCGAGATGGCGATCGTCGGCGCCGGGATCGGCGCGGCGATGGCGGGCATGCGGCCCGTCGTCGAGATCATGTACGAGGACTTCCTGACGCTCTCGCTCGAGCAGATCGTCAACCAGGCGGCGAAGCACCGGTACATGTCGGGCGGCCAGCTGAAGGTGCCGTTGACGATTCGCACGCAGGGCGGCGCCGGCTGGTCGCCGGGCGCGCAGCACGCGCAGCAGCTCGAGGCGTGGCTCGTGCACGTGCCCGGGCTGAAGGTGGCGTTCCCGTCGACTCCCGAGGACGTGCGCGGGATCCTGTGGTCGGCGATCTACGACGACAACCCCGTCATCGTGTTCGAGCACCGCCTGCTCTATCCGGTGAAGGGAGAGGTTCCCGAGAAGCTCGAGCCGATCCCGCTCGGGAAGGCGCGCGTCGTTCGCGAGGGGACGGACGTCACCGTGATCGCGACCGGGCCGCTCGTGCACCGCTCGCTCGAGGCCGCGCAGGCAGCGGAGGGCGAGGGGATCTCGGTCGAGGTCGTCGACCCGCGCTCGCTCCAGCCGCTCGACGAGGAGGCGCTCGTCGCGAGCGTCAAGAAGACGAACCGGGTCGTGATCGCGCACGAGGCGGTCACGCGGATGGGGTTCGGCGCCGAGGTGGCGGCCGTGCTGCAGTACCAGGCGTTCGACTGGCTCGACGCGCCGATCGAGCGGGTGGGCTCGAAGTTCGCGCCGCTCGCGTTCGCGCCGGTGATGGAGCAGTTCGTCGTGCCCCAGGCCGAGGACGTGCTCGCCGCTGTCAAGCGGACCGTCGGGAAGTAGGCTCCCGCCATGGCCAACGAGGTCAAGCTCCCGCGGCTCGGCCAGGGCATGGAGTCCGGGACGGTCACGCGATGGCTGAAGTCCGAGGGCGACCAGGTCGAGAAAGGCGAGCCGCTCTACGAGATCGACACCGACAAGGTGACCCAGGAGGTCGAGTCCGATTTCGCCGGTGTGCTGCTGCGGATCGCGCTCGCCGAGGGCGAGGCGCCCGTCGGCCAGACGATCGCCTGGATCGGAGAGCCGGGCGAGGAGGCGCCGGCCGAGGCGTCCAAACCGGCGCCGGTTTCCGAACCGGTGCCAGGCACCGAGGTGCCAGGCACCGAAGTGCGGCCGGTTCCCGCCACGGCTTCCACGAGCGCCGCCGCGAACGGCGGCCGCATCAAGGCCTCGCCGCTCGCGCGGCGGCTCGCGCGCGAGCGGGGGATCGACCTCGCTTCGCTCCGCGGGACCGGTCCCGAAGGGCGGATCGTGGCCGAGGACGTCGAGCGGGGCGCGGTCACGGCGCCGGCGCCCGCCGCGGCGCCCGTCCCGGTCGGCGAGGTCGAGTCGATCCCGCTCACGAACATCCGCAAGACAATCGCGCGCCGGCTCACCGCCGCCTGGCAGGCGCCGGTCTTCCAGCTCACGCGCAGCGCCGACATGACACGCGCGAACGAGCTCGTCGCGAAGGCGCGCGAGCTGCACCCGGACGTGCGCGTGACCGTCACCGACCTGCTCGCGAAGGTGTGCGCGGTCGCCCTGCAGCGTCACCGCAACGTCAACGTCGCCTACACCGAGGACGCGCTCCTGCGCTTCCCCACCGCCAACGTCGGGATCGCGGTCGCGGCGCCGCAGGGCCTCGTCGTCCCCGTGCTGCGCTCGGTCGAGCGGCTGTCGCTCGCCGAGGTCGCGGGTGCGCGCGCCGAGGTCGTCGACCGCGCGCGCGAGAACAAGCTGACGGCCCAGGACCTGGACGGCGGGACGTTCACGATCTCGAACCTCGGCATGTACGGGATCGAGCAGTTCGTCGCCGTGCTCAACCCGCCGCAGGCGGCGATCCTCGCGGTCGGCGCGACGGAGGATCGCGCGGTCGTCGTCGACGGCGAAGTCGTCGTGCGCCCGATGATGACGATGACGCTGACCGTCGATCACCGCGCCGTCGACGGGGCGGACGGCGCCGACTTCCTGCGCACGGTCAAACAGCTCCTCGAAGAGCCGGCGCTCGCCTTGTAGGACGCGCGATGGTACGCCGGGCCTCGCAAGCAGACGTCGCGTTCATGCGGTCGATGCTGGCTCACGCGTACCACTGGCGCGTCGCAGGGTTCGAGGCCGACATCCCGCTCTCGCGGTACACGGAGAACTGGGGCCGGACCGGCGACGTCGCGCTGATCGCGATGGAGGGCGGGCATCCGATCGGCGCCGCGTGGCTGCGTACGTTCCCGATGGCGTCGCCCGGCTACGGGTTCGTCGACGAGACGACGCCCGAGCTGACGATTGCGGTCGTCCCTTCACGCCGCCGGCACGGCATCGGGCAGGAGCTGCTCGATGCGCTGCTCGAGCAGGCGCGTGCGGCCGGGTACTCCGGCATCTCGCTGAGCGTCGAGCACGACTCGGCCGCGGTCGGCTTCTACGAACGCAACGGCTTCGAACAGGTGGACGACCAGCACGGCGCGTTCACGATGCTCAAGCGCTTTCACTAGCGAGCGCAGACCAGAGCCGCCGACGCGCGTCGTCGATCGCGCGCGGGTCGATCGTGTGCGGGATCGGCGACTCGCGGTACGCGACGTCCGCGCCCGCCTCGGTGAGCAGGTCGCGCGCAGCACGCCCGAACTCGACCGGGATCACGGGGTCGACCGTGCCGTGCGCAATCGTGACCGGCGGGAGGGGCGGGTCGAGGTCGAGCTCGAAGCCGTCGACCTGCGGGACGAAGCCCGAGAACGCGAGGATCGCCTCCGGCCGCGTCCGGTTTCGGCCGAGCCCGAACGCGTAGGACATCACCGCGCCCTGCGAGAAGCCGCCGAGTGCCACGCGCTCGTAGGGAAGGCTGTCGAGCCAGGGAGCGACCTCGTCGTACGTCGCGTGGAACGTCGCCCGATCGGGGAAGCCGACGCGCGGGACGATGTACCAGTGCGCGCCTCCCGGCGGCAGCGACAGCGGGCCGCGCGGCGTATAGCCGTGCAGCCGGCGCTCCGGGTCGAGCGCGTCGAGCAGCGGGAACAGGTCGTTCTCGTCCGCGCCGCGGCCGTGGAACAGGACGAGCGCGGCTTCGGCCTCTCCGGCCGCCGGCCGCTCTCGGTAGATCACACGAGCTCGCGCGGGTTTGGCAGCGGCGTCAGCTTGGGCTCGATCTCCGCGCGCAGGTGCTCGAACGCGGGCGGCAGGATCAGCTTCTCGCCGAGACGGCCCTCGCCCTCGTCGATCTGGAAGCCGGGCCCGAGCGACGCGATCTCGAACAGCACGCCGCTAGGCTCGCGGAAGTAGATCGACTTGAACCAGAAGCGGTCGATCACCGGCGTCGGCCGCCCGCCGGCCTGGGCCACGCGCTGAACCCACGACGCATGCTCGTCCATCGGCGCGGCCCATGCGACGTGGTGAACCGTGCCGGCGCCACCCTGCGGCGGCTCGGCCGGCGGCTCGTCGTAGACGTAATAGCCGCCGCGGCTGCCGCCGCGCGAGCTCCAGCCCTCGTCGAAGCCGAGCGACTCGAGGAACGGCGCGCTCGCCTGCGGTGCCGACGCGTACGCGCGCACGCCGTCGAAGCCGCGCAGCGCGTGCTCGGCGGGGATCTCCGGATGGCGCGCGACGAGCGGCTCGTCGCCCGACTCGTCGACCGTCAGTTCGAGGTTGAGCCCCTCGGGATCGTCGAAGACGAGCGAGCCGTTGGTGCGCGCGCCGCCGACGCGCGACTCCCAGAAATCGAGTGACGCCTCCGACTCGACGCGGAACGCGACGCGGTGCACCATCCCGTCGCCCGCGCGGCCCCGCCGCGCCCGCGGGTACTCGAAGAAGGTGATGTCGGCGCCTGCCGAGCCGTGCTCGTCGGCATAGAAGAGGTGGTAGACGGTCGGGTCGTCCTGGTTGACGGTCTTCTTGACCATTCTCAGGCCGAGCGTGTGCGCGTAGAACTCGACGTTCTGCGGCGCGTCGCCCGTGATGCACGTCACGTGGTGAATGCCGTCGAGCTTCATCGCCGTACCATGCCATACGTCATGCGCGCGGCGGTCATCTCAGACGGGCACCTGGTGATCGAGGAGCGTCCCGATCCGGTCCCCGGGGACGGGGAGGTCCTGATCAGGATCGCCGGCGCCGGCATCAACGGCGCCGACCTGAGTCAGCGTGCCGGTGGCTACCCGGCGCCGCCGGGCTGGCCGCCCGATGTGCCCGGGCTCGAGTGCGCGGGCACGGTCGCCGCAGTCGGGGCGGGAGTGCTCGGGTTCGCGGTCGGTGACCGGGCGATGGGGCTCCTCGGCGGCGGCGGGCAAGCCGAGCTCGCGGCGATGCACGAACGGCACGCACTGCGCGTGCCCGACGCGCTCGACGACGCGCAGGCGGGCGGGTTCATGGAGGTGTTCGCGACCGCTCACGACGCCCTCTTCGCGCAGGCCGCCCTCGCTCACGGAGAGCGCCTGCTGGTGAACGGCGCGGCGGGCGGCGTGGGCCTCGCCGGCGTTCAACTCGGTGTTGCCGCGGGGGCGCGGGTCACCGCCACGGCGCGGCACAGCCGCGACCGCCTCGAGGCGCTCGGCGCGGACACGATGGTCGAGGGTGCCTACGACGTGATCCTCGAGCTGGTGGGCGGCGACAACCTCGTCGACGACGTGGACCGGCTTGCGGTCGGGGGAAGGTTGGTCGTGATCGGGACCGGCGCAGGCTCGCGGGCGACGCTCGACCTCAGGCGGCTGATGGCGAAGCGCGGCAGGATCCATGGCTCGAGCCTCCGGACGCGCCCGCTCGAGGAGAAGGCTCTGGTCGTGCAGCGGCTCGGCCGCCACGTGCTGCCGCTCGTCGAGGCGGGCCGCGTGACCGTGCCCGTCGAGCGGACCTTCCCGCTCGCCGAGGCGGAGGAGGCCTACGAGGCGTTCGCGGCCGGCGGCAAGTTCGGCAAGCTCGTCCTGGTGCCGTAGCGCACGGCTACCATCGCGCGCGGCAAACAACGGAGAAGCGAGGAGACCGAAGATGGAAGTCGACGTCGCCGTTCTGGGCGGGGGGCCCGGCGGGTACACGGCCGCGATTCGCGCGGCGCAGCTCGGTGCAAGCGTCGCGTGCATCGAGAAGGAGCCGGAGCTCGGAGGCACCTGCCTTCGCGTCGGCTGCATCCCGACCAAGGCGTGGGTTCAGACCGCGCAGTTCCTGCATCAGGCAAACGACGTCTTCGGCTCGCTCGGCGTGCGCGTCGAGCAGCCGCGCCTCGACTTCGGCGCCGCCAACGAATGGAAGACCGGCGTCGTCAAGCAGATGACCGGTGGTGTCGCGAGCCTCTTCAAGGCGGCCGGCGTCGAGTGGGTGAAGGGCGCGGGCACGTTCACCGACGCGAACACGATCTCGGTCGCGGGCGGCGAGGACGTCCGCTTCCGCTCGGCGATCGTCGCGACCGGATCGTTTCCGCTGCGTCCGCCGATTCCCGGCCTCGAGTCAGACCTGTGCGTCGACTCGACCGGCCTGCTCGCGCAGACCGAGGTGCCGCGCCGGCTCGTCATCCTCGGCGGCGGCATCATCGGCTGCGAGTTCGCGTCGATCTTCAATCGCTTCGGCTCCGAGGTCACGGTGATCGAGATGCTCGAAACGCTGATCCCGCAGGAGGACGCGGACGCGGCGAAGGAGCTCGCCAAGCAGTTCGGGCGGCGCGGCATCGCCCTGCAGCTCGGCAAGCAGTGCACGCGCGTGGAGCAGCGGGGCAACGAGCTCTCCGTGTCGTTCGGCGACGGCGAGACCGTCGATTGCGACCTCATGCTCGTGTCGGTCGGCCGCGGCCCGCTCGTCGAGGGCATCGGGCTCGAGGCTGCCGGCGTTCAGTACGACGCGCGCAAGGGGATCGCCGCCGACGAGCATCGCCGTACGTCGGTCCCGCACATCTACGCGGTTGGCGACTGCGCCGGCTACTGGCAGCTCGCGCACACGGCGTTCCGGGAAGGCGAGGTCGCGGCCGAGAATGCGTGCGGTCACGACGCCGTCGTCGACAACCGTGCCGTGCCGCGCCCGATCTACACCGACCCCGAGATCGCGGGCGTCGGCCTGACGGAGGCGGAGGCGCGCGAGGCGTACGGCGACGACGTCGCTGTCGGCAGCTTCCCGTGGGTCGCGAACGCGCGCGCCGTCATGCAGGCCGAGACGGTCGGGTGGGTGAAGTCGATTCACGAGACGCGCTACGGGGAGCTGCTCGGGATCGTCATGGTCGGCCCGCACGTCACCGACCTGATCGAGGCGGGCGTCGTCGCGATCGACGCGGAGTCGACGGTCGAGACGGTCGCGGACGGCATGGCCGCCCATCCGACGCTCTCCGAGGCCATCAAGGAGGCGGGCCTCGTCGCGCTGGGTCGGGCGATCCACATCCCGAACAGGAAGCGCGCGGCGGTCTGACGGCGGGGGAGTAGAGTCGGGCGCGTGAGTTTGGTGAAGACCAAGACGAAAGAGCCCCCGCCTCAGGCCGAGAGCAGCATTCTCGGCTTCCTGAAGCGGAGCGAGCCCGAGCCTCCGCCCGAGCCGGAGAAGAAGCGGCCGGGCAAGGTCACGATGGCCGTCGCGGTTGCGGGGCTCACGGGTGCAGTGTTGTTCTGGCGCAAGCGCGGCGGCGGAGACGACGCCGCCGATCTCGACGCCTGAGCGTCGCTCGCCTACAGTCCGGCGGTGAGCTTCCGGACGCTGCTCCCGCTTGCCCTCGTATCGGTCGCCGCCCTCGCCGCCGCGCAGGGCGGGGTCGCGCGCGGAGGGTCCGCCTGCACCCCCTCGACGACGCCGCTCGCGACGCCGACGCAGACGTTCGCGGCGCGTGTCACCAGCGCGACGCACGCCTTCCACCGGCCGGGCAAGGGCGCGTTCCTGCCGCTGCCGGTCAGTGACCCGTACGGGTTCCCGACGACGCTCTCGATCCTCGATCGCTACCGCGGCTGCGGCGGCGCGACGTGGTACCGCGTGCGCCTCGCGCACTGGCCGAACGGCACGACCGGATGGGTGCCGGCGTCTGCGGTGACGACGACGAGGCTGCGGGCGAAGATCGTCGTCGACGTCTCCGCGCACAAGCTCACGCTCTACCGCGCCGGGCACGCGGTGATGAGCTCGCCGGCTGCGATCGGCAAACCGGCGACGCCGACGCCGCTCGGCACGTTCTTCGTCACGCAGCGCTTCGTCGTCGATCCGCCGACCGGTGCGTACGGCCCTCGTGCGCTCGGCATCTCGGCGTTCTCGAACGTGCTGCGCAACTGGAAGGACGGCGGCCCGATCGGCATCCACGGGACGAACGAGTCGTTCTCGATCGGCCAGCCCGTGTCGCACGGCTGCGTGCGGCTGCCGAACGATCAGATCATCAAGCTGTTCGCCGTCACGCCGCTCGGCACGCCGGTCGTCATAGAACCCTGACCTTGACGCGCGTCGTGCTGCGCGGCACGATCGCTCGACTGCGATTCCCCCCGCAGAACCTGGCGTGTTTTCCCACAGCGGTTATCCACAGCGAAACGCGTGGCCTGTCGCCGTCTGAGCGTCGACGGCCGACGGGTTGTGGACGACGGCTGCGCTCCCGGACCGGCGCTGGTAGCGTCGCGGCATGGCGGGTCGGCTCGACTCTGAGCAGATCGAGACGCTGCGCGCCTGGGGGGTCGGGCTCGCGAGCGACGAGCGCGAGGAGGTTCGCGCCGCCGGCAAGGCGATCACCTTGCTCGTCGACGAGATCGACCGGCTGAACATCGACCTCTGGAACCTCCGCGCCGGCGAGGAGCCCGCCGACCCCGCGAAGCCCGCCGACGACGAGGCCGCGGGCGGCGACCACTCGATCGGCACCGCGCTCCGCGACCGCCTCCGCCGGCGCACCCGCTCCGAGCCGGGCCTCTAGCGACCTCGAGCCGGTGCCAGGCACCTTGGTGCCTGGCACCCAGGTGCCTGGCACCGAAATCGTGCGTCTGGCCGATTGCGGCGCGCAGTGGCCGTGGGCACGTTCGAGAAGTGCCTCGCGAGCCCCGCACCCACGAGCCAGGGTCGTACCGCCACGTCACCGCACGCGGCAACGACCGCGCAGCCCTCTTCTGCGACGACGCCGACCGCTGGTACTTCCTCGGGTTGGTGGGTGAGGTCACCCGCTCGCCGGGCTGGCGCTGCCTCGGCTGGTGCCTCATGACCACGCACTACCATCTGCTCGTCCAGGAGGGCGAGTGCCCGCTCTCCGAGTGTATGCACCTGCTCCACACCCGCTACGTGCGCGCGTTCAATCGGCGGCACGGCCGTCGAGGCCACGTCTTTGGTGGGCGCTACCACGAGCTGACGATGGAGGACGACGTACATGTCCTCAGCGCTCTCCGCTACATCGTCCGGAATCCCGTCGAGGCGGGCCTATGCGTTGCGCCTGCCGACTGGCCGTGGAGTAGCTACCGGCAGCTGATCGGCCTGGAGCGCCGGATGAGCCTCTTCAGCCGCGCGCACACCCTGGCTTTCTTCGATCCGAGGCCCGATCGCGCGGTGGCGGCGGTGCGGTGGTTCGTCGAGTCGGTGCCAGGCACCTTGGTGCCTGGCACGTTGGTGCCTGGCACCGATCTCGCCTAGAGGTACCGGCGCTCGGCGGCCTTCGCCGCTTCGTACTCCGCGCGTGCCTCGCGCACCGCCGGCCGCTCCGAGACCTCGGCGACGGGGACGTCCCACCAGCTCTCGTAGCCGGGGACGCCCTCGTAGCGGTCGACCTCGACGACGATCACCGTCGTCTTCGTCGCCGCCCGGGCGCGCTCGAGCGCCTCCCGCAGCTCGGCGATCGAGCCGACGCGAGTTGCATCGGCGCCGAGCGACGCCGCGTTCGCCGCGAGATCGAGCGGCAGCTGCGGCGGCGGATCCTCGTCGCCGTCGAGCGCGGGCGGCCCGCCGTTCTGCGCGAACCGGTACTGCGTGCCGAACCCGTCCAATCCCACCGAGCGCGAGAGCGCGCCGATCGAGTTGAAGCCGTGGTTGTCGACGAGCACGACGACGAGCTTCACGCCCTCCTGCACCGCTGTGACGAGCTCGCCCGGGAGCATCAGGTACGAGCCGTCGCCGACGAGCACGAACACCTCGCGGTCAGGCGCCGCCATCTTCACGCCGAGGCCGCCGGCGATCTCGTAGCCCATGCACGAGTAGCCGTACTCGACGTGGTAGCCCTTCGGGTCGCGCGTCCGCCACAGCTTGTGGAGGTCGCCGGGCATCGACCCGGCCGCGCAGACGACGACGTCCCGCGGCGCGGAGGCGTCGTTCACGGCGCCGATCACCTCGCTCTGCGCCGGCACCGGCTCGCGCCCGAAGGCGTAGAGCCGGCCGACCTCGTCGTCCCACTCGCGGTTCAGCCTCGCGGCCTCGGCACGGTAGTCGCCGTCGACCGTCCAGCCCGCGAGCGCCTCGGCGAGCTGCTCCAGCGCAGTCCGCGCGTCGGCGACGACGCGCACGCCGCTCTGCTTGGCCGCGTCGACATCCGCGACGTTGACGTTGACGAAGCGCACGCCCGGATTCCGGAACGCCGTCGTCGACGCGGTGGTGAAGTCGCTGTAGCGCGTCCCGATCCCGATCACGACGTCGGCTTCCGCTGCAACGCGGTTCGCCGCGAACGTCCCGGTGGCGCCCACCGCGCCGAGACACGACGGGTGGTCGTACGGCAGCGAGCCCTTGCCCGCCTGCGTCTCGCCGACCGGGATGCCCGTCGCATCGCAGAACGCCTGCAGCGCCGCGCTCGCCTCCGAGTAGACGACACCGCCGCCGGCGACGATCAGCGGCCGCTTCGCACCGCGGATGGTCTCGACGGCCCGGCCGAGCGACTCCGGGTCGGCCGCGACCCGCGGGACGTGCCAGGTGCGCTCCTCCAGGAACTCGGCGGGGCAGTCGAACGCCTCCGCCTGGACGTCCTGCGGCAGGGCGAGCGTCACCGCGCCCGTGTCCGCCGGGCTGGTGAGCACGCGCATCGCCTGCAGCGCCGCCGGGATCACCTGCTCGGGGCGGGAGATGCGGTCGAAATAGCGCGAGACAGGCCGGAAGCAGTCGTTCGCCGACACGTCGCCGGCCGCATGCGACTCGAGTTGCTGCAGCACCGGATCCGGCCGGTGCGACGCGAACACGTCGCCGGGTAGCAGCAGCACCGGCAGTCGATTGACGGTTGCGAGCGCCGCGCCCGTGACCATGTTCGTCGCACCGGGCCCGATCGAGGTCGTGCACGCGAGCGTCGCGAGCCGGTTGCGCATGCGCGCGTAGCCGACCGCGATGTGCACCATTCCCTGCTCGTTGCGCGCCTGGTGGTACGGCAGCGCTTCCGGGCTCGCGAGCAGCGCCTCGCCGAGGCCGGCGACGTTGCCGTGACCGAAGATGCCGAAGCACCCGCCGAAGAAGCGGCCGCGGACACCGTCGCGCTCCACGTACTGCGCGCCAAGGAAGCGGACGAGCGCCTGCGCGGTCGTCAACCGCACGCTGGCCATGCCACGACTCTACGATCTCGGGCGCCGTGCCGAAGCTCGTAGTGCACCCGCACGCCCCGGACGCCGACGGCTGCGTCGTCCGTGTCACGCCCGCATCCGCGGGCTGGCGCTACGTCGGGTTCGAGGTCTATCGCGACGGTCGTGCGGCGCGTCGCGACGACGACCGCGAGACGTGCATCGTCGTGCTCTCGGGACGCGCGACCCTGACGGCCGGCGGCAGGGAGTGGCGCGACGTGGGCGAGCGCGAGACGGTCTTCGACGGCCCGCCGGCCGCGCTCTACGTGCCGCCGGGGGTCGAGTGGACGGCGGAAGGCGCAGACTTTGCCGTCTGCACCGCGCCGGCCGCGACCGGCGCCGAGCTGCGCTTCCTCGCGCCGGAGGCGATGCGCCACGAGGCGCGCGGCGCCCACGCCGAGGCGCGCGACATCGTCCAGATCCTGATGGAGGACGAGCCGGCCGAGTCGCTCCTCGTCACGGAGGTGCGCACACCGGCCGCCCACTGGTCGAGCTTCCCGCCGCACAAGCACGACGTCGACGACCCGCCGAACGAGACGCTGCTCGAGGAGACCTACTACCACCGCGTGCAGCCGCCGGACGGCTTCGCCTTCCAGCGCGTCTACACCGACGACCGCACGCTCGACGAGGCGATCGCCGTGCAGGACGGCGATGTCGTGCTCGTCCCCCGCGGCTACCACCCCGTCGCCGCCGGCGCGCGGCACGAGCTCTACTACCTGAACGTCATGGCGGGGCCGGTGCGGGCCTGGCACTTCAGCGCCGACCCGGCGTTCACCTCCGCCTGACGGTCAACCGGTGCCAGGCACCAGGGTGCCTGGCACCGTCGCGAGGAGCGCATCGACCTCGCCCTCGGTGGGCATGTCGTCGGCGCAGCCGAGGCGCGAGGCGACGAGCGCGCCGGCGGCGTTGGCGAACCGAAGCGTGCGCTCGAGCTCCCACCCCGACAGCAGCCCGTGGCAGAGCGCGCCGCCGAACGCATCGCCGGCGCCGAGCCCGTTGACGACCTCGACCGGGACCGGCGGCACCGTCACGACCTCGTCGCGGGTCGCCGCGAGCACCCCCTCGGGGCCGAGCTTGACCACGGCGAGCTTGGCGCCGAGGTCGAGCAGCGCCCGCGCGGCGTCCGCCGCCGGGCGGTCGCCGACGAGGGGCGCGGCCTCGGCGCTGCCGCCGACGGCGACCGTCGCGAGCGCGACCGCTTCACGGCCCCACCTACCGGCCTCCTCCTCGGAGCTCCAGAACCCGGGCCGGTAGTCGAGGTCGTGGATGGTGATCGCGCGCCGGCCGCGCGCGACGAGCGCGGTGAGCGTCGCCGAGCGGCTCGGCTCCGCGGACAGGCCCGTCCCGGTCGTCCAGAAAAGCGGCACCGAGGCGATCTCGTCCAGGTCGAGCTCGGCCGCCTCGAGCGTCATGTCCGGCGCCGTCGGCTCGCGGTAGAAGAGCAGCGGGAAGCTGTCCGGCGGGAAGATCTCGCAGAAGACGACCGGCGTTCGCAGCGTGGGGTGGGTGCCGACGCGTGACGCGTCGACCCCGAACTCGGCCAGCGCCTGGCGCGCATAGGGCCCGAACGGGTCGTCGCCGACCTTCGTGATCACCCCCGAGCGGCGCCCGTAGCGGGCCGCCGCGACCGCCACGTTCGTCGCGCTCCCGCCGAGCATCTTCCGGAACGTCCGGACGTCCGCGAGGCGCACCCCGGTCTGCTCGGGATAGAGGTCGACCCCGATGCGCCCCATGGTCAGGATCTCGACGGCGCTCACGGCGCAAACCTAACGCCCAGTTGCATGTGGGACTTGACACGAGCGCGGGCCGGCGGAATTGTTCCTGGGTGGCCGCCGTCGCGAAGATCCTGGAGCAGAAGGGCAGCGACGTGATCCGGATCGACGGCGACGCGTCCGTCCTCGACGCGGTGCAGGCGATGGTCGACGCGAACGTCGGCGCGCTGCTCGTCACCGGCGACGACGTCAACGCCGTCGAGGGCATCTTCACCGAGCGCGACTATCTCCGCCGTGTCGCGGTGCAGGGCCTCACCGAGCGCGAGACGCCGGTGCGCGACGTCATGACGGCGCCGGTGCTCGTGATCACGCCGGAGACGACCGTCGAGGAGGCGATGGCGCTGATGACCGATCGGCGCATCCGCCACATCCCGGTGGTCGCAGATGACGGCCAGCTCGCGGGCATGGTCTCGATCGGCGACCTGGTGCGCCTCCAGTCCGAGGAGCAGAGCTTCCAGGTGCGCTACCTGACCGAGTACATCTCGGCCCGCTAGCCGTCCTAGGGGCGGTAACCGGCCCGCGCCGAGATCTCGGCCGCCGTCTGCAGCAACGCCGGTGTGAGCCGCGCCGCGAGCTCCTGCATCGACACCATCGAGCTGTGCACGGCGAGGTTGACCGCCGACGCGACCGCGCCGTCGCTCTGCCGCACGGGCGCGGCAATCGAGCGTAGGCCGTAGGCGAGCTCCTCGTTGTTGATCGCGAACCCGTCGCGGCGCACGCGCTCGAGCTCGGCGCGCAGCGCCTTGCGCGTGGTCAGCGTGTTCGGCCCGCGGCGGGCGAGCGTCGAGCGGTCGAGCACCGCATCGCGCTCCGTGGGCGCGAGGAACGCGAGCAGGACCTTGCCCATCGAGGTGCAGTACGCAGGCATGCGCGAGCCGACGTGCAGATTGAGGTCGATCTCGCGCTGCGCGGCCCGCGAGCTGCGGCAGCGCTCGACGTAGACGATGTCGACGCCGTCGAGAATCGCCATGTTCACCGTGAAGCCGGTCTCGTCGCTCAGCTGCTGCAGGTGCGGCGCAGCGAGCTCGCGGAGCTCCATCGAGTTGATCGCCGAGAAGCCGAGATCGAGCACGCGCGGGCCGAGCCGGTACTTCCTCGTGGTGCGGTCCTGCTGCAGATAGCCGAGCGCCGCGAGCGTGGCGACGTAGCGATGAGTTGTCGAGCGGCCGAGCCCGATCTCGCGCGCGAGATCGGAGATCCCGAGATCGGGCCGGCCCGAGCGGAACGCCGACAGGATCGCGAGGCCGCGCTCGAGTGACTGGGAGTAGGAGGCCGTGCCCGCCACTGTTCCGCCTATTAGAACAGCGTCTTGACAATCGGACAAGCGCCGTCGTAGCGTCGCGGCAGCACTTCTCCCCCTGGTCCCCTAATCGACCCGAGGAGGTCGTACATGCCTGGCGAGTTCGAAGCGCGTCGGATCTCGAGGAGGGAGCTCATCAAGCGCGCTGGCGTCGGCGCCGGCGGCGTGGTCGTCGCCGGGTCCCTGGCCGAGCCGGTCTGGGCGCGCCCCCGCTCGTTCGATGCGAGCAACACGATCAAGATCGGGTTCGTCAGCCCGATCACGGGCGCCACCTCGGGCTTCGGCGAGCCGGACGGCTACGTCCTCGGCCTCGCCCGCAAGGCGTTCGCGAAAGGCCTGACGATCGGCGGCAAGCACTACGACGTCCAGATCCTCAACCGTGACAGCCAGTCCTCGCCGTCGCACGCGGCGCAGGTCGCGGGCTCGCTGATCCACAGCGACAAGGTCGACCTGATGCTCTCCACGTCGACGCCGGAGACGGTCAACCCGGTCTCCGACGCGTCGGAGGCGGCCGGCGTCCCGTACATCACGACCGTCGTGCCGTGGGAGGCCTGGTACTTCGGCCGCGGTGCGAAGGACCCGACCAAGTCGCCGTTCCGCTACGGCTACCACTTCTGCTTCGGCGTGGCGAACTTCTACAACGCGTACACGCACCTGTGGCCGCAGGTCCCGACGAACAAGAAGGTCGGGGTGATGTGGCCGAACGACGCCGACGGCAATGCGATCCGCGCGGCGCTCGGCCCGATGCTCGAGAAGGCGGGCTACACGATCATCGATCCCGGCGCCTACCAGGACGGGACGACCGACTACTCGGCGCAGATTTCTCAGTTCAAGCAGGAGGGCATCCAGATCTTCAACACGTTCCCGATCCCGCCCGACTTCGCGACGTTCTGGCGGCAGGCGGCGCAGCAGGGCCTGACGAGCCAGATCAAGATCGCGCAGATTGCCAAGACGGGCCTGTTCCCCTCGCAGGTCACGGCGCTCGGTGCGATCGGCAACAACCTGGCGAGCGCCTGCTACTGGCACCCGACCTGGCCGTACATCTCGTCCCTGACCGGCATCACGTCGAAGGCGCTGGCCGCGGGCTACTCGAAGAAGAGCGGCAAGCAGTGGAACCAGCAGGCCGGCCCGAGCCTCGCCCTCTTCGACGTCGCGGCTGCCGCGCTGAAGAAGAGCGGGAATCCCAAGGACAAGAACGCGGTCGCGAACGCGATGAAGTCGGTGAAGGTCGAGACGCCGATCGGCGTTCTGGACTGGACGAAGAAGCGGGCCGGCGTGCCGTACAACGTCGTGCCGACGCCGATTCCCGGCGGTCAGTGGCGCAAGGTCGCGGGCAAGTACAAGGTCGACTTCACGATCTGCGAGCACTCGGACGACAAGCACATCCCGATTGGTGGGAAGCTGAGGCCGTACACGACCTGAGCCCCGAACCTCCATTGGAGCCGATCCTCGCCGCCGTCGGGATCCACAAGCGCTTCGGCGCGCTCGTGGTTCTCGACGGCGTCGACTTCGCGGTCGGACGCGGCGAGGCAGTGGGAATCGTAGGGCCGAACGGGGCCGGCAAGACCACGCTCCTCAACGTCCTCGCGGGCTCGCTGCGTCCCGACGCGGGACACATCGAGCTCGACGGCGCGGACGTGTCGCGGGCCGCTGCGGCACGTCGCTGCCGACTCGGGATCGGCCGGGCGCACCAGGTGCCGCGCCCGTTCGGGGACATGACCGTGTTCGAGAACGTGTTCGTCGGGGCAGCAGCCGGAGGCGGCGGGCCGAGGTCCGAGGTCTACGCGCGGGCGATCGAGGCGCTCGACGCCTGCGACCTCGGCGGCCTCGCGAACCGCCGCGCGGAGACGCTCGGGTTGCTGCACCGCAAGCGGCTCGAGCTGGCGAGGGCGCTCGCCACCTCGCCGTCGGTGCTGCTGCTCGACGAGGTCGGCGGCGGGCTGACCGACGCCGAGGCCGACGAGTTGCTCGCGACGATCACCGCCTTCCGCGGCCGCGGCATCTCCGTGGTCTGGATCGAGCACATCGTCCACGTGCTCGTCCGCGGGGTGCAGCGACTCGTCTGCATGGCGGAAGGCCGCGTGATCGCGGACGGTGAGCCCTCCGCGGTGATGAGCAACGCCCAGGTGATCGACGCCTACCTGGGGCGGGCGGTCGCGTGACGTTGCTCCGGGTCGAGGCGATCGACGCCCGGCACGGCCTGCTCCAGGCCGTGCGCGACGTCTCGCTCGACGTCGAGGAGGGCGAGACACTGGCCCTCGTCGGCGCGAACGGGGCCGGCAAGACGACCCTGCTCCGCACGATCGCCGGCTCGCACCGTCCCGCAGGAGGCCGCATCGTGTTCGACGGGGCCGACGTCACGCGCGTGCGCGCGCACAAGCGCGTGCGCATGGGGATCGCGCTCGTGCCCGAGGGCCGCCGCCTGTTCCCACGGCTGACCGTCGAGGAGAATCTGCTCGTCGCCTCCGCGGCGCGGCGCAAGGGCCCGTGGGACGTCGAGGCGGTGCTCGAGGTCTTTCCGCTCCTGCGCCCGCTGCGCGGCGCCAGGGCCGCGAGCCTGTCGGGCGGCGAGCAGCAGGCGACCGCGATCGGGCGTGCGCTGATGACGAACCCGCGCCTGCTCCTGCTCGACGAGGTCTCGCTCGGGCTCGCGCCCGTCGTCGTCGAGCGCGTCTACGCGTCGCTCGCGGAGCTGGCCGAGCGCGGAACGACGATCGTGCTCGTCGAGCAGGACATCGGGCGCGCGCTCGCCGTGTCGACACGGGTCGTCTGCATGCTCGAGGGTCGCCTCGTGCTCGAAGGGCCCGCGCGCGAGGTCACGCGCGAGCAGGTGACGGGCGCGTACTTCGGGCTCGCCCGGACAGCCGGAGCTGCCGGATGAACTGGGTGAACGCCGTCATCCACGGGATCCTGCTCGGCGGCGTCTACGCGCTTCTCGCAACCGGGCTGTCGCTGATGTTCGGCGTGATGCGGATCATCAATCTTGCGCACGGGTCGCTGGCGCTGCTCGGCGCGTACCTCGCTTTCCTGCTGACCGAGCATGCGGGGGTGTCGACGTACTTCGCGCTGATCGCGGTGCTGCCGATCGCGTTGCTGTTCGGTTATGTGCTGCAGGTGACGATGCTCGAGCGCAGCCTGCGCGCGGGCGAGCTCGTCCCGCTGCTCACGACCTTCGGGCTGCTGATCGTGATCGCCAACCTGCTGCAGTACTTCTTCTCGCCGGACGTGCACTCGCTGCCGTCGGGCTCGATCGGCTCTGCGAGCTGGCGGGTCTCCAGCACGATCACGATCCCGTGGTTCGACGTGCTGATCCTCGGCGTCGCGATCTTCGTGCTCGTCGGCCTGCAGCTGCTGCTCACGCGGACGCAGCTCGGCCGCGAGCTGCGCGCGACGGCGGCGGACGCCGAGACGGCCGAGCTCGTCGGCGTCAACGCGCGCGGCGTCTACGCGCGCGCGACCGCGATCGCCGTCGCGACCGCCGCGCTCGCCGGGGTCTTCTATGCGATGCGCTCCGCCTTCGACCCGTTCGCCGGCCCCTCGCAGTTGATCTACGCGTTCGAAGCGGTCGTGATCGGCGGCGTCGGGTCGCTGTGGGGAACGCTACTCGGCGGGATCGTGCTCGGCGTCGCGCAGACCGTCGGCGCGCAGATCGACGTGCAGTACTTCGCGCTCGCGGGGCACCTCGTCTTCCTCGCCGTGCTCGTCGTCCGCGCCGTCGCCGCCGGCGGCCTGCGCCGGCTCTCCTTTTCGCGGACGGTCACGGCGTGACGGAGCAGGCGGTGACGTTGCCGACCTCGGCCGGAGTACAGCGCTGGTCGACGGTTTCCGCCGGCTTCACCGCCGCCCTGGCGGGACTGATCGTGCTGCTCGGCTTCGCGCCCTACCTCTTCGGCGAGAACGCGCTCAACAACCTGATCCAGCTCTACTTCCTCGTGATGCTCGCGATCATGTGGAACGCGCTCGCGGGCTACGGCGGGCTGGTGTCGGTCGGGCAGCAGGCGTTCATCGGGATCGGGGCGTATGCGGTCGTCTACCTGTCGGTGCAGCATTCGCTGAACCCGTATCTCGCGATGCTGATCGCAACGCTGTTCGGCGGGCTGGTCTCGATCCCGCTCGCGTCGATCGTGCTCTGGCTGCGCGGCGGAGCGTTCGCGATCGGGATGTGGGTCGTGGCCGAGGTGTTCGCGATCCTGATCTCGCTCGACGCGTCGCTCGGCGGCGGCACCGGAACCTCGGCCGTGCTGGCCTTCAACCTCCGCTACACGCCCGAGCAGCGCCTGCGCTACACGTACTGGGCGGCGTTCGTCGCCGCGGCGGCGCTGCTCGTGATCCTGTTCCTGCTCCTGCGCAGCCGGCTGGGCGCGTCGCTGCAGGCGATCCGCGACGACGAGGAGGCGGCCGCCTCGCTCGGCGTGCGCGTGCTGCTCGGCAAGTGCGTCCTCTTCGTGCTCGCCGGCCTCGGTTGCACGGCGGCGGGCACCGTGATCCTCGCGTGGCAGCTCTCGATCCCGCCGCTCGGCCCCGATTCGATCTTCGGGATCAACTGGTCGGCGAAGATGATCTTCATGGTGCTCGTGGGCGGGCTCGGCACGTTCGAAGGCCCGATCCTCGGCGCGATCGTGCTCTACCTGCTGCAGACGTATGTCTCGTCAGCCGGGGTCTGGTACGGCGTGATGCTCGGCGCGATCGCGATCCTCGTTGCGCTCTTCCTGCCGCGCGGGCTCTGGGGCACGGTGCAGGAGCGCTTCAACCTGCGGCTGCTGCCCGTCGGCTACCGCGTCAAGGGACCCTCGTGAACATCACCGCGGCCGTCGTCGAGTCGAAGGGCGCGCCGTTCGCGCATCGCGAGCTCTCGCTCGGCGAGCTGCGTGCGGACGAGGTGCTGGTCGAGGTCGCGGCCTCGGGGATCTGCCATACCGACCTCACGTGCCGAGACCAGCTGATCCCGACGCCGCTGCCGGCCGTGCTCGGGCACGAGGGCGCCGGCGTCGTGGTCGAGGTCGGCGAGTCGGTGACGAAGGTCTCGCCGGGCGATCGCGTGGGGATGACCTTCACCGCGTGCGGCGAGTGCCCGAGCTGTCTGCGCGCGAAGTCGGCGTACTGCCATCAGTTCTTCGAATGCAACTTCGCGGCGTCGCGCCGCGTCGACGGCTCGAGCGCGTTCGGCGACGTCGGCGCGCACTTCTTCGGGCAGTCGAGCTTCGCCACGCACTCGGTGGCGTCGGAGCGCAACGTCGTGAAGCTGCCGGACGGGATCTCGCTCGAGGTCGCCGCGCCGTTCGGCTGCGGCATCCAGACCGGCGCCGGCGCCGTGCTCCGGAGCTTCGACGCGCCGGCGGGCAGCAGCCTCGCCGTGTTCGGCGTCGGGACGGTCGGCCTCGCCTCCGTGCTCGGCGGCGTGATCGCAGGCTGCTCGCCGATCGTCGCGGTCGATGTGGTGCCCGAGCGGCTCGCGGTCGCACGGGAGCTCGGTGCGACGCACGTCGTCGACGCGCGCGAGGAGGACGCCGTCGAGCGGATCCGCGAGGCGACCGGCTGCGGTGTCGACTTCGCCATCGAGGCGACCGGCTCGCCGCAGGTGTTGCGCGCGTGCGTCGACGCGACCGCGCCGTGCGGCGTCACCGGCGTGATCGGCGCGCCGGCGTTCGGGACCGAGGTCTCGCTCGACGTCACCACCGTCCTCACCGGCGGCCGGGTCGTCCGCGGCGTCGTCGAGGGCGACAGCGTGCCCGAGGAGTTTCTCCCGTACCTCTACTCGCTCTACGCGGACGGCCGCTTCCCGGTCGACCGCTTGATGACCTTCTACGAGTTCGACGAGATCGAGCAGGCGGCCCACGACGCCGAGTCAGGCAGCGTGATCAAGGCCGTGCTGCGCATGCACTAGGCCAGGGGAAAGGAGCGTTCGATGACCACCGTCCAGCCAGAGATTCGTGAGGTCAAGCAGTTCATCGGAGGCACGTGGGCCGACGCCGCGGACGGCGCGACCTTCGACGATCTCGACCCGTTCACGGGCGAGGTCGTCGCGCGCGTGCCGGCCGGCGGCCGCGCCGACGCGGCGAAGGCAGTCGAGGCCGCGGCGGCGGCCTTCCCCGCCTGGTCGCAGGCTCCGCCGGCGGCGCGGCAGGCGATCTTCCTGAAGGCGGCCGACATCCTCGAGAGCCGCATGGACGAGGTCGTCTCGCTGCTCGCGCGCGAGACCGGCTGCACGTTCGGCTTCGGGATGTTCCAGATGCACTTCGTGGCGGGCCTGCTGCGCCAGGCGGCTGCGGCGCCGTATCAGCCGATCGGGCAGGTGATCCCGTCGGACAACCCGGGCACGTTCGCGCTCGGCGTCCGCAAGCCGGTGGGCGTCGTCGGCGCCATCTCGCCGTGGAACGCGGCGCTGATCCTGTCGGCGCGCTCGATCGCCGTGCCGCTCGCCGTCGGGAACACCGTCGTGCTGAAGCCCTCCGAGCTGTCGCCGGTCGTCGGCGGGCTGCTCTGGGGCGAGATCTTCACCGAGGCCGGTCTGCCCGAAGGTGTGCTGAACATCGTCACGCACGCACCAGGCGAGGCCGGGCCGATCGGCGACGAGCTGGTCGAGAACCCGGCCGTCCGCCGCATCAACTTGACCGGCTCGACCGAGACGGGTCGCCGCCTCGCCGAGGCTGCCGGGCGTCAGCTCAAGCGCGTCGTCCTCGAGCTCGGCGGATCGAACCCGCTGATCGTGCTCGCCGACGCCGACCTCGAGTACGCGGTCAACGCGTCGGCGTTCGGCGCGTTCCTGCACCAGGGTCAGATCTGCATGTCGGCGCGGCGGATCATCGTCGAGCGTCCGATTGCCGACGAGTTCGTCTCGCGGCTCGCCGAGAAGACGAAGACGCTCAAGACCGGCGACCCGAAGGAGCACGCGACGGTGATCGGGCCGCTGATCACCGATCACGCGCTGCAGACGGTCAAGGGACGCGTCGACGACGCGGTCGCGAAGGGCGCGAAGGTGCTCGCCGGCGGCGCGGCCGACGGTACGTGCTACCAGGCGACGCTCGTCACCGACGTTCCCGAGGGCTCCGACCTCGCCCGGCTCGAGACGTTCGGGCCCGTCGCGGCGATCGAGATCGTCGACGACGCCGACGCCGCGGTCGCGCGGGCGAACTCGACGTCGTACGGGTTGTCGTCGGGGATCATCACCTCCGACCCCGAGCGAGGCTTCGCGCTCGCGCAGCAGATCGAGGCGGGAATCGTCCACGTCAACGACCAGCCGGTCGGAGACGAGCCGCAGATGCCGTTCGGCGGCGTGAAGGACTCCGGCTTCGGGCGGTTCGGCGGCCAGGCGGCCGCGGACGAGTTCACCGAGCTCCGCTGGGTGACGGTGCAGAGCGGAACCCACCCCTTCCCCTTCTGAAGACACGTTGGCCGAGCTCCTCACGCTGGCGGAGGCGGTGTCGCAGCACGTGCGCGACGGCGACGTCGTCGCGCTCGAGGGCTTCACGCACCTGATCCCGCACGCCGCCGGGCACGAGCTGATCCGCCAGCGGCGGCGCGAGCTCACGCTCGTGCGGATGACGCCGGACATCGTCTACGACCAGCTGATCGGGATGGGCTGCGCGCGCAAGCTCGTGTTCTCGTGGGGCGGCAACCCGGGCGTGGGCTCGCTGCACCGCCTGCGCGACGCGGTCGAGCACGGCTGGCCCGTCCCGCTCGAGCTCGAGGAGCACTCGCATGCCGGCATGGCGGCCGCCTACGCCGCCGGCGCGGCGAACCTGCCGTTCGGGGTCGTTCGCGGGTACGTCGGCACCGACCTGCCGTCGCACACGCGCGTGCGGCGCGTGACGTGCCCGTTCACCGGCGGGGAGCTCGCCGCCGTCGCAGCGCACCGGCCCGACGTCGGGATCGTCCACGCACAGCAGGCCGACCGAAGCGGCAACGTGCAGCTGTGGGGCATCGCGGGCGTGCAGAAGGAGACCGTGCTCGCGTCGGCGCGCTCGATCGTGACCGTGGAGGAGATCGTCGACGGGCTCGAGCCGCGGCCGGGTGCGGTCGTGCTGCCGTCGTGGGTCGTCGACGCGGTCTGCTGCGTGCCGGGCGGCGCCCGCCCCTCGTACGCCCACGGCTACTACGAGCGCGACAACGAGTTCTACGTCGCCTGGGACGCGATCAGCCGCGATCGCGACACGTTCAGCGAGTGGATGCGCGAGCACGTGCTCGCTGAAGTTCACGCATGAGCAGCTATACGGCCGACGAGATGATGGCGGTCGCGGCCGCGCGGCGGCTGCGCGACGGGACGGTCTGCTTCGTCGGGATCGGGCTGCCGAGCGTCGCGGCGAATCTCGCGCGGCGCACGCACGCGCCGGGGTGCGTGCTCGTGTACGAGAGCGGCACGATCGGCGCGAAGCCGCAGCGCCTACCGCTCTCGATCGGCGACGGCGAGCTGGCCGAGACGGCGGACGCTGTCGTGTCGGTGCCCGAGATGTTCGGGTACTGGCTGCAGGGCGGGCGGATCGACGTCGGCTTTCTCGGCGCGGCGCAGATCGACCGCTTCGGCAATCTCAACTCGACGGTGATCGGCGACTACGACAGCCCGACCGTCCGCCTTCCCGGCGGCGGCGGCGCGCCGGAGATCGCGACCGGCGTCCGCGACGTGTTCGTGCTGTTGCGCCATGCGCGGCGCGCGTTCGTCGAGCAGCTCGACTTCCTGACGAGCGTGGGTGACCGCGTGCGCGTCGTCGTCACCGATCTCGGCGTGCTCGAGCCGCGCGGCGGCGAGCTCACGCTGACGGCGGTGCACCCGTCGTCGTCGGTCGAGGAGGCGCGTGAGGCGACCGGCTGGGATCTGCGCGTGGCCGACGACGTGCAGGTGAGCGACCCGCCGACGACGCGCGAGCTGCTGGCGCTGCGCGCGCTCGAGGTGGCCGCATGACGTCGCTCGACTCGCCGATCGTCCTGCCCGACGACCCGAGCCTCGGGCCCGACGTGCAGCTCGACTACCCGGGCTACCGCTCGACGCGCCTGCGCGTGCCGAAGCGGCCGCTCGTGACGCTGGCCGAGGAGCTGCACTCGCTCGCCGGCCCCGTCTTCGGCGAGGACGCGATCGGCGAGCTCGACCACGACCTGACCCGCCAGCACGCCGGCGAGCCGCTCGGCGAGCGCATCGTCGTCAGCGGGCGCCTGCTCGACGACGACGGCCGCCCGCTGTCCGGCGCGCTGATCGAGGTCTGGCAGGCGAACGCGGCGGGCCGCTACCGCCACGAGGTCGACGACCACCCGGCGCCGCTCGACCCCAACTTCTCGGGCGCCGGCCGGTGCCTGACCGGCTCCGACGGCAGCTACCGCTTCGTGACGGTCAAGCCCGGCGCGTACCCATGGGGCAATCACGAGAACGCCTGGCGGCCCGCGCACATCCACTTCTCGGTGTTCGGACGCGCGTTCACGCAGCGGCTCGTCACGCAGATGTACTTCCCGGGCGACCCGCTGTTCCCGTACGACCCCATCTTCAACGCGGTGCGTGACCCGAAGGCGCGCGAGCTGCTCGTCTCGCAGTTCGACCTCGAGACGACGACCCCTGAGTGGGCGCTCGGGTTCCGCTTCGACATCGTGCTGCCCGCGACGCCGCTGGAGAACGAGCGGTGACGCTTGCGTTCACCCCGTCGCAGACCGTCGGCCCGTACTACGCGATCGGCATGTGCCGGCGGACGGAGCACGAGCTCGCGCCGGGCGGGATGAAGATCGCCGGCCGGCTGCTCGACGGCGCCGGCGCGCCTATCCCGGACGGGGTGATCGAGCTCTGGTCGGCGACTGCCGGCGCGTGGGGGAGGTGCGGCACGCAGCCGGCGGGCGAGTTCATGTTCGTCGCGGAGAAGCCGCCGGCCGCTCCCGGCGAGGCGCCGCGCTTCGACGTCCTGGTCTTCGCGCGCGGGCTGCTTCGACACCAGGTGACCCGGCTCTACTTCCCCGACGAGGAGGCCGCCAACGCCGGCGATCCCGTGTTGTCGGCGCTCTCGCCGGACGACCGCGCGACGCTGGTTGCGGCGGCGGACGGCGACGGCTTGCGATTCGATATCCGCATGCAGGGCGAGTCGCAGACCGTCTTCTTCGCGTGAGGCCCTTCGAGGCGATCTTCGTGCCCGAGGCGGCGGCCGAGGCCGTGTCGGATCGCGCGTGGCTCGACGCGATGCTCGACGCCGAGCGTGCGCTCGCGAACGCCTCGTCGCGGGTGGGCCTCGTCCCCGCCGACGCGGCGGCGATGGTCGCAGCGGCGTGTGTCGCCGATCTCTACGACGAGCAGCAGCTCGCGCTCGACGGCCGCGCCGCCGGGAATCCCGTCGAGCCGCTCGTGCGCGCGATGCGCGGGCAGGTCGGGGACGCGTACGCGGACTACGTCCACCGCGGCGCGACGAGCCAGGACATTCTCGACACCGCCGCGATGCTGGTTGCACAGCGCGCGTGCGCCGGCATCGACGACCAGCTCGGGCTTGCGGCCGCGCGCTGCGCGGCGCTCGCCGACGAGCACCGCGGCACGGTGATGGCCGCGCGGACGCTGCTGCAGCAGGCGGTGCCGACGACGTTCGGCGCGAAGGCGGCCGGGTGGCTGGTCGCGCTGGTCGAGAGCCGAACGCGGCTCGCCGGGGTCGCCGGCTCGCTGCCGGCGCAGCTGGGCGGAGCGGGAGGGACGCTTGCCGCCTTCGGCGAACGTGGGCTCGAAGTCGCGAGCGTGTACGCCGAGGAGGTCGAGCTTCGCGAGCCGACCGTGCCGTGGCACACGCTTCGCACGCCGGTCACCGACCTCGCCGGCGCGCTTGCCGGCTGCGCGGGGACGCTCGGCAAGATCGCCGGCGACGTCGTGCTGCTCGCGCAGACCGAGGTCGCCGAGGTTGCGGAGTCGGAGCCCGGCGCGTCGTCGACGATGCCGCACAAGCGCAACCCGGTCGCCGCCGTGCTCGCGCGCGCGTGCGCCGGGCACGTCCGGGCGAACGCAGTCGTGCTCTTCGACTCGGCCGAACAGGAGCACGAGCGCGCCGCGGGTGCGTGGCATGCCGAGTGGAGCGCACTGTCCGCTGCGCTGGCCGCCGCCTGGGGCGCTGCCGACGCGGTCCGCCGCTCGCTCGACGGCGTGCGCATCGACGCTGGGCGGATGCGCGCGAACCTGTCGGACGACACGCTCTCGGAGGCCGGGCGGCTCGGCCTTCCGGCGGAGCGGCCGGAGGAGTACCTCGGCTCGGCGGACGCGCTGATCGACCGTGCGCGTGCGCTCCACCGCGAATGACCGTCGTCCTCTGCGGCTCGCTCGGCCTGTCGGCCGAGGTGTGGGAGCGGCAGGCAGCGGTGCTCGAAGGACACGAGCCGGTTTTCGTCGAGCATCCGGGGCACGGCGGCGCGCCCGTCGGCAACGTCCGTGACGTCGGGGATCTCGCCGTCCGAGTGCTCGATGCGGCCGACGGCTCGTTCACGTTCGTCGGGCTGTCGCTCGGCGGCGCGGTCGGGATGCGGCTCGCGCTCGACGTGCCAGAGCGGCTCGACCGACTCGTGCTCGTCTGCACCTCGAGGCGCTTCGGCGAGCCGGCACAGTGGACGGAGCGAGCCGCCACCGTTCGCGCGCAGGGGCTCGAGGCGATCGTCGACCCCGTGCTCGAGCGCTGGTTCACGCCCTCGTTCGCCGATCTGGCGCGCTACCGCGCGCGCTTCCTCGCCACCGAGCCGGAGGGCTATGCGCGCTGCTGCGAGGCGCTCGCGACCTGGGACGTCCGCGAGGCCCTCGGGGCCGTCCGCGCGCCGACGCTCGTGGTCGCGGCCGAGGACGATCCGTCCGCCCCGCCCGCCGAGGCAGAGCAGATCGCCGCGTCGATCCCCGGCGCACGCCTCGAGGTGATCCCGGGCGCGAAGCATCTGGCGCCGGTCGAGTTCGCCGGCGCGTTCAATCGACTGCTGGAGGGGCTCCTGTGACCGATGACGACGGCATGCGCGTACGGCGGGAGGTGCTTGGGGACGACCACGTCGACCGCGCGACCGAGCAGGCGAACGCCTTCACCGCCGACTTCCAGAACCTGATCACCCGCTACGCGTGGGGCGAGATCTGGACGAGGCCGGGGCTCGACCGCCGAACCCGGAGCTGCGTCACGCTCACGGCGCTGGTCGCGCTCAACCACCAGGAGGAGCTCGCCATGCACGTGCGCGCGGCGCTGCGAAACGGCCTGAGGGTCGACGAGATCAAGGAGGTGCTCCTGCAAGCGGCGGTGTACTGCGGGGTCCCGGCCGCGAACGCCGCGTTCGCCACCGCGAACCGCGTGCTGCAGGAGGAAGGACTCGTGTGACGAGGACGCGGACGCAGGTCGCGATCGTCGGCGCGGGCCCGGCGGGCCTGACCCTGGCGCAGCTCCTGCAGCGCGCCGGGATCGAGTCGGTCGTGCTCGAGAATCGAAGCCGCGACTACGTCGAGCACCGGATCCGCGCCGGCGTGCTCGAGCAGGGGACGGTCGACGTGCTGACCGGCGCGGGAGCAGGAGAGCGCCTGCAGCGCGAGGGAATCGTGCACGGCGGCATCCATCTGCAGTTCGCGGGCGAGCGCCACCACGTGCCGATGAGCGAGCTGACAGAGGGCCGGCACATCGTGATCTACGGGCAGACGGAGGTCGTGAAGGACCTGATCGTCGCCCGGCTCGGCGCGTCGCTGCCGCTCGAGTTCGAGGTGAGCGACGTGGCCGTCCACGACTTCGAGACCGACGGACCGTACGTCACGTACACGCACGACGGCGAGGAGCATCGGCTCGACTGCGACGTGATCGCGGGCTGCGACGGGTTCCACGGCGTTTGCCGGCCGGCGATCGAGCGCGTGCTCACGTCGTTCTCGCGCGAGTACCCGTTCGGCTGGCTCGGCATCCTCGCCGAGGCGGCGCCGTCGAGCGAGGAACTCGTCTACGCGCACCACGAGCGCGGGTTCGCGCTGCTCAGCCTGCGCTCGGCGACGCTCTCCCGGCTCTACGTCCAGTGCCGGCACGACGAGGACGTCGGCGAGTGGCCCGACGGGCGCATCTGGGAGGAGCTCCGCCTGCGCACCGCGCTCGAGGGCTGGGAGCTGAGCGAAGGCCCCGTGCTCGAGAAGGGCGTCATCGGGATGCGCAGCTTCGTCGTCGAGCCGATGCAGCACGGACGGCTCTATCTCGCCGGCGACGCCGCGCACATCGTGCCGCCGACCGGCGCCAAGGGCCTGAACCTCGCGATCGCCGACGTGACGATCCTCGCGCGGGCGCTCGAGCGCTGGTACGCAGACGGCGACGAGACCGGCCTCGCCGCCTACTCCGAGCAGTCCCTGCGGCGCGTCTGGCGCGCCGAGCACTTCTCGTGGTGGATGACGTCGATGCTGCACCGCCTCGGCGACGACCCGTTCGACCTGCAGCTGCAGCTGTCGCAGCTCCGCTACGTCGTCTCGTCCGAGGCGGCGGCGCGCTCGCTCGCCGAGAACTACGTCGGGCTGACCCTCTAGCCGTACGCTTCACCGATGACTGTCTGCGGTCGGTGCGGTCAGGAGAACCCCGAGGCGGCGCGTTTCTGCCTCTCGTGCGGCGCATCGCTCCAGGCCGGCGAGCTGCGGCAGGAGCGCAAGGTCGTCACCGTGCTCTTCGCCGACCTCGTGGGATTCACGAGCCGGGCGGAGGCGCTCGATCCGGAGGACGTCGGCGCGATGCTCGAGGCCTACCACTCGCGGCTCAAGCACGAGCTCGAGCGGCACGGCGGCACGGTCGAGAAGTTCATCGGCGACGCGGTGATGGCGCTCTTCGGCGCACCGACCGCGCACGAGGACGATCCGGAGCGTGCCGTCCGCGCGGCGCTCCAGATCCGCGACGCGATCGCCGAGCTGAACGACGAGGATCCCGGCCGCGACCTGCACGTGCGCGTCGGGATCACGACCGGCGAGGCGCTCGTCACGCTCGATGCGCGGCCCGACAGCGGCCAGGGAATGGCGGCGGGCGACGTCGTCAACACCGCCGCGCGCCTGCAGGCGCAGGCGCCGGAGGACGGCGTCCTCGTCGACGAGTCGACGCGCCGCGCCGTCGAGCCGGTCTTCGACCTCCGGCCGTGCGAGCCGGTCGTCGCCAAGGGAAAGGCCGATCCGATCCCGGTGTTCGAGGTCGTCGATGCCCGGGCGAGCTTCGGCATCGACGTCGAACAGGACGCGCGAACGCCGCTCGTCGGCCGCGAGCGCGAGCGCGACGTGCTCGAGCAGGCGCTCGCGCGGGTGCGCACCGAGCTTGCGCCGCAGCTCGTGACGCTGATCGGCGTGCCCGGGATCGGCAAGACCCGCCTCGTCTGGGAGCTCTTCCGGATCGTCGACGACGACCCCGACCTGATCACCTGGCGGCAGGGCCGCTGCCTGCCGTACGGCGACGGGATCGCCTTCTGGGCGCTCGGCGAGATGGTGAAGGCCGAGGCCGGGCTGCTCGAGACGGACGAAGCGGAGGTCGCGAATGCCAAGCTCGAGGCGGCGGTCGCCGCCGCGGTGCCCGAAGAGGACCGCGCGTGGGTGACCGCCCACCTGCGCCCGCTCGTCGGGCTCGCCGGCGAGTCGGGCTCGAGCGCCGCCGACGCCTTCGGTGCCTGGCGGCTCTTCTTCGAGGCGCTGGCCGAGCAGCGCCCGGTCGTCCTCGTCTTCGAAGACCTGCACTGGGCCGACGACGGCCTGCTCGACTTCGTCGACTACCTCGTCGACTGGGCTGTCGGTGTGCCGTTGCTGGTCGTCTGCTCGGCGCGGCCGGAGCTGCTCGAGCGGCGGCCGACGTGGGGCGGCGGCAAGCTGAACGCCGTCACGCTCGCCCTCTCGCCGCTCGGCCCGGAGGACGCGGCGCGCCTCGTGGCGACGCTGCTCGAGCAGCCGCTCCTCCCCGCGGCGCTCCAGCACGCGCTGCTCGATCGCGCCGAGGGAAACCCGCTCTATGCCGAGCAGTACGTGCGGATGCTCGTCGACCGGGGCTTCCTCGTGCGGGGCACGACCGGGTGGGAGCTCGCCGGAAGCGGAGAGCTGCCGCTGCCCGAGACGCTCCAAGGGATCATCGCGGCCCGCCTCGACGGGCTGCCCGGCGCGGAGAAGCAGCTGCTGCAGGACGCCGCCGTCGTCGGCAAAGTCTTCTGGCTCGGTGCAGTCGACGGAAAGGAACCCGATCGGCGCGGGCTCGAGGCGCTTCTGCACGCGCTCGAGCGCAAGGGCTTCGTGCGGCGCGAGCGTCGCAGCTCGGTGGGCGACGAGACGGAGTACGCGTTCGGCCACGCGCTCGTGCGCGACGTCGCGTACGGGCAGATCCCCCGCATCGACCGTGCGCGTAAGCACCGCGCCGTCGCCGAGTGGATCGAGCAGCTCTCGGTCGAGCGGAGCGAGGGCCAGGCCGAGCTCGCCGCGCACCACTGGCTGCAGGCGCTCGAGCTGACGCGCGCGGCCGGGCAAGATGACGCCGGGCTCGAGGCGCGCGCCCGGGCGGCGCTCGTGGTGGCCGGTGAGCGCGCCTACCGGCTCGGCGCCATCGATCCGGCGGCCGAGCTGTACGGGCGCGCCCTCTCACTGACGCCGGCCGGTGATCCGGACCGGCCGCGGCTGCTCCTGGTGTACGGACGCGCCGCGTCGCGCGGCGGCATCGACGCGGGGGCCGAGCTCACGGAGGCGATCGAACAGCTGCTCGCGGCGGGCGAAGTGGAGCAGGCCGCCGACGGTCTCGGCGCTCTCGGCTGGGTGATGTTCAACCGGGGCCGCCCGGCGGAAGCGCGCGCGACGCTCGCGCGGGCGGTCGAGCTCGTCGACGGCCTGCCGCCGTCCGCCACGGGCGCCTATCTCCACGGCGAGTACGCGATCAACCTCATGCTCGACCGGGCGTACGACGAATCGATCCGGCACGCGACGATCGAGCTCGAGGTGGGGCGCGAGATCGGCGCCGACTGGCTGTGCGCGGACGCGCTGATCACGCTCGGCTCGGTCCGGAGCAGCCTCGGCGACGACGAAGCGCTCGCGCTGATCGAGCAGGGACTCGAGCTCGCGCGCAGGATCGACCACGGCGCCGGTGTGATCCGCGGTCACAAGAACCTGCAGTCGTTCGTCACCGGGCTGGCCGACCTCGAGCGCGCGCGGGCAGTCGCCGCCGACGGTCAGCTGCTCGCGACGAGATACGGCGACATGTTCCACGTCGGGTGGTTCGAGGTCGAACAGGCGTGGTTCGACCTGCACCGGGGCGAGTGGGACGGGGCCCTGCGTCATGTCGACGCGTTCTTCGGCGGGCTCGGAGAGCGCGAGCACTACATGGCGCCTCCGGCGCACCTGACCCGCGGCCGGGTGCAGGCCGAGCGCGGCGACCTGGACGCCGGTCTGTCCGAATCGCAAGCCGCGCTCGAGCTCGCACGCGCCGCGAGAGACCATCAGGTCGTCCTGCCGACGCTCGCCTCGCACGCGATCGTGCTCGTCCGGGCGAACCGAGCCGCCGAGGCCCATCCGCTGCTCGACGAGCTCATCGAGCTGGTCGACCGTTTCGATGCTTCGATCGCAGACGCCGCACTCGCGCTCAACCTGCTCGGCCGTGACGGAGACTTCGAGCGGATCCGCGAGGCCGCCCGGGACACGCGATGGGGCGCTGCCGCCGAAGCGTTCGCCGCCGGCGACTACGCGACCGCAGCCGACCGCTATCGGGCGATCGGAGACCTGCTCCACGAAGCGGAGTCACGCCTGCGGCTCGGGGAGGAGGCCGAGGCGCGCGCGGCGGCGTCCTTCTTCCGACGGGCCGGTGCGCCGCCGCGCATCGCCGAAGCGGAAGCGGCCGTGCGCGCGGCCGCGCCGCGCGCCTCCTAGGTCGGGGTCGCTCCGCTGCCGTTCTGGCTCGGCGGCGTGCCGCCGAAGCCGCCGTGTTCGCGGCGCGGCCTCCGTCAACCGCCTTCGAACTTGAACGAGATGTCGAGCCGCACCCGGTAGGTCGAGATCTTCCCGTCCTCGATCGTGACGTCGAACCGGGTCGCCTCGGCGACTCTGAGGTCGCGGACGGTTCGACCGGCCGTCTCGACTGCGCTTCGGGCCGCCGCCTCCCACGAGTCCGGGCTGACGCCGATGACCTCGGTGACGCGGTAGACGCTGTCGCTCATGCCTCGCTCCTTCGCGATGGATCACCAGACGACAGTCGATGATTCCATAGCCTTCGAGGAGATGCCGAGGACGAAGCCCCCGTTCCGGGCCGACCATGTCGGCAGCCTGCTGCGCCCCGCGTCGCTGCTCGACGCGCGCGGCGACTTCGCGCGCGGCGCGCTCGATGCCGCAGAGCTGCGTGCCTTCGAGGACGAGGCGATCCGCAAGGTCGTGCGCCGCCAGGAGGAGATCGGGCTTAGGTCCGCCACCGACGGCGAGTTCCGCCGCGCCTCGTGGCACATGGACTTCATCTACTCGCTCGACGGGGTCTCGAAAGAGGCGGGCCACATCGCCGTTGTCTTCCACAATGCCGACGGCGACATCGAGTTCACGCCGGCCGCACTGCACGTCGACGGCAAGCTCGGCGTGTCCGAGACGATCTTCGGCAAGGACTTCGCGTTCCTGCGCGAGTCGGTGACGCGCAACGTGCCCAAGCTGACCGTCCCGTCGCCGAGCATGGTTCATTACCGCGGCGGCAAGGCGGCGATCGACGAGTCGGTCTACCCGGAGCTCGACGCGTTCTGGGCCGACCTCACCGCCGCGTACGCCGAGGAGGTGCGCCGGCTCGGCGACCTCGGCTGCACGTACCTGCAGTTCGACGACACGAGCCTCGCGTACATGAACGACCCGCACCAGCGCGAGTACGTCGCGTCGATCGGCGGCGACCCGGAGCGCCAGCACGTCGAGTACATCCACCACATCAACGAGGCGCTCGCCGGCCGGCCGGACGGCATGACGGTGACGACGCACATGTGCCGCGGCAACTTCCGCTCGTCGTGGGCGGCAGAGGGGAGCTACGACTTCGTCGCCGAGGCGCTGCTCAACGAGCTCGAGGTCGACGGGTTCTTCATGGAGTGGGACGACGAGCGCTCGGGCGGCTTCGAGCCGTTGCGGTTCCTGCCGAAGGGCGAGAAGTGCGTCGTGCTCGGGCTCGTGACGACGAAGAGGGGCGAGCTCGAGTCGAAGGACGAGCTGAAGCGGCGGATCGAGGAGGCAGCGCGGTTCGCGCCGCTCGAGCAGCTCTGCCTCTCGCCGCAGTGCGGTTTCTCCTCCACCGTCGAGGGCAACCAGCTCACCGAGGACGAGCAGTGGCGGAAGCTGCGCCTGATCGTCGAGGTCGCCGAGGAGGTCTGGGGCTAGACAGTTCGCAGCTGGTCGAGGATCTCGACGTCGACGGCGACGCCGCCCTCGGCGACGCGGCGGATCGACTGCGTGAACTCCTCGACGTCGGCGACCCGGTCCTTCAGCAGGTAGCCGACGCCGGTCGCGTCGTCGGCCAGGAGCTCGACCGCGTTCTCGAGCTCCACGTACTGCGAGAGCAGCAGGACACCGGTCTGCGGATGGCGCCGGCGGATCTCGCGCGCCGCGCGCAGGCCCTCGTCGGTGTTCGTCGGCGGCATCCGGATGTCGACGATCGCGATGTCGGGCAGCGTCTCGTCGACCAGGACGAGCAGATCCTCGGCCGTGCCGGACTGGCCGACGATGTCGAACCCCTCCTCCTCGAGCAGGCGGGCGATTCCCTCGCGCAGGAGCACCGAGTCGTCGGCGAGCGCGACGCGCACGACGCTCGCGGGCGGCGCGCCGGTATCGCCGAGCGACGGGAAGTCGAGCGGCAGGCCCGGCGCGACCACGCGCACGAGCCGTGTGCGCCGCGGCACGCCCTTCAGCTGATGCTCGCCGAGGTCGACGGTCTCGAGCCCGGCGTCCTCGACCGTCTCGGCCGAGGCGAGGATCTCGCTGCCGCGGGCCGTCGCGCTCACGCGCGCCGCGTGGTGCACCGCCATCCCGACGTACCCGTCGCCGACCACCTGCGCCCGTCCCCGGTGCAGCCCCATGCGCACGCGCACGTGGACGTCCTCCGGCCAGCGCTCGCCGAGCAGCGCGAGCTGGGCGGCCACCGCCGCCGCGGCGGCGGACGCGCCGTCGGCGAACGCGGCGAACGACTCGTCGCCGCGGCAGTCCACGACGCGCCCGCCGTTGGAGGTGACCGCGGCGTGAATCAGCTCGCGATGGCGCTCCAGCACGGCCGCGTAGTCCGTCCCGAGCCGCTGCAGGAGCCCGGTAGAGCCTTCGATATCGGTGAACATGAAGGTCACGGCGGGTGAATGCTGGTCCGGCATCGGAATGAGGCTACCCCGCTGTGACGTGGGCGTCATCGACCGCTACCGTTGGGCGATGCCGTCGCAGGAGGTGCACGAGGTCTCGCTGCTCTCGCCGGAGGAGTACGTCGACGTCCTCGCGCGCACGGGCCTGGGCATGGTCTGCAAGCTCGACCGCTCGGGCCGAATCCTCACCTTCGACGACGCGTGCGAGCGCGTCACGGGGTACACCGCTGCCGAGGTGATCGGCCGCGACGCCCGCGACATGCTGATCCCGCCCGAGGAGCGAAACGCGTTCGGCGTCTTCCTGGAGCAGTTCGCCGATATCGCCGTGTCGAGGCCGCAGGTCGGGCACTGGGTGACGAAGGACGGGGAGCGCCGGCAGATCGCGTGGTCGAACCGTCCGATCACGGACGAGGACGGGGCGGTCACGGGGCTGCTCACGGTCGGCCTCGACCTGTCTGAGCGCGACCGCGCGGCGGCGCAGGTCGAGGCGCTGCACAGCGAGCTCGAGGACCGGCTCGCCGAGGTCGAGGTGCTCGCGCGCGAGCAGGCGGCGCTGCGCCGGGTCGCCACGCTCGTCGCCGGCGAGGCGGATCCGGCGCTGATCTTCGAGGCGGTCGCGGTCGAGACCGGCAGGCTCGCCCGCGTGCGCACGGCGGCGGTCGTGCGCTACGGCTCCGACGGCGCGTGCGTGGTCGGGCGTTGGAGCTGTGCCTCTCAGGTGGAGCTGTTCCCGGTCGGGTCGGTGGTGCCGCTGGGCGACGACACGGCGTTCGGCGCGGTGCAGCGCACCGGTGCGTCCGCGCGCGTCGACGCGTACGGCGACGGCGCAGTCGCGACGCGGATGCGCGAGGCGGGTTACGTCTCGGCCGCGGCCGCGCCCGTGCTGCTCTCGAACCAGCCGTGGGGCGCGGTGATCGTCGCGTCGGGCGCAGACGAGCCGCTCAACGACGACGTCGAGCACCGGCTCGCGCCATTCGCGGCGCTGCTCGCGCTCGCCGTCGCGAGCGCCGAGGCCCGGGAGCAGCTGATGGTCTCGCGGACGCGCCTCGTCGCCGCCGCCGACGAGGAGCGGCGCCGGCTCGAGCGCGACCTGCACGACGGCGCGCAGCAGCGGCTCGTCACGCTCGTGCTCTCGATCGGCGTCGCGCGGCGCAAGGTGACCGACGAGGCGGTGGGAGAGCTCCTCTCCTCCGCGGAGCGCGACGCGCGCGAGGCTCTCTCGGAGCTGCGCCATCTCGCGACCGGCCTCCATCCGCCGATCCTCAGCGAAGGCGGCCTGCCGCCCGCGATCGCCGCGCTGGCGCGTCGCGCACCGCTCGAGGTGCAGGTCGACCACGTCGCGGACGAGCGCTTCCACCCGACGATCGAGGTCGCCGCCTATTACGTCGTCGCCGAGGCGCTGACGAACGTGGTCAAGCACGCCGAGGCCGAGGCCGTGCGCGTGAGCGCCCGGCGCGACGGCCACACGCTCGTCGTGATGGTGCAGGACGACGGCCGCGGCGGCGCCGATCCGCAGCGCGGGACCGGCCTGATCGGGCTCACCGACCGGGTCGAAGCCCTCCGCGGCGCGCTCAGCATCTCGAGCTCGCGGAACGCCGGGACGCTGCTCCGGGCCGAGTTCCCGCTCGCCCGCGAGTAACTGAGGCCCGGAGTTCGGTGCCAGGCACCCTGGTGCCAGGCACCAGGGTGCCTGGCACCGTCAGGTTTGGCTTCGCGTCTCCCTCGGAAGGACGCGGGGCGGGGAGGTCGAAGGGTCAACCTCGTACGCCCGGGAGGTGGGTCTGAATGGCGTGGCAGCTGCTTCGAGAGAACTCTCCGCGCGGCGAGCGCTTCCGGCGCCGTGTCGCGGTACTGGCAGGAGCGTCCGTGTTCATCGCGGGCATGCTGTTCGCGGCCGGTCTCGGCTCGCTCGTCATCTTCCTCGTCGGCGCCGGGCTCGTCGGGCTCCTGCTCGCGACGGTCGCCTGGCTCGTCGAACGGCGCGGGCTGCCGCGCATCGACCTGCGCCCGGCGCAGCGCTTCGGGGCCCGGGTCGCCCGCGATGCGGCGCCGGCGGTCAGCGCGGTTCAGCGCCGCGCGAAGGAAGTTACGCCGGCCGTCGCGGGCTTCGCGACTCGCACGGCGAGCAAGGCACGCGCCGTCGACTGGAGCGGCTGGCCGTACGCGGGCGCCAGGCCTGCGCCGGCACCCGTGGCCGACGGCGGCAGTCAGCATCGCCGCGCGCTCCGCCTGAACGCCCGCGGCGCTCAGCTCCGCGGTGAAGGGCATCCTAAGGAGGCGGCCGAGCAGCACAGCGAGGCGCTCGCGATCTTCCGCGCGCTCGGCGACCGCCGCGGGGAGGCGCCGACGCTGAACAGCCTCGCGCTGGCGCTCGACGCCGCCGGCGACACCGACGCCGCGGTCGAGCGGTTCGAGGAAGCGCTCACGATCCTGCGCGAGCTCGACGACGAGCGCCACGAGGGGAAGGTGACCGCCAATCTTGGTTTCACGCTCCTCCGCCAGGGCGACGACGACCACGCACGCCGCCTGCTCGAGGCCGCGCTCGAGAAGCTCGACCCCGAGTCGCGGGCCGCCCAGCAGGTGGTCGAGCAGCTGCGCCACGCGAGCTGAGAAGCTCACGCGATGCCGGTCGACCTGAACGCCGACGTCGGCGAAGGGCTCTCGACCGACGCCGAGCTGATCCAGGTCGTGACGAGCGCGAACGTCGCCTGCGGTTTTCATGCGGGCGACGACGCGACCATGCGCACGGTCTGCGCCGCCGCGCTCGAGCGCGGCGTCACGGTCGGCGCGCACACGAGCTACCGCGACCGCGAAGACTTCGGACGGCGCGAACTCGGCGTCGCCGCGGCGACGATCGAGACGGAGACGGCCGAGCAGATCCGCGCGCTGCAGCAGCACGGCCGCGTCGCGTACGTGAAGCCGCACGGCGCCCTCTACCACCGGGCGTCCGTCGATGCCGAGTGCGCGTCCGCGATCGTCGCGGGCGCCGCTGCCTGTGAGGTCGGGGTGATGCTCGCGTTCCCCGGGTCGGAGCTCGCACGCGCTGCCCGCGCCGCCGGTCTCACCGCGGTCGACGAGGGCTTCGCCGACCGCGGCTACACGGCCGAAGGGGCCCTCGTCTCGCGCGGCGAGCCCGGCGCGCTGCTCGACGCCGAGGCCGCCGCGCGCCAGGCGGTTGCGATCGCAGACCGGGTCGAGTCGATCTGCGTGCACGGCGACTCGCCCGATGCGGTGTCCGTCGCGCGCGCGGTCGCTGCCGCGCTCCGAAGCGCCGGTGTCGAGCTGCGCGCGTTCGCATGAGCTCCGTCGGGGTTCGCCCCTGCGGCGACCGCGCGCTGATGCTCGAGCTCGCCGACAACGCCGCCGCCGTGCGGGTCGCGGCGCGCCTGCGCGAAGAGCGTCCCGACCTGGTCGACGTCGTCCCCGGCCACCGCAGCGTGCTAGTCACCTGGGCCGGCGCGCGTGCGCCGACCGGCCTCGACGAGCTCGCCGGTGAGGCTGTCGCCGACACTCGCGTGCCCGAGGGCCGGGAGGTCGAGCTCGCGGTGACGTACGACGGGCCCGACCTCGACGAGGTCGCGGGGCTCACGGGCCTGTCGCCGGAAGAGGTCGTCGCGCGTCATCGCGCCGCGGAGTACGTCGCCGGCTTCCTCGGCTTCGCGCCGGGCTTCGCGTACCTGTTCGGCCTCGATGAGCGGCTCGTCGTGCCGCGGCGCTCCGAGCCGCGGACGCGAGTCCCGGGCGGCACGGTGGCGATCGCCGGGCCGTACTCCGGCGTCTACCCGCGCGAGTCGCCGGGCGGGTGGCGGCTGGTCGGCCGCACGGATGCGGTGCTGTTCGACGCAGGCCGCGACCGGCCGGCGCTGCTCGTCGCCGGCGACCGCGTGCGCTTCCGATGATCGAGGTGGTCGACCCGGGGCCGCTCGCGACGGTGCAGGATCACGGACGCCCGGGGCTCGCGCACCTCGGTGTCTCGGGCTCGGGCGCCGCCGACCGCCGCGCGCTCGACCGCGGCAACAGCCTCGTCGGCAACGCCGCCGGCGCCGCTGCGCTCGAGTGCACGCTCGCCGGCCCTCGGCTGCGCTTCCTCGCGCCGGCCGTCGTCGCGCTGACGGGCGTCGAGGAGCGCGGCCCGTTCGAAGCCAAGGCCGGCGACCAGCTCGACATCGGCTCGTATGCGCGCGGCGTGCGCCTCTACGTCTGCGTGCGCGGCGGCATCGACGTCGAGCCGGTGCTCGGCAGCCGCTCGGCGGACCTGATGAGCGGCATCGGCCCCCCGCCGGTGCGCGCCGGCGACGTCCTGAGGATCGGGAACCAGACCGGCGCGCCCGCCGAGCCCGAGCCGTACGGCATCCCGGCCGAGCCGCGGCTCCGCGTCTCGCCCGGCCCGCGCGCCGACTGGTTCGTCGCGGGCGCGCTCGGGGCCCTCGCGGCGTCGCAGTGGCGCGTCCGCCCCGACTCGAACCGTGTCGGCATCCGCCTCGACGGTCCGCCGCTCCGGTGGGCGCGCGAGGGCGAGCTCGAGTCGGAGGGGGTCGTCGCGGGCGCCCTTCAGGTGCCGCCGAGCGGCCTGCCGATCCTGCTCGGCGCGGACCACCCGACGACGGGCGGGTACCCGGTGCTCGCGGTCGTCGCGGCGGACGACCTGTGGCTCGCCGGCCAGCTGCGCCCGGGCGACATCGTTCGCTTCGCGGCACGGGACTTCAGCTGCTGAGCGCGTAAGGCCGGGGTGCCCGGCGTCTACGGGAAGGACGACGAAGCGGGGTGGAGGTCGTAGCGGCCGCCGTTCGTGCAGCCGCCGGGCACGAGGTAGCGCGCGTCGCTCGTGTTCGTCAGGTTGTCGGCGAGCTGCTGCCGCATCAGGCGACGCGCCGTCTCGCGGCTCAGACCGAGGTTGACGCCCACGTCGACGCCCGACTGGAACGCGTAGCAGTTCGCGATCCCCTCGTCGCCGACGCCGCGCAGGTGCCACGACTCGTGCGCGAGCACCGCGATCGCGCGGCCGGTGCCGCGGCCCGGCCGCGAGTCGTGGCCGTCGAGCACGCGCTCGAGCTGGTAGCAGATGCCCGGCGTCAGCCACGCCCGCCTGCCGCCGACCTCGGCGAGCCCGTCGGCCTCCTGCACCGCGCCGACATGGTGGCCGGAGGTGTCGCAGATCACCGTGACCGGGTGGCCGGCGATCCTCCGCGCCTCGCCGGAGAGCGTGTGCTCGACGCGCGCCTGCGTCGCCGAGTCGAGTGACTCCCAGCCGCGGCGGACGCTGACCCCCCAGACGACGAGCCCGACCACCGCCAGCACGAGCGCGGGCCCGACCAGCCTCCTCGCGATGTGACGCCGCTCGCGCGGCACGGGGGGCGAGTGCCAGAACTCCGGGTCGTCCTCCTCCGGCGGCTCGCCCTCCCAGCCGAACCGCTCGACGTCGGCCGCCTGCGGCGCCCGCCCGCGCTCGGCCGGCTCGGTGCGCGACGCCAGCCCGCCCACGAAGAACTGCAGCTCGAGCCCGACCGCGAGCGCGAACGGCAGCCACAGCGGGATCGCGTAGCGCCACGCCGGCGGCGAGAACAGCCACGCGACGAGCAGCGCCACGAGCACGAGGCGCGCCCGCATCATGCCCCTGAGCGTATCCCCCGCGAAACGCGGCATACTGCGAATGGGACGTGACGACGCGCATCGACGAGGCGAAGGCGACGATCCTGGACGCGGCCGTGTCGCGGGCGCGCGCACAGGCCGCTACCGATCCGGACGACGTCGAGCGGTGGATCCGCGCCTACTACGCGCACGTTCCGCCCGAGGATCTCGCGGCGCGCACGCCCGAGGAGCTCGCCGGCGCGGCGCTCGCGCACTGGAGCCTGATGCAGCAGCGGCGGCCGGGCGACCTGAAGATCCGCGTCTACAACCCGACCCTCGCCGAGGACGGGTGGGAGTCCCCGCACACCGTCGTCGAGTTCGTGAACGACGACATGCCGTTCCTCGTCGACTCGATCTCGATGGAGATCACGCGGCACGGCAGCGGCCTGCATCTGATGATCCGCCCGATCGTCCGCGTGCGCCGCGACGAGGAGGGCAACCTCCAGGAGCTCGTCGAGGAGGGCGGTATCGCCGAGTCGACGATCCACGTCGAGATCGACCGCCAGACCGACCCACAGGCGCTCGCGGAGCTGCACGACGACCTCGTCGGCGTGCTCGGCGACGTGAGTGCCGCGGTCGCCGACTGGCCGAAGATGCTCGCCGAGACCCGCGCGATCGTCGACGACTTCCAGCGGCGGCCGCCGCCCGTCGACCGCGAGGAGCTCTCGGAGACGATCGCGCTGCTCGAGTGGATGCGCGAGAACTTCACGTTCCTCGGCTACCGCGAGTACGAGATCGCGGAGGAGGATGGGGAGGAGGTCCTGCGCGCGGTGCCGGGCTCCGGCCTCGGGATCCTGCGCGAGCGGGGCAGGCCGCCGATCTCGGCGAGCTTCGCGCGGTTGCCGCCCGACGTCCGGCGCATGGCGCGGCACAAGCACCTGCTCAACCTGACCAAGGCGAACTCGCGCGCGACCGTGCACCGCCCCGCGTTCCTCGACTACATCGGCGTCAAGCGCTTCGACGAGCACGGCGAGGTCGTCGCGGAGCGACGGTTCCTCGGCCTCTACACGCACACCGCCTACAGCGCGACGCCTTGGGAGATCCCCGTGATCCGCCGCAAGGCGCGCCGCGTGCTCGAGCGCGCGGGCCTGCCGTACGGCGGCCACGACTACAAGGCGCTCGTCGACATCATCGAGACCTATCCGCGCGACGAGCTGTTGCAGATCTCCGAGGACGATCTCTACGAGATCGCGATGGGCATCTTCAACCTCGGCGAGCGCCGCCGGGTGAAGCTGTTCGTGCGGCGCGACAACTTTGGGCGCTTCCTCTCCTGTCTCGTCTACATCCCGCGCGACCGCTTCAACACGCGCAACCGCGAGCGGATCGAGGCGATCCTCGACCGCGAGCTCCGCGGCGAGACGCTGGACTACGGGACGCGCGTGACCGAGTCGGTCCTCGCACGTCTGCACTACGTGATCCACGTCGATCCGAGCGACCCGCCGGTGTGGGACGTCGCCGGGATCGAGGCGAAGCTCGCCGACGCGACGCGGGAGTGGTCGGACGACCTGCGCGACGAGCTGGTTGCGCAGGTCGGCGAGGAGCGGGCGAGCGTGCTGGCCCACGGGTACGCGGACGCGTTCCCGGCCGCCTATCAGGAGGACTTTCCCGCCACGCAGGCCGTGCTCGACATCGAGCGCATCGAGCGGCTCGATCCGGCGGGCGACCTCACGCTCAGCCTCTACCTCCCGCACGCGTCGCCCGACGACGACCTCGCGTTCAAGCTCGTGCGCACGGGCCAGCCGCTCTTGCTCTCGGACGTGCTGCCGCTGCTCGAGAACATGGGCGTCACGGTCACGAACGAGCGGCCGTACGAGATCAACCGGCGCGACTATCCACCGGTCTGGATCTACGACTTCGGCCTGCGGCGCGACGAGGGCGAGGACCTGCCGCCCGACCAGGTGCGCGACCTCTTCGAGGACGCCTTCGCGCGCGCGTGGCGCGGCGAAATCGAGAACGACGGCTTCAACAAGCTCGTCCTCTCCGCGGGGCTCTCGGCCCGCGACATCGTCATGTTGCGCGCGGTCGCCAAGTACCTGCGCCAGACAGGGATGCCGTACAGCTACCAGTACATGGAGGAAACGCTCGCCGGCCATCCCGAGATCGCCGCGAGGCTCGTCCAGCTGTTCAAGGTGCGGCTCGACCCGTTGCGCCGAGAGCACGAGTCCGCGGAACTCGACCGCTCGATCGTCAAGGCGATTGACGCGGTCGCGAGCCTCGACGAAGACCGCATCCTGCGCGGCGTCCTCAAGGTGATCCGCGCCGTGCTGCGCACGAACTGGTTCCAAGCCGGTGCCGACGCGAGCCCGAAGCCATACCTCTCGCTGAAGCTCGACTCGAAGCTCGTCCCCGACCTGCCCGAGCCGCGCCCGCTCGTCGAGGTGTTCGTCTACTCACCGCGCGTCGAGGCGATCCACCTGCGCGGCGGCCGTGTCGCGCGCGGCGGCATCCGCTGGTCGGACCGTCGCGAGGACTTCCGCACCGAGGTGCTCGGCCTGATGAAGGCGCAGACCGTGAAGAACGCCGTGATCGTGCCGGTCGGCGCGAAGGGCGGCTTCGTCGTTCAGCGGCTGCCGGCCGACCGCGAGCAGCAGAAGGCCGAGGTCGTCGCCTGCTACCGGACGTTCATGTCCGGCCTGCTCGACGTCACCGACACGATTGCCGGCGGTGTGGTCGTCCCGCCGCCCGACGTCGTGCGCCACGACGGCGACGACCCGTACCTCGTGGTCGCCGCCGACAAGGGGACGGCAACCTTCTCCGACATCGCGAACGAGCTCGCCGAGGAGTACGGCTTCTGGCTCGGCGACGCGTTCGCCTCCGGCGGGTCAGCTGGCTACGACCACAAGGAGATGGGCATCACCGCGCGCGGCGCGTGGGAGTCGGTGAAGCGCCACTTCCGCGACCTCGGCGTCGACGCGGGCACGGCCGAGATCTCCGTGGTGGGTATCGGAGACATGTCCGGCGACGTGTTCGGCAACGGGGTGCTGCGCTCGCGGCACCTGAAGCTGGTCGCCGCCTTCGACCACCGCCACATCTTCGTCGACCCCGAGCCGGATCCCGCCGCGAGCTTCGCCGAGCGGGAGCGGCTCTTCCGGCTGCCGGGCTCGACGTGGGCTGACTACAGCCCGGACCTGCGCTCGCGCGGCGGCGGCGTCTATCCGCGGAGCGCCAAGTCGATCGAGCTGTCAGTGGAGGCGCGCCGCGCGCTCGGGATGGAGGCGGAGACCGTGACGCCGAACGAGCTGATCCGCGGGATCCTGAAGGCGCCGGTCGACCTGCTCTGGAACGGCGGCATCGGCACCTACGTCAAGGCCAAGGAGGAGCGGAACGTCGAGGTCGGCGACAAAGCGAACGACGCAGTGCGCGTCGACGCCACCGACCTGCGCGCCCGCGTCGTGGGGGAGGGAGGCAACCTCGGCTTCACCCAGCGCGCGCGCGTCGCGTTCGCGCTCGGTGGCGGGCGCATCTTCATGGATGCGATCGACAACTCCGCCGGCGTCGACACCTCCGACCACGAGGTGAACCTGAAGATCCTGCTGAACGCGATCGTCGACGAGGGCGGCCTGACGACGGAGGACCGGAACCGGCTGCTCGCCGAGATGGCCGACGAGGTCGCCGAGCACGTGCTGCGCGACAACTATGACCAGGCGCAGGCGATCTCGACGTCGGTCGCGCAGACGGGCTCGATGGTCGAGGTGCACGAGCGCTACATCCGGCAACTCGAGCACAACGGCTTGAACCGCGAGCTCGAGGCGCTGCCGACCGACGAGGTGCTCGAGGAGCGCCAGGGCGACGGCGGCGGGTTGACGCCGCCCGAGCTCGCGATCCTGCTGTCGTACACGAAGCTCTCGCTCGAGCACGAGTTGCTCGGGTCGACGCTCCCGGACGAGCCCGCGTTCGAAGCCGAGCTCGAGCGGTACTTCCCGACGAAGGTGCGCGAGCAGTTCGGCGAGCAGATGCGCGCGCATCCGCTGCGGAGGGAGATCATCGTTGCGCAGGTCTCGAACGAGCTCGTCAACCGCTGCGGGACGACGTTCCTGTTCCGGTTGCAGGAGGAGACGGGCGCCTCGCCCGACGATGTTGCTCGTGCGTTCACGGCGGCGCGCGAGCTGTACTCCTTCCGTTCGCTCTGGGCGGAGATCGAGGCGCTCGACGGCTTCGTCGCGGCGGGAACGCAGATCTCGATGTTCCTGCGCGGCCGGATCCTGCTCGAGCGCACGGCGCGCTGGCTGCTTCGCAACGTGCCGCGGCCGATCGACGTCGAGGCGGCGATCGCGCGGTTCGCGCCCGGGTTCGCGGAGCTCAGGGAGCTCGTGCCGGGACTGCTCGGCGAGGCCGAGGCGAGCACGGCGCGCGCCATCTCGGACGAGCTCGTGCAGGCGCACGTGCCGCGTATGCTCGCGTCGCGGGTCGCGCACCTCGTGGCGCTCGTCCCGTCGCCGGACCTCGTGCAGATCTCGGAGGCGACCGGCGTCAGCGTCACCGCGGTCGCGCAGGCGTACTACGCGCTCGGCGCGCGCCTCGAGCTGTGGTGGCTGCGGGAGCGGATCGTCGCGCTGCCGCGCGACTCGCGCTGGGCGTCGATGGCGCGGGCCGCGCTCCGCGACGACGTCTATGCCGAGCAGGCGGCACTGACCCACCAGGTGATGGACGCCCAGCTCGACGGCGCGGCGCCGCTCGCGCGCGTCGAGGAGTGGCTGGCCCTGAACCGCGAAGGCGTCGACCGCTGCCTCCGCGTGCTCGCCGACATCCGGACAGGCGGCGCCGTCGACCTCGCCCGCCTGTCGGTGGCGGTGCGCGAGGTGCGCAACCTGATCAACTCGGCGTCGTAGCGAGCAGCCGCCAGAGCTCCGTCCACGCGGCGACGCCCTCGTCCAGGCGCTCCAGGCGGAAGAACTCGTTCGGCGCGTGCAGGTTCTCGTCGGCGGTCGAGAACGAGAACAGCAGCGTCTTCAAGCCGAGGACACGTTCGAAGAGGACAGCCGCCGGGAGTGTTCCCCCGATTCGAACGAGCAGAGGCTCCCGGTCGCGGTACACAGTGTGCAACGCACTGTGCGCAGCACGGACGGCCGGATGGTCGGCTGCGATCGCGTAGGCGGGGACGGCGCCCGGCTGCCGCTCGACGCCCACGGCCACGCCCGGCGGGGACATGTCCGCCACGTGCGCGGCGATCGCCTCGAAGACGCGATCGGGATCCTGGTCGGGCACGAGCCGGCACGTGACGTGCGCCCGCGCCTCGCGCGGGATCACCGTGAACGCGCCGCCGCCGCGCAGCTCGTTCACCTCGAGCGTCGGGCGCGCCCAGAGCCGCTCGAGGGTCGAGCGGCCGGGCTCGCCGTGCAGCGCCGGAACGCCGACCTCGCTGCGGTACGCCTCCTCGTCGAACGGCACACGCTCGAGCGCGTCGCGGTCGGCCGGCGCGAGCTCCGCGGCGTCGTCGTAGAACCCCGGCACGGCCACGCCGCCGTCGGCTGAGTGCAGGCTCGCGACGATCCGGGCGAGCGCGTGGTTCGGGTTGTGCACGGCGCCGCCGTGGCGGCCCGAGTGCAGGTCGCTCGCCGGCCCGGTGACGACGAGGTCGAGCGCGAGCAGGCCCTTTGCCGCGACGGCGACGGACGGCTCGCTCGCGCGCCACATCGCGCCGTCGGCCGAGACGACGAGGTCGGCCTGAAGCGCGTTGCGCTGCTCCTCGAGGAACGCGGGCAAGCTCGGGCTGCCGATCTCCTCCTCGCCCTCGATCAGGAAGCGCACGTTGAGCGGGCCGTCCCAGAGACGCGCAGTCTCGAGCGCGACCACGACGGGGCCCTTGTCGTCGGTCGCGCCGCGTCCGTAGAGCCGCCCGTCGCGGACGCTCGGCTCGAACGGCGGCGTCTCCCAGGACGCCTCGTCCCCCGGCGGCTGCACGTCGTAGTGGCCGTAGACGAGGATCGTCGGCGCGTCCGGGTCGACGAGCCGCTCGCCGAGCACGACCGGGTGCCCGGCCGACGCGACGACCCGGCCGTTCGCGAACGCGAGCCGCTCCGCGACCCAGTCGGCCGCGCGCCGCATGTCGTCGTGGTGCGCCGGGTCGAGGCTGACGCTCGGGATCGCGACGAGCGACGCGAGCGCGTCGACGAGCTCAGAAGATGGAGTGGCCACCGTCGATCGGCAAGACCTGGCCGGTCACCCACGACGACTCCTCGGAGGCGAAGAAGAGCGCGCCGTTCGCGATGTCCTCGGGCGTGCCGAGCCTGCGAGTGGCGATCGACTCGACCAGCCGCCGCTGCCCCTCCTCGCCGTAGCTCTGGTACTGCGCGATCGAAGTCGGGTTCGAGAGCACGAAGCCGGGCGCGATCGCGTTGACGGTGATCCCGAACGGGCCGAGCTCGTGCGCAGCCTGGCGCGTGAAGCCGAGCTGCCCCGCCTTCGCGCTCGCGTACGCCTGGATGCCGGTGAGGCTGACGCTGCGCCCGGCGCCCGACGAGATGTTGACGATCCGCCCGTAGCGGCGCTCTTTCATGCCCGGCGCGACCGCGCGGGTGCAGACGAACGTGCTCGTCAGGTTCGCGTCGACCACGGCGCGCCAGTCGTCGTCGCTCACCTCGTCGAGCGGACGTCCGACCTGCCCGACGACGCCGCCCGCGTTGTTGACGAGGATGTCGACGCGCCCGATGCCCGCGACGAAGTCGGCGACCTGCTGTGCGTCGCTGACGTCGACCGTGTCGCGGTCGCAGCCGTGCACCCGCGCGCCGCTCGCCTCGAGTGCGGCCGCGATCCCGCTGCCGATCCCGTGTGCAGTGCCGGTGACGATGGCGACGCGACCGCCGAGATCAGGCATCGAAGCCGTGCTCGAGCAGGTCGCGCACCTCGAGCACGCCCGCCTCCCACACGCGCAGCACGTCGGCGTCCGGCCGCTCGTAGAGCCCGCCGAGCGAGCCGTCGCCGAGCAGCTCGCGCACCGCCTTCGGGTCGAGCTGCCGCATCTGCGAGATGTCCGCCATCGGCTTGCGCTCGTCGGGCAGCGCGACGCCCTCGAGCCGCGTCCACGGGAAGTTCTCGAACCAGGACGCGTGCGAGGCGTCGCCGTCGATCTCGTCGACGACGGCGCGCACCTGCTTGCCCGCCCACCAGTCGTGCCACAGCACGTGGCACTCCGGATGCTTCGAAGCCCACTCCTGGGCCGGAGGACGTCCGCCGTCGTTGCCGCCGTGGCCGTTCACGAACAGGAAGCGGCGGAAGCCCTGGTCGGCGAGCGAGCCGAGCAGGTCGACGAGCAGCGCGCCGTACGTCTCGACCCGCAGCGTCGGGCTACCCGGGTACGCGGCGAAATACGGCGTCAGCCCGTACGGCAGCGACGGCATCACGAGCACGCCGAGCGGCTCGGCCGCTTCCTCCGCCACCCGCTGCGAGAGGATGCGGTCGACGCCGAGCGAGAGGTACGCGTGCTGCTCGATCGAGCCGAGCGGAATCGCGAGCCGGTCTTCGCGCTTCAGGTACTCCTCGACCTGCAGCCAGTTGCAGTCCTCGATCCTCATGGGGTGACCTCCTCGTAGCGGCGGGCGACGGAGAGCAGGAGCGCGTCGGCGCCGCGGGCGGCGGCGAGCTGCAGCCCGGCGGGCAACGTTCCTTCGCCGATCCCGCAGGGCACGGACACCGCCGGCAGCCCCGCGACGTTGTACGGACCGCTGAAGCGCGACTCGAGGTCGCCTTCGGGGGTGCCGACGGGCGGATCCTCGGGCGGCGCCTCGTAGGCGACGGTCGGCCCCGCCAGGACTGCGACGTCGCCGAGCACGCGGTCGAAGCCGGCAGCGACCTTCTCCTTGTCGGCGAGCGCTGCGCGGTAGTCGTCCTCCGAGACCTTGGCGCCGAGCTCGAGCAGCGCACGCGTGCCGGGGCCGTAGCCGTCGGCCTCGCGCTCGAAGAGGCTGCGGTGCACCTGCCAGGCCTCGTAGAGGACGATGGCGCCGAGCGCATCGTCGACGAGGTCGAGCTCGGGCAGGTCGACGTCGACCAATTCGAAGCCGATACCGGCGAGCGCGTCGATCGCCTCATGAATCCGGTGGTGGACTCCGGGTGTGAGATCCGGGTCGCCGGTCTGGCGCCGGAGCACGCCGACGCGCACTCCGTCCACCGGTGCGAGCTCGACCGGCCGGCTCGACATCGCGGCGAGCAGGCGCGCGGTCTGCTCGACCGTCCGCGTGAGCGTGCCGACGTGGTCGAGGCTCTCCGACAGCGGGAAGACGCCGTCGACGGGGACGAGTCCGTATGTCGGCTTCAGTCCGACGATCCCGCAGTAGGCGGCAGGGATCCGGATCGAGCCACCGGTGTCGGTGCCGAGCGCGTAGTTGCACACGCCGGCTGCGACGAGCGCCGCCGAGCCGGAGCTCGAGCCGCCGGAGGTGCGGCTCGGGTCGCACGGGTTCTTGGTCATCCCGAACGCGGGGTTGACGCTGCCCGCCGCGTACTCGAGCAGGTTCGTCTTGCAGAGGAGGTCGGCCCCGGTGTCGCGCAGGCGGCGGACCACGGGCGCGTCGCGCGTCGCCTCCGGCGGCGTCCCGACCGTGGAGGCGTTCGTCGTCACGACGCCGGCGACGTCGATGTTGTCCTTGACCGCGACCGCGACGCCGTGCAGCGGCCCATCGGCGGCGCGCTCGCCCGGCGGAAGCTCGGTGATCAGCGCGTTCAGTCCCGGCGCCCGCTCGTGCAGGCGCTGGTAGGCGGCGAGCAGGTCGAGATTCGCGACCTCGCACGTCCGGCGGCCCTCCTCGATCTCGGTGATCAGCTCGAGCGTCCGCCGGAGCAGCGGGCCGTCGATGCCGGCGAGGATCGCCTTCTCGGTCGGCCGTCGCCGCACCATCAGGTCGCGGTAGATGCCGGAGTGCGTCTTCGCCGAGCGGCGGTTGAACTCGACGAGCCGCTCGACCGAGCCGTCGAGGTCGTCCGCGTCGAAGCCGTCGAACGCCTCGACCGGCACGGGCGCCGCCGCGAGCACCTCGCGCGCGACCTGGACGAACACCGGGCGGTAGCGCGGCTCGGCGAGCGCGTCGGCGATCGAGAGGTCGCTGACCGCGGTTGCGAACAACATCGCGCCGTACGCCTCCTTTGCCCACAGGAACCCGAGGATGTTCCCGGTCTCCTTGGCCTCCGGCAGGTCGCGCAGCAGCGTCTCGATCCGCGCGCTGCGCGTGCCGTCGAGCTCGCCGACGTAGACCGCGCCGCGTCCGCCGAGGAAGATCCGCCCCGGGTCGAGGTAGTCCGCGCCGAAGTTGACGAAGGCGCCCACCGTCCGCTGCTCGCCGACGGTTGACGCGATCAGCGGCTCGTTGACGCCGTTCTGCAGTGAGACGACGAAGCCGTCGTCGGCGAGTCTCGGCGCGATCGCCACGAGGGCGTCCTCGGTGTGATGCGACTTGACCGCGAGCAGCACCGTGCCGAGCTCGTCGGGCAGCTCGCGCGGCGACACGGCGCGTGCCTCGACCGTGAACGCCTCCACCGGCCCTTCGATCCGCAGGCCGCCGTCGTTGATCGCGGCGACATGCTCCGGGTCGGCGTCGCAGAACAGCACTGAGTGCCCGTCGCGCACGAGCTTCGCGCCCACCGTGCCGCCGATCGCGCCGGCGCCGACGACGACGTAGTCGCTCACCGGTGCTCGAACGTGTCGACGATCACCTGGAGCGCGCGCTCGAGGATCTGCCGGTCGGCGTGCTCGGCGGCTTCGCCGTCGCGCGCCCGCACGGCCTCGTGCAGCACGCGGTGCTGGACGAGCGACAGGTCGCCGTACTGCGGCAGCCGCGCGAAGATGCTCCAGTAGCGCACCGATTTCTTCCACGTCAGGTCGACGAGCTCGCGCAGCGTCTCGTTCGGGCAGCGCAGGTGTAGCGACTTGAAGTAGACGATGTTCTCGCCGAGGAAGCGGGGCGGATCGTGGTCGCCGACTGCCCGTTCCATCCGCTTCCGCTTGAGGTCGAGCTCGACGATGTCGTCGTCGGTGAGCGCCTCGACCGCGAGCCGGGTCGAGACGGGCTCGAGCAGCATCCGGCATCCGTAGAGGTCCACGACGTCGGCGATGCCGATGTGCGCGACCAGCGCGCCCTGGCGCGGGACGATGTCGACGAGCCCCTCGCTCTGCAGGATGCGGAGCGCCTCGCGCACCGGCGAGCGGCTCACGCCGGCCCGGTCGGCGAGCTTCGTCTCGGTCAGACGGGTTCCCGGTGCCTCCTCGCCGGAGATGATCCGGTCCGCCAGCCAGTCCGCGACCGTCCGGGACAGGAGCTTGTGCTCTGCCGGGTGGCGCGGGTCGTCGTCGGAGGCGAGCGGGGGCGGGGGGTCGAGAATTCGCATCTGGGGTGTGCTGTGTGTTGTATACAGAACCCCACTGGCGTCCCCGTTCCGAAGGAGTCACCGTGAAGGCACGTAGAACCCTCCTCGTCCTTGCGCTCGCCTTGGTCGCGGCGGCCGGAGCCGCGGCGGCACTGGCGAGCAGCAACGGCTCGAGCAAACAAGCCGCCACCCCGCAGCACGGCGGCTCGATCACGATCGCACGCCAAGAGGACTCTCAGTCCTTCGACAAGACCAACGTGTTCCAGAATGAGTCGATCTGGCTCGCCGAGCAGATCATGGAGCCCCTCTACACGGTCACCGCCGACGGACGGAGCGAGAAGCCGTGGCTCGCGACGAGCTACAAGCTGACGAACGGCGGCAAGACCTACACGTTCACGCTCCGGAAGGGCGTGAAGTTCTCGAACGGCCAGCCGATGACGTCGGCCGACGTCAAGTTCTCGATCGACGACGCTCGCGCGCAGTCGAAGGGCTGGGGCTACCTCGACGCCGCGATCAAGAACATCACGACGCCGAACCCCGACACGGTCGTCTTCAACCTGAAGTACAAGTGGGCGCCGTTCCTTGCCGACATCGCGCTGTTCGCGAACGGGATCATCCCGAAGAACTTCGCCGGTCAGACTCGCAAGGCGTTCTACACGCATCCGATCGGCACCGGCCCCTTCATGTGGGATAAGCGCGTCGTCGGTCAGTCGGTCACGTTCAAGAAGAACCCGAACTACTGGCAGAAGGGGAAGCCGTACCTCGACTCGGTCACCTGGACGTACGTCAGCGACACGAACACGCGCGAGCTGCAGCTGCGCGGCAACCAGATCCAGGTCGACGAGTTCCCGCCGTTCAACTCGATCCAGAAGCTGCAGAACACGCAGGGCGTGACGATGACCCTGTTCCCGTCGACGCGCACCGACTACCTGGAGATGAACGAGAACTACGCGCCGCTCGCCGACGTGCACGTCCGGCGCGCGATCTCCTACGCGATCGACCGCCAGGGGATCATCAAGTCGGTGCTGTTCGGGCACGGCGTGGCGGCCAACTCGTTCCTGCCGCCGCAGGTGCCCTACTACTACAAGAACTCCGGCGGGCTGCAGTTCAACATCGCGCAGGCGAAGGCGGAGTTGGCGAAGTCGAAGTATCCGAAAGGCTTCAAGGTCGAGATGCAGGTCGGCACCCAGGACGAGAAGTCGATCGGCCAGATCATGCAGAACGAGCTGAAGCCGCTCGGCATCGACATCTCCTTCAAGCAGCTGGACACCGCGACGGAGTTCACCAACATCCAGAAGCTGAACTACCAGCTCGGCTTCAGCTACTGGACGATGGACATCGCCGACCCGGACGAGCTGGTCGCCTTCGCGATCGACCCGAAGGGCGGCGGGGCCCACTCCTTCTTCACCGACTACAACAACCCGAAGGTGATCGATCTCTCGCACCAAGCCGAAAAGGAGACGGTCCCCGCCAAGCGCGCTGCGCTCTACGCGCAGATCCAGAAGATCGCAGCGCAGGACGCCTTCATGGGATTCCTGTTCTACTCGCCGTTCCGGTATGCGTACTCGAGCAAGCTCCATGGGTTCTTCGTGTATCCGCTCGGCAACTACCACCTGGAGGACGCCTGGCTCGGGTAGCGCTCTGAGCACGGCGACGAAGCGAGGTCGGAGGTGACGCTCGGCCAGTACGTCGGGCGTCGCCTCCTGCAGATGATCCCGGTCGTCTTCGGGGTGACCGTGCTCGTCTTCTTCATGATCCACCTCGTCCCGGGCGACCCCGCCCGGACAGTGCTCGGCATCCAGGCGACCCCGGCTCGGGTCGCGCTCGTGCGCCATTCCTGGGGCCTCGACAAGCCGCTGTACGTGCAGTACTGGAAGTTCATGGGACGGATCGCCCACGGCAACCTGGGCGACTCGCTCTTCTACGGCGTCTCGGCCGGCCACCTCGTGCTGGAGCGCCTGCCGGTCACGCTCTGGCTGATCGTTCTCAGCACGATTCTCGCGGTCGCGATCTCCGTCCCGCTGGCCGCGATCGCCGCGGTGAAGGCCGACCGTCCGACCGACCACGTGATCCGCGCGGTCCCGCTTGTCGGGCTCGGCTTCCCGCCCTTCTTTCTCGGGATCGTCTTGCTGCTCCTCTTCGGGCTGCACTTCGGCCGGCCGTTCCCGGTCGGCGGCTACGGCAACGGCTTCTTCGGGCACCTGCGCTCCATGTTCCTGCCGGCGTTGACGGTCGCGCTCGTGCTGACGCCGATCCTGATCCGCAGCCTGCGTGCGAGCCTGCTCGAGGTGCTCGAGTCGGAGTACGTGACGACGGCGCGCTCGAAGGGACTGTCGGAGAAACGCGTGCTGCGCAAGCACGCGCTGCGGAACGCGGTCATCTCGATGGTCTCGGTGCTCGGCGTCAACATCGGCTTCCTGGTCGGCGGGACCCTGGTGATCGAGCAGGTGTTCGCGCTGCCGGGGATAGGTCAGCTGATGATCAACTCGATCTTTCAGCGCGACTTTCCTGTGGTCCAGGCCGTGACCCTGGTGTTCGCGATCATGGTCGTGCTCGTCTACCTGTTCACGGACATCGCGCATGCCCTGCTCGACCCGCGGGTGAGATTCGATTGAGCGCGATCTCCGGCACCCAGGCCGAGCTTCTCGTCCATGACTCGGTCGTCGAGCACCGGCGTGGCTTCCGGCACCGCTGGTATCGCACCCCGAGCTTCGTCGCCGGTCTGACGATCCTCGGCATCGTCGTGCTCGCCGCGCTCGCGGCGCCGCTGATCACTCAGCACGGCCCGAACGACCAGGACCTGCTGCACACGCTGCAGGGGTCGTCGAGCTCCCACTGGCTCGGCACCGACGACCTCGGGCGCGACGTCTGGTCGCGGCTCGTCTACGGGGCGCGCGCCGACCTGCACATCGCCTTCCTCGCGGTCGTGCTGCCGTTCATCATCGGCACGCTCGTCGGGCTGCTCGCCGGCTACTACGGCGGCTTGACCGACACGTTCGCGAGCTTCTTCGTGAACATCGTCGTTGCGTTCCCGTTCTACGTGCTGGTCATCGCGCTCGTCTTCGCGCTCGGCTCAGGGTCTCGCAACATCTACATCGCGATCACGATCGTCGGCTGGGTCTCGTACACGCGGATCATCCGCGGGGAGGTGCTGGTCGCGAAACGAAAGGACTACATGCTCGCAGCGAAGTCCGGCGGGCTCTCGGACTTTCGAATCCTGTTCCGTCACCTGTTGCCGAACGTGATCACGCAGTCGGTGATCTACGCGTGCTCGGACATCGTGCTCGACATCCTCGCGATCGTCACGCTCGGCTACCTCGGGCTCGGCGTGCAGCCACCGACGCCGGACTGGGGGAACATGATCGCGAGCGGCCAGACGTACCTGACGACCCACTGGCAGCTCGCGACGTTCCCCGGCATCGCAGTCGTCTTCACCGCGCTCGGGCTGGCGCTGCTCGCCGACGGCCTCGCCGACCTGCTGAGGCCGGAATGACGCGCGAGCCGCTCGTCAGGGTTCGCGACCTGCAGGTCGAGTTCCAGCTCGCGCGCGGCGTCGTGCGCGCGGTCGACGGCGTCTCGTTCGATGTCGAGCCGGGCGAGGCGCTCGGTCTCGTGGGCGAGTCGGGCTCGGGGAAGACGGTGACGCTGCGGGCGCTGGTCGGGCTACTGCCGCGCGGAGCGAAACTCGTCGGCGGCACGATCGAGGTCGACGGCGTCGACGTGACCGCCGCCAGCGACGACACGCAGCGCGAGCTCCGCGGCACGACCGTCTCGATGATCTTCCAGGAGCCGATGACGGCGCTCAATCCCGTGATGCGGGTCGGCGACCAGATCGCCGAGGAGCCGCTCGTGCGGCTCGGGATGTCGCGGAGCGCGGCGAAGGCGCGGGCGCTCGAGCTGATGGCGCTCGTCGGCATCCCCGACCCGAAGCGGCGCGCCGATGCGTACCCGCACGAGCTCTCGGGCGGTCTGCGCCAGCGCATCATGATCGCGATCGCGCTCTCGGGCGACCCGAAGCTCGTGCTTTGCGACGAGCCGACGACGGCGCTCGACGTGACGATCCAGGACCAGATCCTGAAGCTGCTGCGGCAGCTGCAGCGCGAGCTCGACGTGAGCCTCGTGTTCGTGTCGCACGACCTCGCGGTGATCGCGCAGACGTGCCGGCGGCTCGCGGTCATGTACGCCGGTCAGGTGGTGGAGACGGGACCGGTCGCGGAGGTGTTCCGTGAGCCGCGGCATCCGTACACGCTCGGGCTGCTGCGGGCTGTGCCCGACTTCGAGATCGTGCGCGACAAGCTGGCGTCGATCCCGGGGGCGCCGCCCGACCTTGCCTCGCCGCCGCCGGGCTGCCGCTTCCACCCGCGCTGCCCGTTCGTGCAGGACGACTGCATCGCGAACGCGGTGCCGCTGATCGAGGTCGGCGACCACCGAGCGGCGCGCTGCCTCCACCACGAGCGGGTCGTCGAGGACGTGCGGCGCGAGCCGGTGATCGCCGGTGGCTGAGGCACTGCTCCGGCTCGACGACCTGCACGTGCACTACACGCTGCGCGGCGGGCTCGGCCGGAAGGTGCGCGGGAAGCAGCCGGAGATCCTGCGCGCGGTCGACGGCGTCGACCTCGAGCTCCAGCGAGGGGAGACGCTCGGGCTCGTCGGCGAGTCCGGGTGCGGCAAGTCGACGCTCGGCCGCGCGATCGTCGGCCTCACCGACCCGACGTCGGGCACGGTCGAGTACGAGGGCCAGGCGCTGACGGCGAAACGCGAGCGCGCGAAGCGCCGGCGGATCCAGATGGTGTTCCAGGACCCCTACTCGTCGCTCAACCCGCGCATGACGGTGAAGCAGACGCTCGCCGAGCTGCTGAAGGCGCACAACATGGTCCCGAACAACGGAATCGAGGCGCGCTGCAAGGAGCTGCTCGACCTGGTCGGGCTGGGGGCGCGTGCGCTCGAGGCGCATCCGCGGCAGTTCTCGGGCGGGCAGCGCCAGCGCGTGTCGATCGCGCGGGCGCTCGCGCTCGAGCCGGAGCTCCTGATCGCGGACGAGCCGGTGTCGGCGCTCGACGTCTCGGTGCAGGCGACCGTGCTGAACCTGCTCGAGGAGCTGAAGGAGAAGCTCGGGCTGACGGTGCTGCTGATCGCGCACAACATGGCGGTCGTGCGGCACGTCGCCGACCGGGTAGCGGTGATGTACCTGGGGCGGATCGTCGAGCAGGCGGAGACCGACGAGCTGTTCACGAACCCGCGCCACCCGTACACGCAGGGACTGCTGACCGCGGTGCCGCGGCTCGTGCCGGGGCGCGAGTCGCAGAGCACGGGTGTGGTTGGCGACCCGCCGAGCCCGATCGACCTGCCGACCGGCTGCAGGTTCCACCCGAGATGCCCGATCGCGCAGGAGCCACTCTGCTCGTCAGAGGATCCGGTGCTCGGGGGCAACGGGCACGTGGCCGCGTGCCACTTCGCCTGGACCGAGCGGCCGGCGGAGCATGTTCCCGAGGTGCTGGAGGAGGCGACGTGATCGAGCGGACGACGATCGAGTACGAGCACGAGCTGCTGCGAGGGCTCGAGCATCCGGCCTTCGTCGCGCACGGCGCCGCCGGCGACGGGCCGAAGCTGTCGCTGATCGGCGGGATCCACGGGTGCGAGTACTCGTCGATCGCCGCGGTGACGCGGTTCATGAACGAGCTCGACACGAGCGAGCTCCGAGGGACGATCACGGCGGTGCCGGTGGTGAGCATGGAGTCGTTCCGGCAGCGCTCGCCGTTCGTCGTGCCGGCCGACGGCAAGAACCTGAACCGCTGCTTCCCGGGCTCGTTCGACGGCACGTACACGGACGTGCTCGCGCGGTCGATCTACGAGACGCTGATCGAGCCCGCCGACGTGCTGCTCGACCTGCACGGCGGCGACCAGGTCGAGGCGCTGGAGCCGTTCGCGATCTACGACGCGTCACCGGTCGAGGAGCGGGCGCACGCACTCGCGGTCGCCTTCAACCTCCCGTACGTGGTACGCGAGGAACGGGTGCCGGGCGGGCTCGGCGGGATGACGACGAGCGCGGCCGCAGCGGCGGGCATCCCGGGCGTGATCGCCGAGGCGGGCGGCCGCGGCCTGCTCGAGGAGCAGGCAACGTCGATGCTCGTCGCCGGCGCCCGCAACACGCTGCGCATGCTCGAGATGCTGCCCGGCGAACCGGAGCCGCCGCCCGCGAACCAGCGCCGGGTCGGCAGCTTCGTCTGGCTGCGCTCGAAGGAGGCGGGCTGGTGGGACTGGGCGGTCGACGCGGGCGACGAGGTGGGGGAGGGGCAGGTGCTCGGCCACATCCGCGACCTGTGGGGCGACGTGCGCGAGGAGATCGTCGCGCCGCAGGCCGGCGTAGTGCTCTTCATCACCTCGAGCCCCGCGACCGTCGACGACGGCTTACTACTCGGCCTGGGCGCGGATCTCTCAGCGGCCTAGGGTCGGTCAGGGCGCGAGCGTGCGGAAGTCGTACCCGGTCAGCCCAGGGGCAGACCCCTGGCCGAACAGAGGCACCCGACGCGCGCCCGCCCGCAGTGCCTCCGCGGCCTCGCGCGGACTCGTTCCGGAGGCCGCCGCGTTGGCCAGCACGGCTGCCACCTTGGGGGCGGCGAACGACGTTCCCGCCCAGCTCGCCCATCCGTTGAAGTCCCAGATCACGTCCGGTGGCTCGGCGTCCTCGACCTTGGCCATCAGGTCGAAGTAGAGGCCTTTGACGTCCTCGCCGCCGGTGTAGCCGAAGACCCAGTGGCCGTAGTTGGAGAACTCGGAGAGGCTCGTGCCCGTCTCGTCCGTGACGCTCTGATCCACGAGCGAGCCAATCCCGACGACCGGATACTCGGGCCAGCCGAGCGCCGCCGGATAGTGCGGCCTCACCGAGGACCCGTTGCCGGCGGGGCAGACGACTACGGAGCCCTCCTTGAGCTGCGGCAGGACGCCCCTGAACACCCAGTGCTCGATGTCGTGCAGCGTGGGGAACGCGAAGGCCGCGAGGATCACGTCGGCGTCGGCGTTCAGATAGATCGCGCGCGCGACGGCGGCCTCGGTCGCCGCTCCCTCCTCGTCGAGGATCCCGACCACGGTGATGTGCGCCTTCCGACTGCGCTCGGCGATCTGGCCGGCCGTGAACGTCCCGTGCCCGTCGAGCAGGTCGAGCGCACCGTCGGGAAGCAGATAGGCGTCGTCCTCCGGGCTCGGCACCCAGTCCTCGCCATTCCAGAGCTCGCCGAGGCGGTTGTCGAAACCGCCGCGCTGCCGCCGCCGCTCGAGGGGCTCCTTCTCGATGTAGCCCGTGTCGATCACGACGACGCGCGTCTCGGAGTTCTCGTCGAACCGGGCCATCTTGTTCGCAAGCGCGGTCTGAGGCCGCCGAAGCGGCCGCGGTGCGCGGGCCGGGCAGTACGACCCGAGGCCGCAGTGAACGAGGAAGTGATTCGGAGAGACCTTCGGCGAGCCGCCGACCGCGTGCGTGAGGTCGGCGATCACGGCCTCCACCATCTGGTACTGAGTCGGGTACCTCGGCGCCCAGATCTCGACGTCGACGACCCCGGGCTTCTTCCTGGGGAGTCTCGGTGTCTGCTTGCTGGGCGCGAGCACGCTCGTCTTCTTGCGCCAGCCCCAGCTGGTGAGCAGGTCTCGTTCGAGCTTCGACGCCTCGGGCGAGACGAGCAGCTCGTCCCGGACCCAGCTCGTGAGCTCGTACCCCGGCGCTGCCGCCCACGCGTACTGGACGAACTCGTTTTGGAGCATTCGGTTTGTCATGTGAGATACGTTCCGTGGAGCCACAGCGATGCCCACCTCCTCCACGCTCGCGCTTCGAATGAGAAGCGCCGCAGCCGCGTTTGGATACCTGTCAGTGAGTCATACGACTGGAAGGCGGATCGTGCAACTTGCAAGCGACGGGCATCGGGCTGTCCACCACCGTGGACCACACCGCTGAAACGCTGATCGCAGCCGCCGAGTCCGCGTACGCGCTCGTCGAGTCTTCACCTCGCGAGGCGGCGGCCGAGGCGCGAAGGATCATGGGGGAGGCAGCGCGCGCGCGCGAGCCGGAGGCGCAGGCTGCAGCGCTTCACGCGCTCGGCTTCGCCCAGTATCAGCTCGCCGACGCCGAGGCACTCCGAACGCTGCGCAGGGCGATCCGGGTCGCCGAGCGCGCAGGCCACCCGACTCGCGCCGCTTTCGCCCGGCGGCTGCTCGCGGGCATCTACGCCGACCGCGGCAACGTCCGGGACGCGCTTCGCGAGATCGATCGTGCGTGCGCGGGTCTGCAGGGATCCGATCTCGCGCGGGCGCAGACGGTCCGCCTCGCGGTGCTCGCCACGCTCGGCCACTCCGACATCGATCTCTCGTTCACGCACGTGGCGCTGCGGCGGCTGGAACGCGAAGTCGACCAGACGTGGCAGGCGCGCCTGCTCCACAACCGCGGCCTCGTCCGCTGGAATCGAGGCGATCCGAGAGCAGCTGCCGACTTCGTCCGGTCCCGGGAGCTGTTCGACGCACTCGGGGCACGGGTGACGGCGGCGGCGGTCGACCTACTGCTCGTGCGCGTCGCGTTGTCGCAGGACGACGTGGTGGAGGCGATCAGGCGTCTGGACGGGATCGATACGACCGATCTACCCGACCGCCTCGTCGCGCTGGTCGACGGGCACCGCGGCCGGGTCCTGCTCGCAGCGCGTCTCTTCGACGAGGCGGCTGAGCCGTTGCGCAACGCCGAGATGATCCTCGTGGGGGCGGGGACAGACGGCACTGCGCTCGAGGAGCGCCTCGAGATCACGCGCCTGCTCCTCGCCGCCGGGGAGCACGAGGACGCCCGACGGGGCGCGCTCAGAATCGGCCGGTCGACGGCAATTCGCGGCAACCAGCTGCTCGGCGCCCGGGCGACGATTCTCGCAATCGCCGCCGCCGCGCGAGGAGGCACCGCCGGGCCCTCCGACGTCCGCGTTGCGAGGCAGGCGATTCGCGTGCTCGACAAGCACGCCCCTCCGGCCGAGCGAATGCGGGCAAGGCTCGTGCTGGCGCGCGTCGCGCTCGTTGCCGGGCAGCCGAGTCGCGCCGATGCTGCGCTCGGCGAGGTCAAGAGCTCGCACGTGCAACTCCCCGTGATCGACCGGATCGACAGGTTCGCTGTCGATGCCATGCTCTACGAGTCGCGGGGCGACCTCACGCGCGGCCGGCGGGCGCTCCGCAACGGCCTCCGTCAACTCGATGCGCACCGAAGCACGCTCGGGTCTGTCGAGCTGCGTGCGGCGGCATCGGGCGCCGGTGTCGAACTGTCCCTTCGTGGCCTGCGCATGGCCGCCCGCTCGGGTAACGCCCGCGAGATGTTGAGCTGGGCGGAAGCCCTGCGCAGCAACTCGTTGCGACTGCCCGCGCTGAAGCCGACGAGGGACGCGACGTTGAGCGCCCGTCAGGTCGAGCTGCGCCGCGTCACGACGCGCATTCGAGAGGCCGATGCCCGCGGGCTCCCGCGGCAACGGCTCGCGCGGCGGCAGACCGAGCTCGAGGGCGAGATCCGCGCCCGAACCCGCGCCATCCAGGGCAACGGGGGGTTGTCGACCTCCGGCAGCTCGCTCCGATCCGCGCAGCAGTCACTCGGCGATCGCGTCCTCGTCGAGTACGTCGAGCTGGATGGGCGGATGCACGCGCTCACGCTCACGCGGGCGAAGCTCCGGCTCCACGAGCTGGGAGAAGCCGCGCACGGGCAGGAGCTCGACTGGCTCCGGTTCGCCCTGCGCCGTCTCGCCCGCGGGGGTCTGGACGCGCCCGCGCGTGGCGCGGCGCTCGCGAACGCAGGAGCTGCCGCCGCGGCGCTCGACCGTCAGCTCGTCGAACCGCTGCGCGAGGCGATCGGCGAAGCGCCGCTCGTCCTCGTGCCCACCGGTGCGCTCCACGCGCTTCCGTGGAGCGGGCTGCCGTCGCTTCGAGGGCGTCCGATCGTCGTCGCGCCGTCGCTCGAAACCTGGCGCGAGCTCGATGCGCGGACACGCCGGCGCGGAAAGCACGCTGCCTTTATCGCAGGCCCCGGTCTCCGTCATGCGACCGCCGAGATCCGCGGCCTCGGTCCGCTCTGGCCGGACGCGACGGTCCTCACCGGGAAGCGCGCGACCGTCGATGCGACGCTTGCGGCGCTCGACGGTGCGGCGCTCGCCCATTTTGCGTGTCACGGCCGCTTCCGCTCGGACAGCCCGCTCTTCTCCTCGCTCGAGCTCTACGACGGGCCGCTCAACGCGCTCGACCTGCAGCGGCTCGGGCGCGCGCCCGACATCGTCGTCCTCTCGGCCTGCGACGTCGCGCTCTCCGAGCGCCATCCCGGGGACGAGCTGCTCGGTCTCTCTGCGGCGCTGCTCGCGTCGGGAACGCGGACGATCATCGCGAGCGTCGTCCCGGTCCCGGATGCCGCCGCTCGCCGGTTGATGCTCGACTTCCATCGCCGGCTGGTAGGTGGCGCCTCGCCGGCCGCGGCGCTCGCGGCGACGCAGGCAGGTCTGCGCGCGGATCAGAGCGCGCTCGCCGGGTTCTTGTGCCTCGGCAGTGGTTGAGTCAAGCTGCCTAGAAGTGCAGCGACACCTGTTCCGGCTGAGCGTCGAGTGAGCCGGGCGCGGCGACCTCGAGCCTCCGTGAGAAGAACTCGCGGTACTTGAGTCTGCAGAGGATCATCAGCGGGATGCCGAGGAGCAACGAGCCGATGCCGATCACGATCGGGATCTGGATTCCCCAGAGCGGCGCCGCGTAGCCGGCGTCGGGGAGGCTGTAGTCGTGGAAGGCCTTCACGAAGATTGCCGCCATCACCCCAAAGCCGACGAGGGGGATGATCCCCGCCATCACCAGGTGCTTCCAGTTATGGAGCAGTTGCTTGCGGAAGTAGACGACAGAAACGAGGCCGGTGAAGCCGTAGTAGAAGAGGATCGGGAAGCCGACCGCTGTGATCGAGTCGCCGAGCACGTCCTGTGACGAGTTGAAGGCGACGAGGAGCACGGTCAGGAGGATCGAGATCCCGCCCATCGCCAGCGTCGAGACGTCGGGCGTCAGGTTGCGCGGGTGGATGTGGCCGAAGATCGACGGGATCGCCTTCCAGCGGGCCATCGACAGTGTTGTGCGCGCGGTCGGCAGAATCGTCGTCTGCGTCGACGCGGAGGCGGAGGTGAGGACGGCGATGATCAGCAGCTTGTCCCACGGCGATCCGAAGACGGAGCCGCCGAGCACGCGGAGCACGTCGTCGGAGTTGTCGATCAACGTCTGGGTGCCGCCGTACGACTGCGCGGAGGCGCCGACGATCACGTAGATCGCGAGCAGTATCAGGGTCGACATCACAGCGGCGCGGCCGGGCGCCTCGGCCGAGCTCTCGGTCTCCTCGTTGACCATCACGCCGGAGTCCCAGCCCCAGTAGATGAAGATGCCGAGCAGCATCCCGTCGACGAGCGGTGAGAAGCCGAGCGCGAACGGGTTGAACCAGTCGGCGCTGATGCGCACCGAGTGCGCCGGAGCGTTTGCGTAGGCCTTGACGAGCGCGACGACGGCGAACGCCACGAGGATGAGGAGTTCCGCGGCGAGCAGGAACTGCTGAATGCGAGCCGACAGCTCGATCCCGCGCCAGCAGATCCAGGTCATCACCGCGATCCAGACGGCGGCGCCGAAGACGATCCAGAACGTCGAGTTCGCGCCGCCGTCCCAGCCGAAGAGGAGGTAGGTGTAGGTCGAGGCGATCACGGAGAGCGACGCCATCACGATCACGTCGGCAACGAAGATCGCCCAGCCGTTGATCCAGCCGACCCATGGCCCCATCGCGCGCGTTCCCCAGGCGAACGTCGTGCCGCAGTCCGGGTCGGCGCGGTTCAAGTACTTGTAGGCAAACGCGATCAGCAGGATCGGCACGAAGGAGACGAGCAGCACCGCCGGCGCATGGAGGCCCATTGCGGGAACCGCGACGATGAAGCCGAGAGTCGCTGCGAGCGAGTAAGCGGGCGCGGTCGACGCGACGCCGATGACGAGGTTCGAGAGGTAGCCGATCGCGTCGCGCTTCAGGCCCTTGTCGCCGATCAGGGCGCTCTCGGGTTCGAGCGGTAGGACGTCCTCGACTGTAGACAGCGGTGTCCCCTTCCTGGCTGCGAGAAATCCTGGCCTGTCTTCAACCGTAACGGGTTCCGCCGCGGCGTTTCATGCGGTGTTGCTCAACACGCTGAGACCCACTCAGACGGCTTGCGCGGAGGCGGTGTCTCAATGACCCTCAGCTCGACAAGCTGGGGGTCACTGGTTCGAGCCCAGTACCGCCCATCGAAAGAAAACCCCGCTTCGACGGGGTTTTCGTCTTCTCGGGAGTAAACGCCGGGGCGGGCTGTGGTCGCGAGATGGTCGCGCTCGGCTCGAAATGTCGCCTGATCTGGCGACGACGTCTGTCGCGAAACGCGTCGAAACGGGCGTTTCGCACGGGTTGCAGTTACCGATGCCCCGCCGGGGCATACCGGGCGCTCGTGCTCAAGAAGCAGACGGTCGATGCCGACAAAGGGGCGGTAGGCGACCAGAGCAGACGATCGCGAGGCGACAAATGGCGGGCAAATCTTCCAGACGGACGAGATACGGCATCTTCGGACTGATCACGCTCGCGATCGTGCTTGCGGGTTGCGGCAGTCAGGCCCAGCTGCCAGCGAAGCTAACCGCAGCGCACGCGAAGCCGCCAGCGAAGCGTTACTCCTCGCGTGCGATGAAGCGCTGCCTCTCCCACAAGGGCTGGAAGATCATCCCCAACACGACGAAATACCAGGTCGGTTCACGTTGGGTGAGCTACGGCGACTTCTACGCGCAGGGCCACGGGGAGTTCCTCGGCATCGACTTCCAGAGCAACGCACACGACGCGCAGGACGATGCCGAGAGGCAGCGCGTCGTCGCCAAAGGTCCAGTGCAGGCACGCGGCAACATCGTGATCACGTGGAATCACACACCGCCGTCGGCGCTTCGCGCGAGCGTCTACAACTGCCTTCGCGCTCAGTGATCAAACGGCTAGGGCTGAGCTTCGTCGTCGTCGCTGCAGTGATCGTCGGCCTCCTGATCGGGTCCTTGCGGCCGTGGTCACATCATGCAGCAGTAGCGACGCTGAGCACGTCGTTGCAGAGCATGCAGACGGTCACGGAGACGGTCACGGTCACTGAAACCGTGGATTCCCTCGACACCATTCCGACGACGAGCGGCACTCCCGCTGCGGGGTCCGCGGACTCCGCTGCGGGCACGTGCGAGGATGTCACGAGCTACGATTACAACTGGGACAACGACATGAAGTGCACACGGTCTGACGGTTCAACTTTCTACACCGATTACGCGGGTGCCGAGCGCTTCGAGACGTACGGGGACAAGTAGATCCCGCTTAGTGGGGTTCGTGCTCGCGGCATTACTCATGTGACATTCCCGACGCCGAGGCGAGGGTTCTCGGCGTGACAGCTCAGGCGGTCCTCGAACGCCTGGGCGGCATCTGGGTGTGCGAAACGATGCGGCGCCAACAAGCGCCTGCTGTTCCACCACACGTCCTACGAAAGCGGCTTCGGCAACGAGACGCCAGACGACCTCACGTGCGTCTGCATGAGCTGCCACGACGAGCTCCACGGAATAACCGGCGACACCCGGCGCCCTAGACCCGGCCTCGAAACCGGCTGCTGTCAGTTGCGGGCCGATAGTCCGGGTTGCGCTGACTGCAGATCGGGGGCGGGCGCTCAAGCGCACTGTGGCTGTCGTCGATAGGCAAGACCATGCGTGCGAGTGGGCGATTCAACCGAGCGGGCCGTTCGGCCGAACGTGAGTTCAGCCGCCGTCGGCGTCAGAACATTCGCGACGCGTGGGGTTTTTGGCTTCTTGCGAGCATCGGAGTCATCGCGTTCGCCGGCTGGTCGGTCGTCGCCACCCCGGTTGCCGGACGGCTGCTCGCGGGGGTATCCGGCGCGTTCCTGGGTGTGATGTTCGTCCTGTGGGCGCTCGGCGGCCACGTTTCCGCGTTCCACTGGTGGGTTGGCGCGCAGGGAGAGCGCGACACGGCGAGGGAGATCGAGCGACTTGGGGACGAGTGGCACTGCGAGCACGATCTCGAACACGATTACGGCAACTGGGACCATGTACTCGTCGGCCCAGCTGGAGTCTTCTTGCTCGATTCGAAGGTCCTTCACAACACTGGGGCGGCAGGCCGGGATGCGCTTTCAGCGGGGCGCCTCCGCTATGCGGGTGCCGGTTTTCGTTCCGGGGCGAGGCGGGTCAAGCTGGGCATCGAAGAGCGGCTCGGTTCACGCGCACCGTGGGTGCAGGCTGTGGTCGTGGTCTGGGGCGATTTCCCACAGGGCTACTACGAAGAGCAGGACGTGGTCTACCTGAGCGCCGGTAGGCTCGTCCCGTGGCTGAGTGGGCTTCCTGAGAAGCTCAATGCGCCGTGGAGAGCGGCGGTCGTTACTGCTCTCCAGCAGGTTCGCGCATCGGCACCACGTACGCCGAGCAGCACCAGGCTCACGGCTATCCCTCGATCCGGCCCTTCTCCGCGCTAAGCCCCTCGACATCGCCGGAGTCGCCGAGCTGGGCTCCCGCGAGCTGCCGTCGTCGATCCCGTGACCCGGCTGAGCGAGCCTGTCAGGACCGCTCCGTAAACTGACCCTCCGCGATGGCCACCGCCTCTTCGAACACTGCCGAGTTCGTCCACCTGCACGTCCACTCGGAGTACTCGATCCTCGACGGGGCCTGCCGGATCTCCGACCTCGTCGCTCGGGCCGAGGAGCTCCAGATGCCGGCGGTCAGCCTCACCGACCACGGCTCCATGGCCGGCGCCGTGCAGCTCTGGAAGGCGACCCGCGGGACCGGGGTCAAGCCGGTCGTCGGCTGCGAGGTCTACGTCGCCGACGACCGCCGCGCGCACGAGAAGGGCAACGCGCACCTCACGCTCCTCGCCGCCGACAACCAGGGCTACTCCAACCTGATCCGGCTCTCGTCGCTCGGCTACCTCGAGGGCTACTACTACAAGCCGCGGGTCGACTGGGAGCTGCTCGAGCAGCACAGCGCCGGCGTCATCGCCCTCTCCGGCTGCCTGAGCGGAAGGGTCTGCAAGGCGCTCGAGGAGAACCGCCCTGCCGACGCGACGGCCGAGCTCGACCGGCTGCAGCAGGTGTTCGGCGCCGACAACGTCTACGCCGAGCTGCAGAACGCACACCTGCCGGTGCAGGAGCGCATCCTCCCGCAGCTCGTCGCGCTCGCCGCCGAGTTGAAGATGCCGACTGTCGCGACCGGCGACGTCCACTACCTCCGCCACTCCGACGCGCGCGCGCACGAGGCGCTGCTCTGCATCCAGTCCGGCGACTCGCTCAAGAACCCCGACCACTGGAAGTTCGAGACCGACCACTTCTACTTCAAGTCACCCGAGGAGATGGCGCTCGACTTCCCCGACCACGCCGACGCGATGCGGCGCACGCTCGAGGTCGCCGAGCGCTGCAACGTCGAGCTCTCACTCGGCGGCATCCTGCTGCCGCTGTACCCGACGCCGGAAGGGCGCGACGCGTTCGACTACCTCGTCGAGCTCTGCGAAAAAGGCCTGCAAAAGCGCTATGGCAAGGCGACTTCGGAGCTGAACGAACGGCTGCAGTACGAGCTCAAGACGATCAAGGAAATGGGCTTCACCGACTACTTCCTGATCGTCTGGGACTTCATCCACTTCGCGAAGACGCACGGCGTGAGCGTCGGCCCCGGCCGCGGTTCCGCAGCGGGGAGCCTCGTCTCCTACTGCCTCGAGATCACCGACCTCGACCCGATCCGCCACGAGCTCCTCTTCGAGCGCTTCTTGAACCCCGGCCGCAAGTCGATGCCCGACATCGACATCGACTTCGCCGTCGAAGGCCGCGAGCGCGTCATCAACTACGTGCGCGAGAAGTACGGCTCCGACCGAGTCGCGCAGATCATCACCTTCTCGACGATGGCCGCCCGCGCCGCCGTGCGCGACGCCGGTCGCGTGCTCGAGATCCCCTACGGCGTCGTCGACAAGATCGCGAAGCTCATCCCCGAAGGCCCCGGGCAGATGCTCGCCGACTCGACCGAGCTGCAGAAGGCAGTCCGCGACGACCCGGTCGCGAAGGAGATCCTCGACCTCGCGGTTCCGCTCGAGGGCCTGACACGCGCCGACTCGATCCACGCCGCCGGCGTCGTGATCGGCGCCGAGCCGCTGATCAACGTCGTGCCGCTGCAGCAGAAGGGCGCCGACCAGGAACTGGTCACGCAGTTCCCGATGAAGGACATCGAGGCGCTCGGCCTGCTCAAGATGGACTTCCTCGGCCTGCGCAACCTCGACGTGATCGAGAAGGCGTGCGAGCTCGTCGGCAACCTCGACATCTCGACGATCCCGCTCGACGACAAGAAGACCTACGAGATGCTCGCGCGCGGCGACGCCGTCGGCGTCTTCCAGTTCGAGTCGTCCGGCATGCGCGAGGCGCTGCGCCAGGTCAAGCCCACGCGGTTCGACGACCTCGTCGCGCTCGGCGCGCTCTACCGGCCCGGGCCGATGCAGTACATCCCCACTTACGCGGCGCGCAAGAACGGCAAGGAGCGCGTCGTCTACACCGACCCGCGGCTCGAGCCGATCCTCGGCAGCACCTACGGCATCAGCGTCTACCAGGAGCAGAGCCTGCAGATCGCACAGGTGATCGCCGGCTTCACGCTCCCCGAGGCCGACGACCTGCGCAAGGCGATCGGCAAGAAGATCCACTCGCTGATGGCCTCGCTGAAGTCGAAGTTCATCGAGGGCTGTATCGCGAACAACACCTCCGAGTCCGTCGCCAAGCAGCTGTGGGACGACCTCGAGAAGGCACAGGACTACTCGTTCAACAAGGCGCACGCCGCGTGCTACGCGCTGATCGCCTACCGCACCGCCTGGCTGCGCGCGAACCACCCGTGCGAGTACATGGCGGCCCTGATCTCCTCGGTGATGAGCACGAAGGACCGCGTGCCGTTCTACGTCAACGCGTGCCACGAGCTTGGGATCGAGGTGCTGCCGCCCGACGTCAACGAGTCGCAGACCGACTTCGCCGTCGTCGGCGGCAAGATCCGCTTCGGCCTGAACGCGGTGAAAGGCGTGGGGGAGATCGCGTGCCGCGCGATCATCCGCGCGCGCGACGAGGACGGCCCGTTCGACTCGCTCTGGGACTTCACCGAGCGCGTCGATCCCGCCTTCGCGAACAAGCGCGTCGTCGAGGCGCTCGTCAAGTGCGGCGCGCTGCCCGGCTCGCGCAAGGGAATGCTCGCCGTGCTCGACGACGCGCTCCGGCTCGGGCAGAAGTTCCAGGCCGACCGGCTCGCGGGGCAGGGCTCGATCTTCGACCTGGGGCCGGTCGACGAGAAACCGCGCAAGCACGTGCCGATCGCGGCCGACGAGTTCGAGAAGAACGAACTGCTCGCGATGGAGAAAGAGGTGCTCGGCCTCTACGTCACCGAGCATCCGCTCTCGGCGATCCGCGACCAGCTGCGGCGCAAGGCCGACACGACGATCGCCGAGCTCGAGCGCCGCCGCGACGGCGAGGTCGTGACCGTCGGCGGGATCGTCACCGCGATGCGCCAGATGACGACCAAGCGAGGCGAGGCGATGGTCTTCCTGCGGATCGAGGACGTCACCGGCGGCGTCGACACCGTCGTCTTCAACTCGACCTACGCGAACGCGCGCGAGCTCTGCGTGACCGACCGCATCCTGATCGTGAAGGGCCGCGTCGACCGCAAGGAGGGCGAGACGAAGCTCGTCGCGATGGAGGTGGCCGCGTTCGAGGCGGTCGCCGAGAAGCGCGAGGTGCGCCTGAAGGTCGATGCAACGACGATCCGCGCTGGGATCATCCGCGAGCTCGCCCAGGTGATCCGCGAGTTCCCGGGGGAGTCACCGGTGTTCGTCGACTGCGTCACCTCGCAGGGACGGAAGACCTACGCCTTCGGCCCGCAGCACAAGGTGCGGCCCGCTCCCGACTTCTACGCCGAGGTAAAAGTTCTGCTCGGCGAGTCGGCGATCGCGTAGACATCCCCGGCCGAAAAGCCGCTGCTTGCGGCTGAGGTTGGTGTGGATTGCGGTGGAACCGTTAGCGATTCGTAAATCCTGCGAATCCCCCACTGTGGGGAGAACCAGATCCGTCGTTTAACCGAACAGAATGTGCGAGAGATGGAATCGATGATGCCGACCGCCGACCTCACCACCCGCCCCACCGAGCAAGAGCTCGTCGAGCGCTGGCGGGCCGAGGAGCTCGAGCGCGCCGGCTTCGGTCCCGCCGACGCGGCGGCGATCGCCGTCCGCATGGACATCGACCTCCACCGCGCGATCGAGCTGCTGCTCAAGGGCTGCTCGCCCGAGCTCGCGAAGCAGATCCTCCTCTAGCGAACCGCTGCCACCGGGACGCTCCACGGCGCCTGCGCCCAGCTCGTCGTCGCCGCGAGCCGCTCCGCGAACACCTCGGGCTCGGCGAGCTGCGGGAAGTGCCCGCAGCCCGGCAGGTCGGTGACGACCGCGTGCGGGAGCTCGCGTGCGAACCACTCGCGCTCCACGTCCGACGGGCGGCCGAAGACGACCTCGTACGGCGTCTGCCGCGCGTGCAGCGCCGCGCGCCCCTGGCGTGCCCACGCGACCATCTCCTCCGGCCGCTCGCGCAGGTCGGCCCAGTAGCCGAGTACCAGCTCGGCGGTCGGCGTGCTCCGCTCCTCGAGCAGCCGCTGCGCCTCCTCGGGCAGCCGGTCGATCTCCATGCTCGCCCAGAAGATCGGCCACACCTGGTCGAACGGCACACCGGCGATCGACTGCAGCTGCGCCGCGAACGGCTCGACCTGCAACGACTGGTCGACGTTGACGACGCCGGTGACCGGATGCTCGACCGCGTAGACGGTCGCGATGACCCCGCCGATCGAGTGCCCGACGAGTACCGGCGCGACGAGCCCCGCGTGCTCGACCGCTGCGTGCACGCGCGCGACCGTCTCCTCCATCCGGTAGGAGGGCTGCGGCGGCGAGTCGCCGTGCCCGGGCAGGTCGAGCGAGAGCACGCGCCGGCCCGGGTCGAGCGGCTCAAGTGCCGCAAGCGCGGGATGCCACGAGGCGCGGTCGAAGGTCAGCCCGTGCACAAGCACGAGCGGCGGCCGTCCGTCGTCCGTGCCCGAGAGATCGCCGGCCAGCTCTCCGAAGAACGTCGTCATCGTTTTCCCTCCTCCGTTTCGCAACACTGTAACGTAACAGTGATACGCTACGCAAGAGCGATGGGCCGCCCCCGCCACCAGCCGCGTACCGCCGACGACCTGCTCGACGCCGCCGAGCGCCTGATCGAAGCCGAGGGCGTCGGCGCGCTCTCGCTTCGCCGCGTCGCCGAGTCCGCCGGGACGACCACCCGCGCCGTCTACAGCCTCTTCGGCTCGAAGGACGGCCTCGTGACGGCCCTCGGGCAGCGGGCGTTCGAGTTGCTCGGCGAGGGGGTCGACCGGGTCCCGCAGACCGACGACGCGGCCGGCGACCTGGTCGAGGCCGGCATCTCCGTCTTCCGCCGCTTCTCGCTCGAGCACCCGTCGCTCTTCCGGGTCGCCGTGCAGCGGACGCTCCCGGGCCCCGGCTACGCGACCGGGTTCGGTGCGGAAGCAGGCCGGGCGATGCGCCGGCTCGAGCAGAAGGTGCAGCGTCTCGAGGACGCAGGAATCCTCGGCGGCCGAACCGTGCGCGAGGCGACCACTGCCTTCCACGCGATGTGCGAGGGGCTCGCCGCGTTGGAGCTGCGCGGGTTGCTTCCGGAGGGGCACGAGGGCGCCGCGTGGCGCGACGGCCTCGGAACGCTCGTGCGCGGGTTCGCCGCGGTGCCCGCCGAGGAACCTGCTTCACTGCCCACGGTCTAGATGCGGCTCCTGATCGCCTTCATACCGTCGCCACACAGCGGGTCGGTGAGCCTCGGTCCGCTGCAGCTGCACATGTACGGGCTCACGCTGCTCGTCGCGATCCTCGCGTGCATCTGGATGACCGGCCACCGCTGGGTGAAGATGGGCGGCGACTGGGACCTCGTCACGCGCGTCGCCGTATGGGGCGTCGGCTTCGGCGTCGTCGGCGCGCGCCTGTACCACGACATCACCTCGTGGAGCGAGGTGCCGACCCCGAAGTGGAAGGGGATCTTCGAGGTCTGGGAGGGCGGCCTCGGCGTGTGGGGAGGGATCCTGTTCGGGACGATCGCCGGCGCGATCGTGGTGCGGCGCTCCGGCTACTCGGTCACGAAGTTCATGGACGCCGCCGCGCCGGGGCTCCTGCTCGCGCAGGGGATCGGGCGGATCGGCAACTGGTGGAATCAGGAGCTCTTCGGCAAGCCGACGACGCTGCCGTGGGGGCTCAAGATCGACCCGGGCCACCGGCCGATCCAGTACTTCGACCGCGCGACCTTCCACCCGACGTTCCTGTACGAGCTGATCTGGGACTTCGCCGGCGTCGCGCTGCTGCTCTGGATCGACCGGCGCTTCAAGCTCCGGCCGCCGTCGCTGTTCGCGCTCTACATCTCCTACTACTGCTTCGGGCGCTTCTTCGAGGAGCTGATCCGCGTCGACCCGGCGCACCACATCGCCGGGCTGCGCCTGAACGCCTGGGTGTCGCTGATCGTCTTCGTCTGCTCGACCGCCTTCTTCATCTGGTGGCAGCGGCGCGACCCGGCGCGCGGCGTGCGCGAGCCGAAACGCCCGGAACCGAAGCAGGGGCCGGCGATGGCCATCCCCAAGGGCCGCGTCCGCTAGCGCCGTTAGCGTTTCGCCGGTGACGGTCTCCGTCCACGAGCTCGAGCTGGACCTGGACGCGTTCCAGGGCCCGTTCGACCTCCTGCTCTCGCTCGTCCTGCGGGAGGAGCTCCCGCTCCGCGAGATCGACCTCGCCGAGGTGGTGATCGCGTTCGTCGAGCACCTCGACCGTAAGGGCGAGCTCGACCTCGACGCGTGCGGCGAGTTCCTCGTCCTGATCTCGGCGCTGCTCGAGTTGAAGGCGCGCGCGATGTTCCCCGACGAGGACGCCGAGCTCGCCGAGCTCGAGCCCGAGGAGGCGGCAGAGGAGCTCGCCCGCCGGCTCGCCGAGTACCGGCGCGCGAAGGAGGCCGCGCAGTTCCTGCGAAAGCGGATCGAGGAGCGGCGCACCTTTTTCTTCCGGCTCGGCCCCGCGCCGCTCGCGCCGAAGGTCGAGCGCTCACTCGCGCCGCAGGAGCCGGAGAAGCTCGCGGCCGCGCTGCGCGTGCTCGCGATCGAGCCGCCCGCGCCGTCGCTCGCCCACATGGCGCTCCGCTTCCCGCCCGTCTCCCAGTTCCTCGAGCGGTGGCGCTCGCTGCTTCGGCGGCGCAGCCGCTTCGACTTCGACCAGGAAGTCGAGGGTCTGTCGCGGGTCGAGATCGCCGTCGCCTTCCTGGCGCTGCTCGAGCTGCGCAAGCAGGACGAGATCGCGATCGCGCAGGCCGCGCCGTTCGCCCCGATAAGGATTTCCCGCGCCGACGCCGAAAGGAGTCTCTCTTGGACCGTCCGCTCCGCCTGATCCCGACCGAGACGACGCAGTCAGCCGAGCTGGCACGCACGCTCGAGGCGCTGCTCGTGGTCGCGTCGCAGCCGCTCTCCCTCGAGGAGCTGCAGTCGGCGTGCGAGGCCGACGCCGAGGAGATCGGCGACGCGCTCGAGCTGCTCTGGAAGCGCTACGCCGAGGGGTCGAGCGGGATCGTGCTCGAGCACGTGGCCGGCGGGTTCGCGTTCCGGGCCTCCGCTGACGCCGCCGAGGCGTGCGCGCGCCTCTTCGAGCGCCCGGCCGAGAAGGGGCTGTCGCAGGCCGCGCTCGAGACGGTCGCGATCGTTGCGTACCTCGGGCCGGTGTCGCGGCCGGAGATCGCGCGCATCCGCGGCGTCAACGTCGACGGCGTCGTCGCCGGCCTCGTCGAGCGCGGGCTGATCGCCGAAGGCGGGCGCGACAACGAGTTCGGGGCGATCCGCTACCGCACGACGCCGCTCTTCGAGCGCGTGTTCGGGCTGGAGTCGCTCGCCTCGCTGCCGCGGGTGGACGACCTCGGCGCCGACGTGGGCGAGATCCGCGAGCGGCTCGAAGCCGTCGCCGAGAAGCGCACCGCCTAGAAAGCCGCCAGACTACGGGCCGTGAGGCCCGAGACGCGCTACGCGAAGAGCGGCGACGTCAGCATTGCGTACCAGGTCGTCGGGGAGGGGCCGTTCGACCTCGTCTACGTGCCCGGCGCGATCTCGAACGTCGACCTGATCTGGGACGATCCTGCGCGCGCCGAGTTCTTCGCCCGGATCGCGTCCTTCTGCCGCCTGATCACCTTCGACAAGCGCGGCACCGGTGCGTCTGATCGCGTCGCCGGGATCGCGAACCTCGAGACGCGGATGGACGACGTGCGCGCGGTGATGGACGCAGCCGGCTCGGAACGGGCGGCGATCGTGGGCTCCTCCGAGGGCGGGCCGATGAGCATCCTGTTCACCGCGACGTATCCGGAACGGATCGCGGCGCTCGTGGTCTACGGGTCGTTGCCGCGCTTCGTCTGGGCACCCGATTTTCCGTTCGGGCAGCCGCTCGACGAGTACGAACGCGATGCGGAGGAGTGGGCGCGCGAGTGGGGCACGGTCGAGGGGGCGGCGGCCTTCCTCCGCGGGCAGCATCCGAACGTGACTGAGGAGGAGATCAGTCGGCAGGCGTCGCGCCAGCGCCTGAGCGCGAGCCCGGGCGCTTTGATCGCGCTTCAGCGGATGAACGCGCAGATCGATGTCCGCCGCGTCCTGCCGACGATTCAGGTGCCGACGCTCGTCCTCCATCGAATCGACGATCAGCTCCCGATCGAAGTGGCACGCTGGACCGCCTCTCAGATCCCCGGCGCGCGCATCGTCGAGCTGCCGGGTGGTGCCCATCTGCCGTACTTCGGCGACACCGACCGGCTGCTGGGCGAGCTCGAGGCGTTCGTGTGCGGCGTCTACGAGGAAGGCGGCTGGGAGGCCCCAGAGCCCGACCGCGTCCTGGCGACGATCCTGTTCACCGACATCGTCGGCTCGACGGCGAAGGCGGTCGAGCTGGGCGACCGGGGTTGGCGTGAGCTCGTCGAGCAGCACCATGCGCTCGTGCGGCAGCAGCTCGCGCGCTACCGCGGCCGCGAGCTCGACACCGCCGGCGACGGCTTCTTCGCGTCCTTCGACGGGCCGGCGCGCGCGATCCGCTGCGCGCGGGCGATCTCCGACGGCGTGCGGGAGCTCGGGATCGACGTGCGCGCGGGGCTGCACACCGGCGAGTGCGAGGTGATCGAGGGCAAGGTCGGCGGCATCGCCGTGCACATCGGCGCGCGCGTCGCCGCGCAGGCGGAGCCGGGCGAGGTGCTCGTGTCGAGCACCGTCAAGGACCTGGTTGCCGGCTCCGGCCTCGAGTTCGCCGACCGCGGCGCGGCCGAGCTGAAGGGCGTGCCCGGCGAGTGGCGCCTCTACGCGCTGGCGGCGGAACGAAACGAGGCCGCCGCGCGTTGACCGCATTCGTGGACGTCACCGACGACACATTCGAGGCCGAGGTGATCGAGCGATCGGCGAGCGAGCCGGTCGTCGTCGACTTCTGGGCCGAGTGGTGCGGGCCGTGCAAGCAGCTCGGGCCGATCCTGGAGGAGGAGACCGCCGGGCGGGGCGTCCGGCTCGCGAAGGTGGACGTCGACGCGAACCAGCAGGTCGCGCTCGAGTACGACATCCGCGGGATCCCGGCCGTGAAGGCGTTCCGGAACGGCCACGTCGTCGCAGAGTTCGTCGGCGCGCTGCCGCGGGCGGGTGTGGAGACGTTTCTCGACGAGCTGACGCAGCCGCCGGTCGCCGAGACGCTCGAGGACGAGGAGCTCGCGCCGCTGCTGCAGGGGGGCGACTACGAGGGAGCCTTCCGGCTGCTGCTCGGGCGCGTCGAGAACGACCCCGAGTCGCGCGACGAGACGCGTGAGCTGATGGTGCGCCTCTTCGGCGAGCTGGGCCACGAGCATCCGCTCACCGTCCAGTACCGCCGGCGGCTCGCGACCGCGCTCTACTAGCGAAAGCCGGTGCCTGGCACCAAGGTGCCTGGCACCGAGGCATGCTTCGACGATGCGGTTGAATGCCTGGCTCGCGCGGGCGGGTGTGGGCTCGCGGCGGCGCGCCGACGAGCTGATCAAGGCCGGGCGCGTCACCGTCAACGGCACGCGCGGCCAGCTCAACACCTTCGTCGAGGCCGGGGACGAGGTGCGCCTCGACGGGAAGCCGCTCGAGCCGCAGCAGCTCGCCTACGTGCTCCTGCACAAGCCGACGGGCGTCGTCACGACGGCGCGCGACCCGCAGGGCCGCCCGACCGTGGTCGGCCTCGTCGACCACCCGGCGCGCGTCGTCCCCGTCGGCCGGCTCGATGCCGAGACGACCGGCGCGCTCGTGCTGACGAACGACGGCGCGCTCGCACACCGGCTCGCGCACCCGCGCTACGAGGTCGACAAGGTCTACGTCGCCGAGGTGGAGGGCGAGCCGACGAACGCGGTCGTCGCGCGCCTCGCCGCCGGGATCGACCTGGACGACGGCCGCACTGCGCCGGCGCGCGTCGTCAAGCTCGCGCCCTCGACGCTCGAGCTGACGATCCACGAGGGCAAGAACCGCCAGGTGCGCCGCATGCTCGAGGCGGTCGGGCACCCGGTCGTGACGCTGCACCGCAGCCGCTACGGGCCGCTCACGCTCGCCGGGCTCGAGCCCGGCGCGTGGCGCGAGCTCGAGCCCGGCGAGGTGGAGGCGCTCCGGAAGGCCACCCAGGGGCCGCCTTCCGGAGCGCGCCGCCGTTAGCGCCCCGTCAGAGGCTGTGGGCGAGAGCCAGGAGGCTCGCGCCCTGCACCTCCCAGAGCGCCGCCTGCACGGGGTTGATCGGCGTTCCGTCGAACGCCGCCGCCGCAAGCGCACTGTGGATCTGGCCGGCGAGCTGGTTCCGCGCGCCGGTCAGGTTGGCGATGTTCCGCTCGGTCGAGAGGTACGTGAGGTCGCCGATGAAGTTGCTCTCGATGCCTCGCGTCGACGCGGCGAGCGTGTCCGTCCCGAACTGCCCGAACGGCGCGTTCAGCTGCTCGTAGAGCCCCTGAAGCTGCTCGGCGAGCGCCTTCTGCGACTGCAGCGCGGGCGGGGCCCCCGCCGAGGTGAGCGCCTGCGTGAGCACGACGCCGTCCTCGCGGTAGCTGTCCTTGAGCCCGGTCAGCGCCATGATCGTCGGGCGCAGGTTCGTGTGGTCGGTCCAGGTCGTGGCGTTGACGCCGTTGTTCGCGACGCCGGGCCCGACGATGCCGGCCCAGGTGTTGCCGATCTCCTCCTGCACGTCGCCGTGGTTCCACGCGAAGGCCGGAGCGACGCACGGGTTGCTTCCGCACGTCGGGCCCGTCGGCCCGGCCGTGAAGAAGATGTCGTCGTTGCCGAACATCGTGAACGTCGGCGTCCGGTTCGGGTCGGTGTTGACCATGTGCAGCGTCGCCTCTTCGACCGGGTCGGCGAAGCTGACGGCGATCGGCGCGAGCGCTCCGCCGTTCACATAGGGATCGGAGAGCTTCATGTTCGCGAGCGTGTGCTCGAGGCTTCGCACCGTTGAGCTGCCCGGACGCGGGTTGCCGTTGAGGTAGAAGGTCGGTGCGTCGTCCGAGTGCACCGAGAAGTCGGTGCGCCCCGTCAGCGGCTGGAGGTTCGCGTTGACCTCGCCGATCTGGTTTGCCGGGCAGTTGAGGATGCCCTGCGCGTTCGCAGCGCAGTTCGCGTGCGTGTACGCCAGTGCGCCCGGGTGGGCGGGATCGGGTGAGCCGACGCCGCCGGCGAAGTGGTCGCCCTCGTCGACGGTGATCACGAACAGCGTGTTCGACTTGTCGATCCCGTGCGCCTGGAGGTTGGCGAAGAACGCGGCGAACGCGTCGTCGTACGCCTTCAGCTGCTGCTGGTAGTTGAACTCGCCCGGCCCCTGGGCGCTCGACGTGAACGAGTCGCTGCCCGGGTTCGGGACGTGGAAGTCGTGCGCGTCCGAGATGTACCCGTAGGTCACGGGGACGCCGTTCTCCTGCATCTGCGCGACTTCGCCGAGCGTGTTGGCCGCGAGCATCCCGTCGAAGCCCGGGAAGCCGCAGTTGCCTTTCGGGTCCTGGATCGGCATTCCGGCCGTGTTGTTCACGCACCCGCTCTTCGGGCTCGTGATCGCCGGGTTGACGTACTTCGAGCCGTAGAGGGCGTTGAAGCCGTCGTAGCCGCCCGGCTCGTCCGGCAGCGGATCCGGCTTCGCGTTCGTGTCGCCGGCGCAGCGGCTCGATAGCGACTGCGAGCAGTGAATCGCGATCCCGACGAAGTCGGTCTGCGCGAGCTGCGGGTTCGCGTTCGCCTCGTTCCACTCGGGCGAGCCGACGCCGAACACGCGCGTCATGTCGCCCGTCGGGCCCGTGTTCGTGTTCTCGAGCTCGATGTTCGCGGTGCCGACGCCGCCGACGTCGCAGCCGTCGCGCGTGAACGGCACCCACGGGGCCGGCGTCGTCTTCTGGCCGTCGGTGATCATGTTCGGCAGCGGGTTGAGCACCGCGTCGACCTGGTCGGTCCAGTACTTGAAGGAGCTGGAGAACCCGACCGTCCCGTCGGCCTTGAAGTAGCCGTAGGAGTTCGAGACCGTCTGGCCGTTCCGGTCCGGATAGAGGCCGGTGAGGCTCGACAGGATCCCGCCCGCCGTGTGCGAGATCAGGATCGTGTGGTCGTTCGTGAAGACCGTGCCGTTCTGCTCGAGGAAATTCTTCAAGTGCGGCATCTGCTCCAGGTCGGACGGGACGTCCGGCCTGTCGCGCCGGTAGTGCGTGTTGTCGAACTGCAGGTAGACGACGTGCTTGACCGCCCCACCGCCGTTCTGCAGCGCGCAGGACGGTGAGGCCAGCGGCGCGCCGTGCGCGCTCTGGCGCGCGGTCGCGGCCACGAGGCCGAAGACCGCGCAGGCGGTGACGAGGACGGTGGCAATCGCCCTCGACCGGTGCTTGTGCATGGATCCCCCTTCGTCGATCTCTGGGCCGCTATCACGGCCGGCGACGCGAGACTATGGCGGATCGGCCCGCGATTTGTCGCCGGGAACCGCCGATTCGGTGACGGGGTTGTGACGGCCGCTAGAGCCGCACGAAGCCCATGCGCTCGTAGATCTGCTCGAGCACCGGCCCGGACTCCGCGCGGGCCTTGTCGGCGCCCACGGCGAGCAGGCGCCGGAGCTCCGCTTCGTCCGAGCGGAGGGCGTGATATCGCTCCTGGATCGGCTCGAGCACCGCGATCACCGCCTCGCCGACGTCCGCCTTGAACTGCCCGTAGCCGGAGCCGTCGTAGCGGCCCTCGATCTCGTCCGGCGCGTCGCCGGTGGCGACCGAGAAGATGTCGATCAGATTCGTGATGCCCGGCTTGTCGGCAGCGCGGCGCACCTCGGACCCCGAGTCGGTGACCGCCGTCTTCAGCTTGCGCCGGATCGCGTCGGCGCCGTCGAGCATGCGGATCGTCCCCGCCTCGCTCGAGCCGGTCTTGCCCATCTTCCCGAGCGGATCCTGCAGATCCATGATCCGCGCGCCGATCTCGGGGTAGATCCCCTCCGGCACGACGAACGTCTGCCCGAAACGCGAGTTGAAGCGCTCGGCGACGTCGCGCGCGAGCTCGAGGTGCTGGCGCTGGTCGTCTCCGATCGGTACCCGGTCGGCGTTGTAGAGCAGGATGTCGCCGGCCATCAGCACCGGGTAGGTGAAGAGCGCCGAGGCGATGAACTCCTGCCTGCCGCTCTTCTCCTTGAACTGCGTCATGCGGCCGAGCTGGCCGTAGCCGGCGACGGAGCCCAGCAGCCAAGCCGCCTCGGCGTGGGCGGTGACGTGGCTCTGGCAGAAGATCGTCGACCGCTCCGGGTCGAGCCCGGTCGCGAGCAGCATCGCGAACAGGCTGTAGGTGCGCTCGTTCAGATCGGCCGGGTCGTACTCGACAGTGATCGCGTGCAGGTCGACGATGCAGAAGAAGCTCTCGCCCAGCTCCTGGGTCGCCGCGTACTGGCGGAAGCCGCCCGAGTAGTTCCCGAAGGTCGGGGCGCCGCTGGGCTGGATGCCGGAGAAGACGCGCACGTAGGCATCATTGTGCCGATGGCCGTCACCGGATCACCCGAGCTGCTGATCGTGATGGGCGCGAGCGCGACCAGCGACCAGACCGAGCACGTGCTCTCGCGGCTCGCGGAGCACGGCGTCGAGGCCCGGGTCCAGCGTGGCCGCGAGGCCACCGTGATCGGCGCGATCGGCGACCGCGAGCGGCTCGCGCTGCTGCCGCTCGAGGGCTATCCCGGGGTCGAGCAGGTGCTGCCGATCCTCAAGCCGTACAAGCTCGTCGGCCGCGAGATCGCCCCCGACCCGACCGTGATCGACGTCGAGGGCCGCCGGATCGGCGACGGCTACTTCGGGCTGATCGCCGGGCCCTGCACGGTCGAGTACCGCGAGCAGACGCTCGAGACGGCGCGCGCGGTGCACGCCGCCGGCGCGACCTGGCTGCGCGGCGGCGCGTTCAAGCCGCGCACCTCGCCGTACACCTTCCAGGGCATCGGCTTCGACGCGCTCGAGATCCTCCAGGAGGCGAAGGCGGAGACCGGCCTGCCGATCGTCACCGAGCTGATGGACCCGCGCCACGTCGAGGCGGTGCTCGACTCCGCCGACGTGATCCAGATCGGCGCGCGCAACATGCAGAACTTCGTCCTGCTCGCCGAGGTCGGCCGCGCCGAGAAGCCGGTGCTGCTGAAGCGCGGCCCGTCGGCGTCGGTCGAGGAGCTCCTGATGGCGGCCGAGTACGTCGCCAAGGAGGGAAACCACCAGATCGTGCTCTGCGAGCGCGGGATCACGACCTTCGAGCGCTCGACGCGCTACACGCTCGACCTCGGGTCGGTCGCCGTGCTCAAGAAGGAGACGCACCTGCCGGTGATCGTCGATCCGTCCCACGCGGCCGGCCGCCGCGACCTTGTCCTGCCGCTCGCGCGCGCCGCGGTCGCGGTCGGGGCCGACGGGATCATCGTCGAGTCGCACCCGCGGCCCGAGGAGGCGCTCTGCGACGGGCCACAGCAGATCCCGTCGGCGGAGTTCGGCGAGTTCGCCGCCGAGGTGATCTCGTTCGTCACCTTGATGGGCAAGCAGGTCGGGTAGACCAAATGAGGATCGAGCCGGCCTCGGCGCTCGTCGGTGCCGCGGCCGTCCCCGGCGTGAAGGGGATCTCGCAGCGTGCGGTGCTGCTCGCGGCGGTCGCGGAGGGCGAGAGCCGGATCAGCGGGTTCGGGCGCGCCGCCGACACGCAGTCCGCGATCGACGTCGTGCGCGCCTGCGGCGTCGAGGTCGATGACAACGGCGACGACGACATCCGCGTGCGCGGTGTGGGCCTGCGCGGCCTCCGCGCGCCGGACGGGCCCATCGACTGCGGCAACGCGGGCACCGTGCTGCGGCTCGCCTGCGGCCTCCTGGTCGGCCAGCGCGGCCGTTTCGAGCTGGTCGGCGACGAGTCGCTGACGATGCGGCCGCACGAGCGCGTGGCGGAGCCGCTTCGCCGCATGGGCGCGCACGTCGAGACGACGGACGGCCACGCGCCGGTGCGCATCGAGGGCGCCGGGCTGCACCCGATCTCCTACGAGCTGCCGGTCGCGAGCGCGCAGGTCAAGTCGGCGATCCTGCTCGCCGCCCTCTATGCGGACGACGGCCCGACGACGGTGATCGAGCCGCACCCGACGCGCGACCACACCGAGCGCCTGTTCGCCGAGCTCGGCGTCCGGACGCGCCGGACGCCGAAGTCGGTATCGGTCTGGCCGGTCGAGCGCCTGCCCGCGTTCGAGCTGGAGATCGGCGGCGAGGTGTCGTCGGCGGCGCCGCTGATCACGGGCGCCGTGCTGCTGAACGGCTCCGAGCTGCTCCTGCGCGGCGTCAACGTCAACCCGCTTCGCACCGGGCTGCTCGACGTGCTCGAGCGCATGGGCGCCCGCATCGCTGTCTTCAACCGGCGCACCGTTGGCGGCGAGCCGATCGCCGACCTCGAGATCCGCTCCTCGCCGCTCGTCGCAACGACGGTCGCGGCGGAGGAGGTGCCGCGGCTCGTCGACGAGCTGCCGCTCGTCGCGCTCGTCGGCGCGTTCGCGCGCGGGACGACCGTCGTGCGCGGCGCTGAGGAGCTCCGCGCCAAGGAGAGCGACCGGATCGAGACGGTCACCGAGGGCCTGCGCGCCGCCGGTGTGCGCATCGAGGCGCGCCCGGACGGGTTCGAGGTGCGGGGAACGCCGGCGCGGCCGCGTGGCGGCAAATTCGACGCCCACGGCGACCACCGGATCGCGATGCTCGGCGCGCTGGCGGGCCTCGTCTCACGCGAGGGGGTCGAGCTCCGGGGCGCCGAGAGCGTGGCTATAAGCTTCCCCGGTTTCTTCGAGCTTCTCGACCAACTCGCACAGCGATGATCGTGGCCATCGACGGACCGGCCGGAGCCGGCAAGAGCACTGTCGCCCGCAAGCTCGCGGAGCGGCTCGGCTTCGGCTACCTCGACACCGGTGCGATGTACCGCGCGCTGACGTGGCTCGCGCTCAAGGAAGGGCTCCCGCTCGGTGACGCCGAGCCGGTCGGGGAGCTCGCCCGGCGCAGCCCGGTGACGTTCGACGAGGAGGGCCGCGTCTCCATTGCCGGCGTCGACGTGACCGCAGCGATCCGGCAGTCGCGGATCGACCGGATGGTGCCCGTCGTCGCGCGCCACCAGCCCGTGCGCGAGGTGATGCGCGAGCGCCAGCGCGAGCTGGCCGGCCGCGGCAACATCGTGATCGAGGGCCGTGACATCGGCACGATCGTCGCGCCGGGCGCCGAGGTGAAGGTCTACCTGCAGGCCGACCAGGCGATCCGCACGCGCCGCCGGCAGGCGGAGCGCCCCGACATCGGCGAGGACGCCCTCGCAACCGACCTGCGGAGTCGCGACGAGTCCGACAGGGGCCGCATGACCCCGGCGGCGGACGCGGAGCTGATCGACACGTCCGAGCTGCACGTCGACGACGTGGTCGCGCAGATCGAGCGGATCGTCCGCGCGCGCCTCGTCGCGTCGCCGTGAAGCGCGACACCTCGGAGATCGCATGGATGTTCGGACGCCCGACGATGGGTGGGGCGGCCAAGGCGGCGACTCGACTGCGCGCCTACGGCCAGGTGCGCGTGCCGCATCGCGGCGGTCTCGTGCTCGCCGTCAACCACCTCCACTGGATCGACATCCCGATCGTCGGCCACGCCTCGCCGCGCAACGTCGACTTCGTCGCGAAGATCGAGGCGTTCAAGTTCCCGGCGCTCGGCGAGTTCATCAGCCTGTTCGGGACGATCGCGATTCGACGCGGCGCGTCCGACCGGGACGCGGTGCGGATGATGCGCTCCTCGGCGCGTGACGGCCGCACGGTCGGCATCTTCGTCGAGGGGACGCGGCAGAAGAGCGGCCATCCCGGGCAGGCGCAGCCGGGCGCGGCGATGGTCGCACTGCAGGAGGACGTGCCGGTGATCCCGGTGGCGATCTACGGCACGCAGTTCTGGAAGATCGGCAACTTCGCGCCCTGCTCGATCGCGTTCGGCGCGCCGCTCACCTTCAGCGGGCTGCCGCGGAACGGGCGCGGGTACAAGGAGGCGACCGTGGAGATCGAGCAGCGGATCCACACCCTGTTCGACTGGCTCGCGGACATCCACCTGCGCGGACGGCCGCACGGCGTCGTGCCTCCGCTGTGAGCGCGCCCAGCGCGCTCAAGGGCACGGTGGCGATCGTCGGCTTCCCGAACGTGGGCAAGTCGACGCTCGTCAACCGGTTGACCGGCTCGCGCGCGGCCGTCGTTCACGCCGAGCAGGGGACGACACGCGACCGCAAGGAGCTCGTCTGCGAGTGGAACGGCGAGGAGTTCCTGCTCGTCGACACGGGCGGCGTCGACCTCGCCGACCGCGGCCACATCACCACCGAGATCGCGCGCCAGGCGCAGGCGGCGATCGCCGACGCCGACCTCGTGCTCTTCGTCGTGGACGCGCGCGCGGGCGTGACCCCCGGCGACGAGGAGCTGGCCGAGCTGCTCCGCCGCGCGCACAAGCCGGTGCTGCTGCTCGCCAACAAGATCGACGATCCCGCGCAGGAGGGCCTCGCGCTCGAGCTGCACCGGCTCGGCTTCGGAGAGCCCGTTCCGATCTCGGGCCTCCACGGCACGAACGTCGGCGACCTGCTCGACCACATCCTCGAGCTGCTGCCGGGCAGCTCGCGGCACGCGGTCTCGGAGGACGCGATCCGCGTCGCGATCCTCGGCCGGCCGAACGTCGGCAAGTCGTCGCTCTTCAACCGCCTTGTCGGAGAGGAGCGCACGATCGTCAGCGACGTGCCGGGAACGACGCGCGACTCGATCGACACCGTGGTCGAGCGCGACGACCGAACGTTCGTGCTCGTCGACACCGCCGGGCTGCGCCGCAAGCGCCGCCAGCGGCAGGGGATCGAGTACTACTCGGAGCTCCGCGCGCTCGACGCTGCCGAGCGGGCGGACGTCGCGCTCGTCCTGATCGACGCGAGCCAGGGGATCGTCGAGGGCGACATCACGGCGGTCGAGATGGCGCGCAAAGCGCACTGCGCGACGCTCGTCGTGCTCTCGAAATGGGATATCGGGACGGTGACGATCGAGGAGGTGCGGCCCGAGCTGCAGCGGCGTCTGCGCCAGCGCCCGCCGTTCATCACCGTCTCGGCGCACAGCGGGCGCGGCGTGTCGCGCCTGCTCGATCGCGTGGCCGAGCTCTTCGAGAAGTACACGGGCCGGATCGCGACGCCCGAGCTGAATCGGTTCCTCGGCGAGCTGCGCGAGGCGCGGCAGGCGCCGTCGAAAGGCGCGCGGCGGCTCAATCTGCTGTACGGCGCGCAGGTCGAGACGCGCCCGCCGCGCTTCCGCTTCACCGTCAACGACCCCGGCCTCGTCACACGTGACTACGGCTACTGGGTCGAGAACCAGCTGCGCGAGCGCTACGAGCTCGAGGGCATTCCGGTCGCGATCGACTTCCGGAAGCGCACGTGAAGGTCGTCGTCGTCGGCGGCGGGGCGTGGGGAACGGCGTTCACCGGCCTGCTGCGCGGCCGCGGCCACGACGTCACGCTCGCAGTCCGCTCGACGATCGACGAGGCGCCCTACGAGGACGCCGAGCTCGTCGTGCTCGCGGTGCCGAGCCGCTCGTTCCGCGAGGCGCTCTCGCACGTGCGCGGCAGCGCGCCGGTGCTGAGCCTCGTCAAGGGGCTCGACCCGGAGACCGGCAACCGGCTGTCGACGCTCGTCGAAGGCCGGCCGGTCGCCGTGCTCTCGGGCCCGAACATGGCGGAGGAGGTGGCGGCCGGGCTCCCCGGCGCGGCGGTGATCGCGTCCGACGACGAGGACTTCGCGCGCGAGCTGCAGGAGGCGATCAACTCGATGGTCTTCCGCGTCTACGTGAACGGCGACCTGATCGGCGTCGAGCTCTGCGCGGCGGCGAAGAACGTGATGGGGCTGGCCGCCGGCGGCGTCGACGGGCTCGAGCTCGGCGACAACGCAAAGGCCGCGGTGATCACCCGCGGGCTCGTGGAGATGGCGCGGCTCGGCGAGGCGTGCGGCGCCGAGCCGGAGACGTTCGCGGGCCTCGCCGGGATGGGCGACCTCGTCGTCACCTGCTGGCATCCGTCGGGTCGCAACCGTCGCGCGGGCGAGCTGATCGCGCGCGGGAAGACCGCGGAGGAGGCGAAGGCGGAGATCGGGCAGGTGGTCGAGGGGCTCACGACGGCGCCGGTGCTGCGCGACCTCTCGCACCGGCTCGGCATCGAGCTGCCGATCACCGAGGGCGTCTGCGCGGTGCTGGAGGGGCTGCCGCTCGGCGATCTGCTGGCCTCCCTGATGGGCCGGCGCCCCACGGACGAGTAGTGCCAAGAGCCGTCCGCGTGGTTACTCTGAGGCGCAATGGCCGCCGCCCGTAGCTTCCTGTTCACGTCCGAGTCGGTGACGGAGGGTCATCCCGACAAGATCGCCGACCAGATCTCGGATGCCGTCCTCGACGCCGCGCTCGCGAACGACGCGAACAGTCGCGTCGCCTGCGTGACGCTGATCACGACCGGCCTCGTCGTGGTGGCGGGCGAGATGACGACCGAGAAGTACATCGATATCCGCGCGCTCGTGCGCGAGACGATCAAGAACATCGGCTACACGCGTGCGAAGTACGGCTTCGACGCGGAGACATGCGGCATCGTCGTCGCGATCGACGAGCAGTCGCCCGACATCGCGCTCGGGGTCGACACCGCGTACGAGGTGCAGCACGACCCGAGCGACGACGACCCGCTCGACAAGATCGGCGCCGGCGACCAGGGGATGATGTTCGGCTACGCGTCGAACGAGACGCGCGAGCTGATGCCGCTGCCGATCATGCTCGCGCACCGCATCACGAAGCGGCTCTCCGAGGTGCGCAAGGCCGACGTCCTGCCGTACCTCCGGCCGGACGGCAAGGCGCAGGTCTCGGTGCGGTACGAGGTCGACGAGCGCGGCCGCCAGCGCCCGGTCGCGATCGAGCGCATCCTGATCTCGACGCAGCACCGCGAGGGCCTCGACGCCGACTCGCTGATCAAGCCCGACCTGATCGAGCAGGTGCTGCGGCCGATCCTGCCCAAGGATCTCTACGACGAGAAGCAGCTCGACGACCCGGGCTTCGTCTACGTCAACCCGACCGGGAAGTTCGTGATCGGCGGCCCGATGGGCGACACCGGGCTCACCGGGCGGAAGATCATCGTCGACACGTACGGCGGTGCCGCGCCGCACGGCGGCGGCGCCTTCTCGGGCAAGGACCCGACGAAGGTCGACCGCTCGGCCGCGTACGCCGCGCGCTACGTCGCGAAGAACGTCGTCGCCGCGGGGCTGGCCGATCGCTGCCAGGTGCAGGTCGCCTACGCGATCGGCGTCGCGCGCCCGTTCTCGATCCTCGTCGAGACGTTCGGCACCGAGGCGGCGGGGATCACTCCGCAGCGGATCGAGGAGCTCGTCCGCGACCACTTCGACCTGCGGCCGGCGGCGATCCTGCGCGACCTCGACCTGCGCCGGCCGATCTACGCGAAGACGGCGGCCTACGGCCACTTCGGGCGCGACGACCACGACTTCACGTGGGAGCGCACCGACAAGGCGGCCGCGCTGCGCGAGGCCGCCGGGCTCGCCGAGCCCGCTGTCGCCTAGCTGTCGGGGCGCACCGGGACCGGTTGACGCACACGGCCGCCGCCGCGTTTAGTGGCGCCATGGCCGAGTTCACCGCCGCAGTCGAGAACTACGACCGCTTCATGGGCCGCTATGCCACAGGGCTGGCACCGAAGTTCGCCGATGCCGCCGGCGTGCGCGCCGGCATGCGGGTCCTCGACGTCGGCTGCGGCCCGGGCGCGCTCGCCGTCGAGCTCGCCGGGCGCGTCGGCGAGGACAACGTCGCCGCGATCGACCCCGCCCCCCAGTTCGCCGCTGCCTGCCGTGCGCGCATCCCGGGCGCGGACGTGCGCGAGGGCGTCGCCGAGTCGCTGCCCTGGGTCGACGGCACCTTCGACGCGGCGTTGTGCTCGCTGGTCGTCGCCTGGATGAGCGACGCCGACCAGGGCATCGGGGAGATGGCGCGCGTGACGAAGCCCGGCGGCACCGTCGCCGCCGCGATGTGGGACATCGCCGGCGGCGGGCTGCAAATGCTCACGCACTTCTGGCGCGCTGCGCGTGAGATCGACCCGAGCGTCGCCGACGATGAGCCGCGCGCCGGGGTGCGGGAGGGCGACCTCGTCGAGCGGTTCGGCCGCGCCGGCCTGAAGGACGTCACCGGCGGCACGCTCGAGACGAGCGTCGACTACGCCGACTTCGACGACTACTGGGAGCCGTTCACCGACGGCGGCGGTCCCGCCACCGGCGCCTTCTACGCCTCGCTCGACGATGCCGGCAGGGCGGCCCTGCGCGACACCGTGCGTGCCTCCCTGCCCGAGGGCCCGTTCACGCTGCCGGCGCGCGCCTGGCTCGCGCTGGGAACCGTTCCGGGCTAAGAAGGTCTTTCAAGCTGAACGGTTGCGGGTCCTGACCTGGATCCGTCGGCGGCGGCGCCTCCACCGTGCGGCAGGCGTTCGCGGCCGGCGTGATCGACGAGCTCATGCTCGATATCGCACCCGTTCTGCTCGGCGCCGGCGAGCGGCTGTTCGACGGAGTGCAAGACCCCGGCCTAGAACCGGTCGAGGTGATCCACTCGCCGCTTGCGACGCACGTTCGCTACCGCATCGGCCGCTGACTCGCTTCAAGGATCGCGTCGAGACTCTGCGTGGCTTGTTCGAGGTCGGCGTTTCGCCCCTGCTCCCAGCTGTTGCTTCCTTCAAGTCGGGTGAGATGTGTCTCGTAGCGCTTTCGTTCGCTGCTGACCATGGTGAAGCCATTGGCCTGCTCGGCATTGCAGACGGCCCCCCAGAGCGCTGCGGCCTCCGGGTCGTGGCCGGTCGCTGCGAGCACGCTCGCGATGCCTGCGAGGCAATAGGCGTGGATCCTGCTGTCCTCGCCTGCGTACTC
>DATIOD010000048.1:0-5099 GCA_035473635.1 Gaiellaceae bacterium | reverse complement strand
AAGTTCGACGTGCCCGCGCTGATCGCCGCGCTGGAGACCCCGGCCGTCTACATCGGCGCGATGGGCAGCAAGGTGACGACGGCTGACCGCGAGGAGCGCCTGCGCGCCGAGGGCGTCGACGACGCGGGGCTCGGCCGGATCCACGCCCCGATCGGCCTCGCCATCGGTGCCCGCTCGCCCGAGGAGGTCGCGGTCGCGATCGGCGCCGAGATCGTCGAGGCGACCGCCGTCGCGCGCCGGCGTGCGGCGACCGCCACCGGCGTGGTCTCGCTCCTCTCGGCCTAGGAGGGTTTGGCGGGATGGAGCTCGTCGCCGGGGTGCGATGGTCGTTCCGAGGCAAGGACGCAGGGAGCGCCGATAGCCGAAGCTATCGGCGCGACTGAGGACGCCGCATCGGGGCGAGCAGCGCGGCCCGGCTACTCAGCCGCTATCCCGCCAAACCCTCCTAGAACGACCGAGGGCGCCGTTGCCGGCGCCCTCGCGAAGCTCGCTCCGTCGTGCGTTACTTGACGACGATGACGCCCTTCATGCCCGCCGCGGCGTGGCCGGGGACGGTGCAGAGGAACGCGTACTTGCCCTTCTTCAGGATCGTCCTCAGCGTCGCGGACTTGCCGGTGCTGAGCATGCGCGTCTTCCTGCCGGAGATCTTGAAATCGTGGCTGAGCGCGCCCTTGTTCGTGACCTTGAACGTGGTGATGCCCTTGCCGAACGTCTTCTTCGAGACCGTGATCTTGAACTCGCTCGGCTTGCCGAGCGTGACATTGACCGTCGTCACATCTGTTGAGCTCGAGCCGCCGAACGCAGACATCGCCGCGACGAGCGAGACGATCGCGATCAGAACGACGAGCGCAGACCCCTTCCGAAACATGCTCACGAACCCTCCTGTGTGCGGAACCCGTGCTTACCGGCTGCAGCTTAGACGAACCTCCAGCAGCCTGGACAATCCCGGTCGATTGCGGTTCCGGATCGGACTATCGTGCCCGTATCGATTCGGCGCAGCTGTACACGGAGATCGGAGCACCCTCCATGGACGAGGGATCGCTCGGGACGACACTTCGAACGATCCGAACCTCGCGCGGGCTCTCGCTCGCCCAGGTCGCGAAGGCGACCGGGATCTCCCGTTCGCTGCTCTCGCTGATCGAGACGGGCCGAAGCGACATCACCGTCGGCCGGCTGACGCGGCTGGCGTCGCTGTACGAGATCCGCGTCGCGGAGCTCGTGCCCGAGCCGCGTCACCCGGACGCGATCATCGTGCGCGCCGGCGACCGGCAGGTGCTGCGCTACGCGGCCGAGGAGATCGACGTCGAGGTGCTCGTCCCGGAAGGGCCGCACACGATGCAGGCGCTGCTTGCGACGTTCGCGCCGCTCGCGCGCATGCAGGACTACATCCCGCAGGCCAACGAGCAGTTCACGCACGTGATCGAAGGACGGGTCCGGACCGAGTTCGCGGACGGCCGCGAGATCGAGCTCGCCGCCGGCGACAGCGCCACGTACGTCTCTGGCGACGGCGGCCACCGCCACACGAACCTCGTCGACGACGTCACGCGGATGCTGATCGTGATCCGGCGGCCGCGGGTCGCGGGCTAGAGCTCGCCGGTCCACGGCGGCCGTTCGAGCGCACGCTCGAACTCCGCCAGCTCGAGCATCGCCCTGAGTGCGGGGAGCGCCAGCGGATCGAGGAGCGCCACCTCGCCACCGGACTCGACACACGTCGAGCTGACGTGCTCCTCCCAGCCGACGCCGGGCTTCCAGTCGGGGTACGCGAGCCTCCAGAGCCAAAGGCCGGGGGCGACATCCGTTACCGAAGTACGTGCGCCGGCAGCCGCCGGAGCCGAGAGTAGCGGCGCTAGGCTGCCTCCATGACGCTCGACCGGCTCGGCCGCCCGCTGCGCGACCTACGCATCTCGGTCACCGACCGCTGCAACTTCCGCTGCGTCTACTGCATGCCGAAGTCGGTCTTCGGCGCCGAGTACCGCTTCCTCGACCGCAAGGAGCTGCTGACGTTCGAGGAGATCGAGCGAGTCGCGCGCGCGGCCGTCGCGCTCGGAGTGGAGAAATTGCGCCTCACCGGCGGCGAGCCACTCGTGCGCAGGGACGTCGAGCGGCTGATCGCGATGCTCGCGCCGCTCGGCGCCGAGCTGACCCTGACGACCAACGCCTCGCTGCTCGCGGCGAAGGCGCAGGCGCTCGCCGCCGCGGGCCTGCATCGGGTGACCGTCAGCCTCGACTCGCTCGACGATGCGACCTTCCGCGAGATGAACGACGTCGACTTCCCGGTGTCCAGGGTCCTGGACGGGATCGAGGCGGCCGCCGCCGCCGGGCTGCCTGTGAAGGTGAACGCGGTTGTCAAGCGCGGCCTGAACGACGACGGGGTCCTCGCGATGGCCCGCTACTTCCGCGAGCGGGGCCACACGCTCCGCTTCATCGAGTACATGGACGTCTGCGCGACGAACGGCTGGCGGCTCGACGACGTCGTCCCGGCGGCCGAGCTGATCGAACGAATCTCGGCGGAGCTGCCGCTCGAGCCGGCCGAGGCGAACTACCCCGGCGAGGTCGCGAAGCGCTGGCGCTACGCCGATGGCAGTGGCGAGATCGGCGTGATCGCGTCCGTGACGCAGCCCTTCTGCGGCGACTGCACGCGCGCGCGGATCTCGGCCGAGGGCCGGCTCTACACCTGTCTCTTCGGGCTCCGCGGCCACGACCTCCGCGCGCGGATCCGCGGCGGCGCCTCCGACGAGGAACTGCAGCAGGCGCTCAGCGCGATCTGGGGCAAGCGCACCGACCGCTACTCCGAGCTGCGCTCGGAGGCGACGGTGAACCTGCCGAAGGTCGAGATGAGCTACATCGGCGGCTGACGCGGGCTCCTCCTTCGGGGGAGGGTTCCGACCGTCGCCGGGGTACAATCCGACGTTCGTGGCCGCCAGCACCGCAACCGTCGCCGCCCGACGCCTCCCACGCGGCTGGGCGCACTTCGCCCTCCAGTTCGCCTTCTGGATCGCGTTCTACTTCGCCTACCAGCTCGCCCGGGGCGTCGCCGACCGCGAGGGGGTCGCGGAAGCCTTCGCGCACGGCGCCTGGATCATCGACTTCCAGCGCAGCCTCGGCTCGATGGTCGAGCTCAGCTTCCAGCACGCCGTCGAGCAGTCGAGCCTGCTGATCCAGGCGACCTCGCTCACCTACTGGCTCTCGCAGTTCGCCGTCGTCGGGATCGCGCTGACCTGGGTCTACTTCAGGGCGCACGACCGCTTCTACGGCTTCCGCAACATGCTGATCGTCGGCAACCTGATCGGCCTCGTCGGCTACGTGCTGCTGCCGACGGCGCCGCCCCGGATGTTCCCGGAGGCGGGGTTCACGGACACGCTCGCCGCGCACTCCACCGTCAACCACTCCTCGACCTTTGTCGCCTTCGCCTCCAACCCGTACGCGGCGATGCCGAGCCTGCACGCGCTCGACGCGACGATCGTCAGCGTCGTCATGGCGACCGTCGTCCGCCGCCGATGGGCGAAGGCGCTCTGGCTCTGCTGGGCGCCCTGGGTCTGGTTCGCGGTGATGGCGACGGGCAACCACTTCTGGCTCGACGTCGCCGCAGGCGTCCTCGTGGCCGGCATCGCCGCGGCGATCGTGTACCGCCCCTGGCGGCTGCTCCGAGCACGCCCGGCATCGGCATGAGCCTCAAGGAGGCGTACACCGTCGGCGCGAGGACGATCGCGTCGCGCTCGATGACCGGCCTCGCGCGCACGCGGGTGACGCCGAACATGCTCACCGCCGCCGGTGTCACACTCTGCGCCCTCGGCGCGGTGCTCGTCTACTTCGAGTACCGGACCGAGTGGTTCTTCTTCTTCGGCGGTCTCGCCTTCGTGGTCGGCTCGGTCCTCGACATCCTGGACGGCGCGCTCGCCCGTGCCGGCGGCAAGCAGACACCGTTCGGCGGCTTCCTCGACTCGACGCTCGACCGCGTCGGCGAGGGGCTGATGCTGGGCGCGATCGCCCTTGTCTTCATGCGCGACGGAAAAGAGCTCGCGCTCGCACTTGCGATCGCGGCAATCGCCGGCTCCTTCCTCGTCCCGTATGCCCGCGCGAAAGCGGAGGGGCTCGGGATCAAGGGCGACGTCGGGATCGGCTCGCGGGCCGAGCGCGTGATCGTGATCGCGGTCGGGCTCGCGCTCGCTCCCTGGGGCGTGTTGCCGTGGGCGATCGGCCTGCTCGCGCTGACCGCGTGGATCACGGTGCTGCAGCGGATCCTCCATGTGCGCCGCGAGCTGAGCACCCGCTAGCAATCTGCGCTAGAGTGCTAGCACTTTGACTGCTAGCACTTCCAGTACCGAACGGACGAGCGTGCTCGTCCGGATGCCCGGCTCCGTCAAGCGTGCGCTCGTGCGCGAGGTCGCCCGCCGCGAGTCGAACCTGAACGACGTCGCCGTCGCGCTCCTGGCCGAGCGCTTCGGGATTCCGTTCGCTCCCAGCGGCCGCCGGCGCAAGGCGATCCCGGGCGCGGCCGGCGCCGTCGTGCTGCGCATGCCGCCTGAGCTCCGCCGCGAGCTCAAGGCCGGGGCGCGGCGCCGCAAGCTCAACGTCAACGACCTCGTCCTCCTGACGCTCTCGGAGGCCCTCGAGATCCCGTTCGCTTCCAATCGAAAGGACACCATGGCATCGACCAACGGATCGGGCAACGGCTCGGTCAACGGCAACGGGCGCAGCAAGGACAAGGTGCGCGTCGCCATCGTCGGCGTCGGCAACTGCGCCAACTCGCTGATCCAGGGCGTGCAGTACTACAAGGACGCGCCGGACGACCAGTTCGTCCCCGGCCTGATGCACGTCAACCTCGGCGGCTACCACATCTCCGACATCGAGTTCACGGCCGCGTTCGACGTCACCGCCGACAAGGTCGGCAAGGACCTCGCCGACGCGATGTGGGCGCATCCGAACGACACGATCAAGTTCGCCGACGTGCCGAAGACGGGCATCACCGTCAACCGCGGCATGACCCACGACGGGATCGGCAAGTACCTCTCCGAGGTCGTGACCAAGGCGCCGGGCGAGACCGACGACATCGTCGGCATCCTCCGCGAGACGAAGACCGACGTCGTCGTCAGCTACCT
>DATIOD010000047.1:0-41911 GCA_035473635.1 Gaiellaceae bacterium | reverse complement strand
ATGCGCCGAGATCCCCACCAGCACGAACACCATCGCTATTCGATCCAGTAACGACCGCGGCCGCAACGCCGACAGGATCCCCACCGGCAACGCGATCAACATCCAAATGATCGCCCCACCGAACACCAGCGACGCCGTGACCGGGGCGGCCTGGCCAACGGTGTAGTTGACGCTCAGGCGGTTCGTGAACGACCGGCCGAGGCTCGGCTCCTTGAGGTGCGCGCCGCCGCTGAAGCTGAACGGCATCAGCCGGTACAGGAACTTGTAGTACTGGTAGTAGATCGGCCGATTCGTGCCGAGGAACGCGGCGGCGCGCTGCACGCATTCGGGGGTGGCGCGCTGACCGCAGGCATTCCGCGCCGGGTCGGTCGGGATCGCGTAGAAGATGATGTAGGTGACCACCGTGACCGCGATGAACAGAACGAGAGCCCAGAGAAGGCGTCTGATCAGGTAGCGAAACACGGGGTCGAAACTCTAACGCAATCTGGGGTGAGTTGGGTACTCGGGAATTGCGCCTCGAGGGGGCGCCGGATCGACTCCGGCGCCCCCTTTCGGCGGACGTTCTCTCTACTGCTCGTTACTTCCGGGTGATCGCCGCGAAGTCGACGCCGTAGATGTTGTTGTACGTGAAGTTCCCGACATGCGACGACAGCACGATGCGGTTCGTCGAGTTCGAGCGCGGGGCCCACGGCGCCGCGTTCTTCATGATGTTGATGTCGAGAGCTCCGTACGCGTTGGAGCGGGCGTTGCCCGAGAGGGCCTGCGCCTGATCCATCAACTTGTTGTACTTCGGATCGTTGAAGTACGCGAAGTTGTTGTTGTTCGTGTCGTGGATGTTCTCGCCCGACAGGAGCACGTTGATGAAGTCGTACGGGTCGGCGTAGTCCGCCAGCCAGCCCTCATCAGCGATGTCGAACGGCTCACCCTTGTTGCCCTCCTTGCCGAACTGCACGGCACGGGCGAACGGGCGGATGTCCAGGTTGATCCCGATCTGCTTCAGGTCGAACTGGACGATCTGCGCGCGCAGCGGGCAGGTGCCGGTGTTGCAGGTGTAGTACACGAGCGTCCCGTCACCGGTGTGGCCCGAAGCCAGCGACTTCGCCTTGGCGAAGTCCGGCCCCTTGAGCGGGTACAGGTCGGCGTCGCGGAAGCCCGCGATGCCCGGAGGCAGGATCTGGTCGGTGCGCTTACCCGCCAGGTATCCACCCTGGGCGAGAATCGCGTGCCGGTCGATCGCGTAGTTGATCGCCTTCATCAGGTTGACGTTCCCCGCGGGGTTCGAGCCAGCCTTGAAGTCGGGGCGATCGTGGTTGAACGCGAAGTAGCTGACCGACAGGATCGGCTTGACCCAGAACTGGCTCTTGTTGACGCCCCACTTCTGGGCGGCCTCGGCGTACGCCGCCGGCGGGATGCCGCTGGCTGCGTAGTCCGTCGCACCCTGCTGCACGCGCAGGTACGACGCGTCGAGCGTCTGGCCGATCGTGTAGTGGACCTCGGAGATGTTGTGCGGCCGCTTACCCTTGTAGTACGGGTTCTTCTTGACCACGATCTCCTTGTTCGGCGTCCGGCTGGCGATGTAGTACGGGCCGGCGGACGGCGGGGCAAGCACGCCGTTCGGGTCACGATCCAGGTTGGTCGGGACCGCAGAGAAGAACGGCATGGCGACCCGGGACTCGAAGTCCGGGGCGGCCTTCGTGAGGTTGATGATCAGGTGGTTGCCCTTCACCTGAACGCCCGACACCGGCGACTTGTCCGAGCCGACGACGTCCGAGAAGAACGGGACGGCCGGGGACTGCATCTTCGGGTCGGCGTCACGGTCGAACGCGGCCTTGAAGTTCGCGGCCGTAACGGGCTGGCCGTTCGAGAACTTCGTGTAGCCGGCGTTGATCGTGAAGTCGTAGCGCTTCCCGTTGTTGGAGATCTTCGGGAAGCCGGCTGCCGCCTCCGGGACGAGGGTCGAGCTCTTCGCTCCGTTCCCGTCCGGGTAGTTCAGCAGCTTGAGACCAGTCGAGTACTCGAGCTCCCAGCCCGGCTGGTAGTAGTCGAGCGCGGGGTCGCTGTAGTCCAGGTCGGACTGCAGGTCGACGTTGATCGTGCCACCGGTGGCGGCCTTCGCGTGACTCTTCGCGCTGGCCGAAGCCGCAAAGAGCGTGAGCAGACCGACGGCTGCCATGAGCGTGGCGAGCCAGAGCTTTCTACTCAACGACATGCTCCTTTCGTTTGGGTGAACCACCGGGCTCGGGCCCGGGGGCTCAGGCGCAGAACGCATCCTCGGCACGTTGTGACGAGGCGGCGGCAGTTTAGTTAGTTTCCTGAGGGCCGCAAATCCCCTTCCAGGGCCCTTGAGCAACAGGTTCGATCAAGGGCGTCCGGGCGCTGCCGAGGAGTTTCGCTAGTGGCTCGACCGGGGGTCGAACGCGTCACGAAGGCCGTCGCCGAGCAGGTTGAACGACAGCGTCGTGATCAGCACCGCGAGGCCGGGCCAGACCATCAGCCACGGCTGCTGCGTGTAGTAGTCGGTTGCCTGCTGGAGCAGGTTGCCCCAGCTCGGCGTCGGCAGCTTGATCCCCACGCCCAGGTAGGAGAGCCCCGCCTCGCCGATGATGAAGCTCGCGACCGCGAGGGTCGAGTAGACGATCACGGGCGCCACCAGGTGGGGCAGGATGTGCGACCGGATGATCCGTGAGTCGCTGGAGCCCACCATCCGGGCCGCCTCGACGTACTCCTTCTCGCGGAGGCTCAGGACGACAGCGCGCACGATGCGCGCCGGGTAGAACCACCCGAAGGCGGTGAAGACCAGGACGAGCGTGATCACGCCCTGGCCGAAGAGGCCGCCGAGCGTGATGTCGTTGAGCCGGTTCCCGACCGTCGAGGCGAGCGCGATGATGAAGAGCAGAGCCGGGAATGCCATCGTGATCTCGGTGACGCGGGAGACGACCGTGTCCGTCCAGCCCCGGAAGTACCCGGCGATCGCGCCCATCGTGACGCCGATGGAGACAGCGCCGATCGTCGACAGGATCGCGACCTCGAACGACGCCTGCGCGCCGTAGAGGAGCCGCAGGAACTCGTCGCGGCCGAGCGTCGAGTCGGCGCCCAGGATGAACAGCGTCGTGTGGCCCGGGTGCATGTCGTCCGGTATCCGGCTGAGCGGCCCGACCGGCAGCAGGGTCTTCTGATTCACGCCGCCCAGGAAGAACGGATCGTTCGGGCCGTGCCCGAGGAGGTGCTTCGCGATCGGCGCGAGCACGAAGGCGCCGAGCAGCAGCAGGATGATCGTGATCCCGCCGGCGATCGCGATGCGGTCCTTCTTGAAACGGCCCCAGACCTGCTCCCAGTAGCCGCGCGCCTTGATGTCGACGTCGTCGAGATCGGGCGGGACTTCGTCGGCCGTGACCGTCCCGGCCAGGCCGCCGCCACCGCTGCTTGCTCCGCCGAGGAGCTCCCTCTCGATGTCGGACACGGTGCCGCGGACTGTAGCGCAGTCGCCGCGCGGATTGGAGCCTGATCGAAAACCGTGAACTACGGTTTTCGAACTGCTAACCGGACAGCGCGTCGGCGCCCGCGACCACCTCGAGGATCTCCTGCGTGATCGCCGCCTGGCGCGCGCGGTTCATCGCGAGCGTGAGGCTGTCGATCAGCTCGCCCGCGGCCTTCGACGCGTTGCGCATCGCGGTCATCCGGGCGCCCTGCTCGGAGGCGCCCGACTCGAGCAGCGCCCGGTAGAGCTCGGTCTCGAGATACACGGGGAGCAGGCGCGCGAGGATCTCCTCCGGCTCGGGCTCGTAGATGAAGTCGGGGTGCGCGAGCTCGGCGGGCTCGTCCGCGTCCTCCTCCCCCGCCTCGAGCAGCTCTTGCGGGATCGGGAGGATGTCGCGCACGGTGACCCGCTGCACGAGCGGCGACACGAACGCGTTGTAGACCAGGGTGACGCGGTCGACCTGCCCCTCGACGTACGCGTCGGCGAGCGCGTGCGCCATGCCCTGCGCGTCGCTGTAGGCCGCGCGCTCGCTGAACCCGGTCCACGCGTGGGCGACGTCGAGCCGCCGGAAGCGCAGCGTCGAGGCTGCCTTCTTGCCGGACGAGAACCACAGCACCTTCTGGCCGGAGGCCTCGGCCTCGCGCTGGAGCGCGAAGGCCCGGCGCAGCACCTGCGCGTTGAACGCGCCGGCGAGCCCGCGGTCGGCAGTCACCGGCACGAGCGCGATCGTCTCCACCTGCTCGCGCCGCTCGAGCAGCGGCAGCCGCACCGCCCCGGCGGCCTGCGAGACGCCGGCCATCAGCTCGAGCATTCGGTCGGCGTACGGCCGCATCGCCTCGATCCGCTGCTGCGCGCGGCGCAGGCGCGCCGATGCGACGAGCTCCATCGCCCGCGTCAGCTTGCGTGTGTTCGTGATCGAGCGGACGCGCCGCTTGAGGTCCTGGACCGAGGCCATTGCGTCAGGCGGCGGCCGAGGCCGACTCGGAGCTCGAGACGAAGCGGCCCTTCACCTTCTCGATCTCCCCGTTCAGCTTCTCGCCGGCGTCGTCGTCGAGGTCGCCGGTCTCGCGGACTCCCTTGTAGATCGAGCCCTCGGCCCGTAGGTGCTCGCGGAGCTCGTCCTGGAAGCGCGGGACGTCCTCGGTCGGGACGTCGTCGAGGTAGCCGTTGACGCCCGCGTAGAGCGCGGCCACCTGCTCTTCCATCGGCCACGGCTGGTACTGCGGCTGGTTCAGCGTCGCGACCATCTTCTCGCCGCGGTTGAGCGCCGACTGCGTCGCCTGGTCGAGCTCCGACCCGAACTGCGCGAACGCCTCCAGCTCGCGGTACTGGGCGAGATCGAGGCGCAGGCGGCCGGCAACCTTCTTCATCGCCTTCGTCTGCGCGGACGAGCCGACGCGCGAGACCGAGGTGCCGACGTTCACGGCCGGGCGGACGCCCGAGAAGAACAGGTCGGACTGGAGGAAGATCTGGCCGTCGGTGATCGAGATCACGTTCGTCGGGATGTAGGCCGAGATGTCGCCGGCCTGCGTCTCGATGATCGGCAGCGCCGTCAGCGAACCGCCGCCCCGCTCGTCGGAGAGCTTGCAGGCGCGCTCGAGCAGCCGGGAGTGCAAGTAGAAGACGTCGCCCGGGAACGCCTCGCGGCCCGGCGGCCGGCGCAGGAGCAGCGACAGTTGCCGGTACGCGTCGGCCTGCTTCGTCAGGTCGTCGTAGATGATCAGCGCGTGCTCGCCCTTGTAGAGGAAGTACTCGGCCATCGCGCAGCCCGCGAACGGCGCGATCCACTTGATCGGCGCGGCCTCCGCGGCTGACGCGTTCACGACCGTCGTGTACTCCATCGCGCCCGCGTCCCGGAGGCGCTCGACGACCTGCGCGACGGTCGACGCCTTCTGACCGATCGCGACGTAGATGCACTTCACGTCCTGGTCGTGCTGGTTCAGGATCGTGTCGACGGCGATCGCGGTCTTGCCCGTCGAGCGGTCGCCGATGATCAGCTCGCGCTGGCCGCGGCCGACGTTCGTCATCGAGTCGATCGCCTTGATGCCGGTCTGCAGCGGCTCCTTCACCGGCTGGCGCGCGATCACACCCGGCGCCTTCCACTCGACGGGGCGCGTCTCGGCCGCTTCGATCGGGCCGAGGCCGTCGAGCGGGTTGCCGAGCGGGTCGACGACGCGGCCGAGGAGGCCCGGCCCGACCGGCACCGACGCGACCTTGCCGGTGCGCCGCACCGTCTCGCCTTCCTTGACGAGGTCCCACTCGCCGAACAGCGCGGCGCCGACGTTGTCCTCCTCGAGGTTGAACGCCAGCCCGACGACGCCGTGCTCCAGCTCGAGCATCTCCAGGGCGACGCAGCTTTCGAGCCCGTGGATGCGGGCGATCCCGTCGCCGACCTGCAGCACGGAGCCGACCTCGGCGAGGTCGGTCTCGACGTCGAACTGCTCGATCCGCTCCTTGAGGATCGAGGTGATCTCTTCCGGGCGCAGCTTCACGTTGTTCAGCTCCTTGCGGTTGCGAGTTCTTGGCGAAGTCGTTCGAGTCGGCCGCGGACGCTGGCGTCGAGCCTGAGCGAGCCGGCCTGGAGGACGAGCCCTCCGATCAGGTCTGCGTCGACCGAGCGTGTGCCCTGCACCTTGCGGCCGGAGGCCTCCTCGATCCGTCCGAGGATGCGGCCGAACTCGGCGTCCGAGAGCTCGTGCGCCGTCGTGAGCTCGACGTCGAGGATGCGCGCCTCGGCGGCGACGAGCACGTCGAGCTCGTCGGCGATCCCACCGAGTGCAGCAGCGCGTCCCTTCTCGGCGATCAGCCGGACGAAGTTGACGACCAGCTCGTCCGAGCCCTCGGCGATGCGGGCGAGGATGTCGCCCTTCACGCGCGAGTCGACCTCGGGGTTCTCGAGCACCACTCGGAGCTCGTCGGTGTCCGCGACCGCCTCGCGGAGCTGCCCGAGGTCGGACTGGATCTGCTCGACCCGGCCCTCGTCGCGCGCAGCGTCGAAGAGCGCGCGCGCATAGATGCGCTCCGCGGCGGCTACGACCGGCTCCCTTCGAGTTGCGAGAAGTCGATCTCGGCGAGCGCCTCGTCGATCAGCCGCTGCTGGTCGGCCTCGTCGAGCGACTTGCGGGTGATCTTCTCGGCGGCCGCGACGCTGAGCTTGCCGACCTCGTCGCGGATCTCGCCGATCGCCTGGTGCGTGGCCTGGTCGATCTGCCGCCGCGTCTCCTCGAGGCGGCGCTGGCGATCCTCCTCGGTCTCGACGCGGACGCGCTCGCGTTGCGAGTCGGCGACGCGCCTCGCCTCGGCGAGGATCTCCTCGGACTGCGACTTCGCCTGCCCGATCAGCTGGCGGTGCTCCTCGAGCAGGCTCTTCGCCTCCTCGCGCGCGCGGTCGGCCTCGGCGATCGACTCCTCGATGCGCGTGCGGCGCGTGTCGATCGTCTGCTGGATCGGGCCGAACGCGAACCGCTTGAGGACGAAGTAGGTCACGGCGAAGCAGACGATCGTCCAGATCATCAGCCCAGGAGTGACCTGGATCAGTGGGTTCGACGCAAGCACGGGATCGGCCTTTCCTAGACGAGGACGTACCCGAGGATCGATCCGAGCAGGCCGTAGAAAACGACCGCCTCGGTCAGCGCGAAGCCGAGCCACTGGATGCCCTGCAGCTCGCCGCGCAGCTCCGGCTGCCGGGCGACCGACTGGATCATCGAGCCGAAGATGTTCCCGATGCCGACGCCGGCGCCCAGTGCGCCGAGGCCGACGCCGAGCGCGAGCCCGATGGCCTTCCCTGCCTTGGTGACGTCACCGCTCGTTGCGGCGATGATGGTGGCGAGCATTTGAGACTCCTCCTTAGTGCTCCGGCTCGATCGCCGAGCCGATGTAGATGGCGGACAGTGCAGCGAAGATGAATGCCTGGATGCCGACGACGATCACGACTTCGAAGATGTAGAAGACGATCGCGACCGGGACGACGAGGATGGCGAGGAACACGGACTGCAGGATGAACATCAGTCCGAGGAACGTGAGGATCAGGATGTGGCCGGCCAGCATGTTCGCGAACAGACGCACGGACAGCGAGATCAGGCGCATGAACTGGCCGAGGATCTCGAGCGGGATGATCAGGATCAGGATCGCCTTCGGCGCCTCGGGGATCCAGCTCTTGAAGTAGCGCGTCGGCCCGTTCCACTTGATGCCCTCGTAGTGCGTGAAGACGAAGGTCATCAACGCGAGCGCGAGCGTCACGGCCAGCGAGCTGGTGGCGGCGTAGATGCCCCACGTCGGGACTCCGTGCCACGTCTCGCCGGTCAGCGGCAGCGGGATGAACCCGAGCAGGTTCACCATGAAGATGAAGAGGAGCAACGAGGCGACGTATGGGAACCAGCGCGAGATCGCCTTGTGCGGGAGCCCCTGCTCGGCGATCTGCGTCTGCGCGAGCTCGTAGACGAGCTCGCCGACCGTCTCGCGCCGAGCGAGCTTCTTCCCCACCTTCACGCGCATGAAGAAGAGCCCGAACGCGATCGTCAACGCCGCCCCGAGCATCAGGTAGACGACCGCCTTCGTGATCGAGAGGTTTAACGGGCCGATGTGGATCGGGATCCAGTCGTGCTGCTCGAACTCGGTGGTCGGGTCGAAGTCGCCGCGCGCGAAGGCGTTCGCCGGCAGGAGCAGCGCGAGCGTGCTCAGCGTGAGCAGTGCGCGTCTCATGCGTGCGCCCCGGCCTTCGAGCCCGTGAAGTACGCGACGAGCTGCAGCCCGAACGCCGCGCTGTAGGCGGCGGCATACGTCAGGGCAGCCGCGAGCCCCAGCCACTTGTCGGTGACCGCGACCGCGAACACGACCACCATCACGGCGATCGCCCTGAAGAGCATGAGGAAGCCAGCCACGCCTGCGGCGGCGAGGTTACCCGTCCGCGCGCGCAGCCGCGTGACGATCAGGCCGAGCGCCTCCGAGCCGAGCCACAGCACGGCGCCGAGCGCCCAGCCCTTCACCGGCCAGCCCGCAATCAGGAACACGGGCAGTGCGATCGCCAGCACGACCGCGCCGGCGGCGGCCGGCAGCAGGGTCGGCGGAGCGACGCGTGGCTCTGTCCAGGCGGGCATCAGACGTTGCGGTACTTGATCACAGTGGCGGCGACCCCGACGGGGACTCCGACGAGTGCGCCGAAGGCGAGCCCGAGGCCGAAGCTCCCCGCCGCCCAGCCGATCAGCGCGCCGATCGCGATGCACGCCAAGGTGAACCCGATCAGGACGCTGCCGGCACCGGCGAGGGAGAACGACGGTTGCTGGGGCTTCACCCGACCCGCATGCTACCAGGTTTGTGACAGGCTTTTTCGCCTAGAAATGGGACATTGGCGAGTGCTTGTGACAAGCGTCTCAGGCGGCGCGCGAGGCGGCGTCGCGGCGGCGCACCCGCGGGTTGCCGCGCTTGACGAGCTCGAGCAGCACGACGACGTAGACGGAGACCGAGAGCGCCAGCGCGGCTGCAACGACGTCGACGGCGAGGTTGGCGAGGTTCCAGTCGCCGTGGTGGTGCGGCGGCGCGAAGCGGGTCGCGAGCGCGGCGAGCGCGAGCGTCGCGCACCAGGCCCACAGGTAGAAGACGGCCCGGCGCTCCGAGAAGCCGATGCGGAGGAAGCGGTGATGCAGATGGCGCGCGTCGGCCACGTAGACCGGCTGGCCGCTGCGCAGGCGCTTCGCGACGACGAACGACGTGTCGAGCACCGGGACGGCGAGCACGAGCAGCGGCAACACGAGGGTCGCCAAGGCGGCCGTCTTCAGCAAGCCCTGCACGGAGATCGCAGCGAGCGTGAAGCCGAGCAGCATCGCGCCGGAGTCGCCCATGAAGATCCGTGCCGGATAGAAGTTGTGGTGCAGGAAGCCGACGCAGGCCCCGCAGACGATCGCGGCGAGCACCGCTGCGCCGATCCCGCCGAGCGACAGCTCGATCACGCAGAACGTGGCGCCCGAGATCGCGCAGACACCGGCGGCGAGGCCGTCGAGCCCGTCCAGGAAGTTGACCATGTTCATCACCGCGACGATCGCGACGATCGTGAGCGTCACACCGACCCAGGGCGGCAGCTCGTGAACGCCGACGACGGGGAACGTGAACTTGTGCACCCAGACGCCGAAGCCGCACGGGATCGCCGCCGCGGCGACCTGGCCGCCGAGCTTCTGCCACCAGAGCAGGCCGCGGAAGTCGTCGATCGCGCCGACGGTCGTCGCCACCGCGGCGCCGAGCAGCACGCCGCGCAGCTCGCCGCCGAGCGGGACGAACGCGAGCGACGGCACGAACACGCCGAAGAAGAGCGCGAGCCCGCCGAGGCGGGGAACCGTTGCCTGCGACCGCTCGCCCTCGCGGCGCCTGTCGACGAGCCGCAGGTGGCGCGCCGCCGAGCCGACGGCCGGCGTCAGCACCAGCACGATCCCGAACGCGGCGAGCGCTCCCCACAGAACCTCGAGATTGTCGGTCAGCTGGTTCCAGACCACGATTGCGTCCTACTTCGTACCGTAGAGGCGATCTCCCGCGTCGCCGAGGCCCGGCACGATGTAGCCGCGCTCGTTCAGCCCGCGGTCGATCGCCGCGACGACGATCTGCACGTCCGGGTGGTGCTCCTCGATGTTCGCGATCCCCTCGGGCGCCGCGATGATCGCGATCAGCCGCACGCTCGTCGCGCCCGCGTCCTTGACCACCTGCACGGCGTGCGCCGTCGAGTTGCCGGTCGCGAGCATCGGGTCGAGCAGGATCACGTCGCGGTCGGCGACGTCCTGCGGGAGCTTCACGTAGTACTCGACCGGCTGGAGCGTGTCCTCGTTGCGGTAGAGGCCGATGAACCCGACCCGCGCGCCCGAGATCAGCGTGAGCACGCCGTCGAGCATCCCGAGGCCCGCGCGGAGAATCGGGCAAACGGCGACCTTCTTGCCGGAGATGCGGGGCACCGGCGCGACTTCGAGCGGCGTCTCGATCGGCACGTCCTCGGTCGGGAGGTCCTTCGTCGCCTCGTAGGTGAGAAGGAGCGTCACCTCCTCGACGAGCTTGCGGAAGTGAACGGTCGGCGTGCTCTTGTCGCGCAGGTACGACAGCTTGTGCTGGACCAGCGGGTGCCGGACCTCGGTGACGCTCACGCGTACGAGGTGTACCCGCGGAACCCCGGGTACAGCGGCCGCTTCTCGCAGAGCGCTTCCGCGCGCGCGCGCAGGGCCGGCACGTCGGCCGTGTCGTCGAGCGCGCCGACGATGATCGACGCGACCTCGTGGAAGTCGTGCTCGTCGAAGCCGCGCATCGTCGCCGCGGGGCTGCCGAGCCTGACGCCCGACGCGACCATCGGCGGCCGTTCGTCGAACGGGACGGTGTTGCGGTTGGCCGTGAGCTTGCACTCCTCGAGGCGCTCCTGCGCGGCGAGGCCGGTCCACTCGGTCGCGCGCAGGTCGAGCTGCACGAGGTGCGTGTCGGTTCCGCCGGTGAGCACGTCGAGCCCGCCGTCCAGCAGGCCCGCAGCGAGCGTGTCGGCGTTCGTGCGGATCTGCCGCTGGTAGTCGCGGAACGCCTCGGTGCCCGCGATCTTGAAGCAGGCCGCCTTCGCGGCGATCGTGTGCATCAGCGGGCCGCCCTGCATGCCGGGAAAGTTCGCGCGGTCGACCTTCTGCGCGTACTCCTCGGTGCAGAGCACGAACCCGGCGCGCGGTCCGGCAAGCGTCTTGTGCGTCGTCGAGGTGACGAAGTGGCTGTGCGGCACCGGGCTCGGGTGCAGCCCGGCCGCCACGAGGCCCGAGAAGTGCGCCATGTCGGTGCAGAGGAGCGCATCGACCTCGTCGGCGATCGCACGGAAGCGGTCGGCCTCGACGGCGCGCGGGTAGGCGGAGCCGCCGCACACGATCAGCTTCGGCCGCACCTCCTTCGCGCGCGCGAGCACGTCGTCGTAGTCGACCATCATCGTCTCGCGCGAGACGCCGTAGTGGTGGAACTCGTAGAGCTTCCCCGAGAAGTTCACCTTCAGGCCGTGCGTCAGGTGACCGCCGTGGTCAAGCGAGAGCGCGAGCACCCGGTCGCCCGGCTTCAGCACGGCGAAGTAGACCGCCATGTTCGCCTGGGCGCCCGCGTGCGGCTGGACGTTGGCGTGCTCGGCGCCAAAGAGCTCCTTCGCACGCGTGCGCGCGAGCTCCTCGATCTCGTCGACGACCTCGCAGCCGCCGTAGTACCGCTTGCCCGGGTAGCCCTCGGCGTACTTGTTCGTCGGCACCGAGCCCACGGCCTCGAGGACGCTCGGCCACGTGAAGTTCTCGGACGCGATCAGCTCGATCTGGCTGCGCTGCCGCTCGGCCTCGCGCCCGAGCAGCTCGGCCGTCTCGGGATCGATGTCGGCGAGCCCGAGCGCGCGGAGCTCAGCGAACGTCTGCTGCGCGATCGCCATGCCGGAGATCGTACTGGAGCCTGGCGATGGCTTCTGCCGCGGGCACGGCTCCCTCACGGAGGATCCGCGGCTCGCCGCCGGTCAGGTCGACCACCGTCGATGGCACGCCGCGCAGCGGTCCCTCGTCGAGCGCCGGGCACGCTTCGCGCAGGCGCAACGGGACGTCATCGAGCGTGAGTGGGTCCGGGCCGCCGGGCTCGTTCGCGCTGGTCGCCGCCACACAGCCGACGGCCTCGAGCACGGCGGTCGCCGCCGGCGAGAGGTCGGGCAGGCGGACGCCGATCGCGTCCGGCCGGGCGCCGGCCAGCCAGGCGTACCGGCGTCCGGGGTTCGGCACCACGAGGGTGTACGGCCCGCGGACGAGCCGAGCGGGGTCGAGCTCCGGAATCGCAGCGACGAGCTGGTCGGGGCTCGCGGCGAGCAGTGCCGTCGGCTGCTCCGGCCGCCTTCCCTTGAGCGTGTACAGCGCGGCGACGGCCGCTTCGGTCGGCAGCGAGACGAGCCCGTACACCGTGTCCGTCGGGAACAGGGCGGGACGGCCGGCGCGGAGCGCCTCGATCAGCTCGTCCATCGCCCCTCGACGATCCGCTCTCGCCCCGCCAGGTCAGGGGTCACGTGAACGCCGTCGTAGCCGGCCGCCTCGAGCAGGCCGGTGACGTGCGCGGCGCGCTCCGCGTGGATCTCGAGCACGAGCCAGCCGTCGAGCACCCGCGCCGCCTGCTCGACGAGCCGCTCCGTCTGGCCGGCGTCGACCAGCGCGCCGCGCGGCTCCCAGTCGCGAACCTCGGGCTCGAGCTTCTCGACCTCCTCCGCGAGGACGTACGGCGGGTTCGAGACCACGACGTCGAACGGCCCGGCGACGCCCTCGAGCAGGTCGGTCTCGACGAAGTTCACCTCGAGGCCGTTGCAGGCGGCGTTCTCCCCGGCGAGCGCGAGCGCCTCGGGGGAGGAGTCGGTGGCGGTGACGAGCGCGTCCGGAAGCTCCTGCTTGATCGCGAGCGCGATCGCCCCCGTTCCGGTGCCGACGTCGAGCACGCGCGGGCGCTCGGCGCCGTCAAGCAGTGCCAGGCACCGGTCGACGACGACCTCCGTCTCCGGTCGCGGGACGAGCGCGCGCGCGTCCGTGTGCAGCGTCAGCCGGCGGAAGCCCCAGTCGCCGAGCACGTACGCGAGCGGCTCCCGGCCACCGCGCCGGCGCACGGGCTCGCGAGCGGCGTCGCGCTCGGCAGAGGTCAGCGGCCGGTCGTGTTGCGTGTACAGCTCGAGCCGCGTCAGCCCGAGCGCGCGGGCGAGGATCAGCTCGGCGTCGAGTCGCGGGTGCTCGACGCCGCGCGACGCGAGGTACGTCGCCGCCGCGTCCAGGGTTTCGCCGAGTGTCACACCGACGCGGTCTCGAGCGCGCGACGCCGTTCGTCGGCGGTCAACGCGTCGGTGAACTCGTCGAGCGTCCCGGCAAGCACCTGTTCGAGCGGCACGTTCACCTTGACGCGGTGGTCGGTGACGCGGCTCTGCGGGAAGTTGTAGGTGCGGATCTTCTCGGCGCGCGATCCGGTGCCGACCTGGGCGCTCCGCGTCGCCGCCTGCTCCGCGGCCACGCGCTCGCGCTCCGCCTCGAACAGACGCGCGCGCAGCACGCGCATCGCCTTCTCGCGGTTCTGCAGCTGCGAGCGCTCGTCCTGCATCGCGACGACGATCCCGCTCGGCAGGTGCGTGATGCGCACCGCCGAGTCGGTCGTGTTCACGGACTGGCCGCCGGGGCCCGACGAGCGGTAGACGTCGATCTTCAGGTCCTTCTCGTCGACGTCGACGTCGACGTCCTCGGCCTCGGGCATCACCGCGACGGTCGCGGTCGATGTGTGGATGCGGCCCTGCGACTCCGTCTCGGGCACGCGCTGCACGCGGTGGGTGCCGCCTTCGAACTTGAAGATCGAATAGGCACCATCGCCCTTCACGGCGAAGACGCCTTCCTTCACGCCCCCACCCTCGTTCGCGTTGACCTCGAGCTCCTCCCACTTGAAGCCGCGCCGCTCGGCGTAGCGCTGGAGCGTCCGCGCGAGGTCGGCCGCCCAGAGCGCGGCTTCGTCGCCGCCGACGCCCTGGCGGATCTCCACGATCACGTCCTTCTCGTCCGCGGGGTCGCGCTCGGCAAGCGAGAGCACGAGCTCCTCCTCAAGCCGCGCGACGTCCTGCTCGAGGTCGGGCACGAGCTCGGCGAGGTCGCCGTCGTCGCGCGCGGCTGCGAGGTCGTCGCGGCGCGACCGCCATTCCTGCGCGAGCGCGTACGGGCGCTCGAGGCTCTTCAGCCGGCGCCCGGTGTCCGCTGCGTCGCGGCGGTCGTTGTAGACGGCAGGGTCGGACAGACGCTCCTGCGTCTCGCTGTACGAGCGCTCGAGCTCGTTGACGAGTTCGTCGAGGGTCGACATCGGCCCCTCGCAGGGTAGAGAAGGCGCTACTGGAGCGTTGCGTTGAGCGTGACGTCGGGGATCCCGGCGAGCGCCTTCGAGACGGGGCAGTTCTCCTTGGCGGTCTTCGCCGCGGTGCCGAAGGCCTCTTGCTCCAGGCCGGGCACGGTGCCCGTCACCGTGAGCGCGCCCTTCACGATCCCGTCGCCGGGCTGGAACGTCACAGTTGCCGAGGTGACGAGGGTTTCCGGCGGTGTGCCGCCCTTCGCCAGCCCCGACGAGAGCGCCATCGCGAAGCAGGCAGCCCACGCTGCGGCGATCAGCTCCTCCGGGCTCGTCTTCTTCGCGTCGCCCTCCAGGCCACCGGAGCGCGCCGCCCAGGTCACGTCGAGCGGGCCGAACGAACCGCTTCCCACGACGCCGATCACGCCGGCACCCGATGTCAGATCGCCCGTCCAGACGACACTCGCGCTGCGTTCCGTCGCCACTACGCCATCACCTCCACTCGTCGATCGGACGCCTGCGGCAGTCCCTCACGCTCGAGGACTTCCCGCAACGCGCGAATCGACACCTCGAGCTGGTCGAGCGTCGGTTGGCGCGTCGTCAGCCGCTGTAGCCAGAGCCCCGGTGCGAGCAGCGCCATCAGCACACGGCTGTCCGAGTGGCGGCCGGCGAACCGGATCAGCTCGTACGCGATTCCGGCGATCACCGGAAGCAGTGCGATGCGGCTGATGATCAGCCAGTACCAGACGGGGCGGCCGAGCAGCGCGTAGACGAACACGCCTACGACCATCACCCAGAGCAGGAACGCCGTGCCGCAGCGCGGGTGGATCAGCGAGTAGCGCTGTGCGACCTCGGGGGTCAGCTCTTCGCCTGCCTCATAGGCGTTGATCGCCTTGTGCTCGGCCGCGTGGTACTCGAACACGCGCCGAAGCGACGGGATGAAGCTGAGCACGGCGAGGTAGGCGACGAACACGGCGACGCGGATCAGCCCCTCGACGAGCACGAACCAGCTCCCGTTCGAGATGGGCAGAGTGTCGGCGAGCAGCGCCGGGCCGACCTTGAACATCATCACGGCGAAGCCGAGCGCGACCAGGAACGCGAAGGCGAGCGCCCAGCGCCCGATCTCGGCCGGCTCGCCGTCGCCCTCCGCCTCCTCCTGCGCGGCGTAGCCCGCCGACACGCCGAGCGCGCGGAAGCCGATCGCGAGGCTCTCGCCGAGCGCGACGACGCCGCGCACGATCGGCAGGCGGAGCGCCCAGTGCCGTGCGGCGAGCGGCTCGATCTTTCGCGCGACGTGTGCGATCTCACCGGCTGGCGTCCGCACGGCGACCGCCCAGTTGCGCGGTCCGCGCATCATCACGCCCTCAAGGACGGCCTGCCCTCCGATGGCCTGCGACATCCTCGACTACGAGCGCGCGCGCTCGGCCTTTTCGAGGCGGCGCTGGAAGCGCTCGACGCGTCCGCCCGTATCGACGAGCTTCTGCTTGCCCGTGTAGAACGGGTGGCAGTTCGAACAGATCTCGACGTGCAGCTCGGAGCTCGTCGACCGCGTCACGAACGTGTTGCCGCAGCTGCAGTGGACGGTCGCGAGCTGGTACTCGGGGTGGATGCCGGCCTTCATGGCCGCGCCAGGATAGCAGCGGCGGTTGAGGCGGCGACGTTGCCGCCCGAGACGACGAGCACGGGCCGTTCGGCGTCGATGCGCCGCGCGAGCCACGCCGCCGTCGCCGCTGCGCCGGCGGGCTCGCAGGCGAGCTTGGCCCGCTGGTAAAGCAGCCTGAACGCGTGCTCGATCTCGTCCTCCGACACGAGCACGCGCTCGAGGTCGCCGCAGATCGCGAGCGGCAGGTTGCCGACGAAGGGCGCGTTGAGGCCGTCGGCGATCGACGTCGGCGTCACCGGCGTCGGCTCGCCGCGCTCCGCGCCCGTGTGCAGCGCGGTGCTCGTGTCGGGCTCCACGGCGACGACGCGCACGCGGTCGCCGATCGCGGTCTGGATCCCGGAGATGAGGCCGCCGCCGCCGACCGGGACGATCACGGCGTCGGTGTCGGGCGCGTCCTCGAGCAGCTCGAGCCCGACGGTGCCGGCGCCGGCGATCACGACCGGGTCGTCGAACGGGTGCACGAGCGTCCGCCCGGTCTCCTCGATCAGCTCGTCCAGGCGGTCGAACGCGTCACCGGGGCCGGACGCCTCCAGGTCGACCGTGGCGCCGTAGCCGCGCGTCCCTTCGATCTTCTGCTCGGACGCGCCGCGCCACATCACGACGAGGGCGTCGACCCCCTCCTCCGCAGCGGCGTACGCGACGGCCTGCGCGTGGTTGCCCGCGCTGATCGCGATCACGCCGCGCGCCTTTTGCTCGGCGTCGAGCGAGGTGAGCTTGTTGAGGGCGCCCCGCACCTTGAACGAGCCCGTTCGCTGGAAGAGCTCGCACTTGAGGCGGGCGCCGAGCGTGCGGCTCGACATGAGCGGCGTGCGTGCGAGGCGCGTGCCGAGCGTCGCGCGTGCGCGCTCGACGTCGTCGCGGGTCGGGAGCACGAGGTCGCGGGTCGGGAGCACGGGTCGATCGTACGGGCCGTGACGCGTCAGCCGCGCTGCCGCACCGCTTCGAACAGCAGCACGGCGGCGGCAGCGCTCGCGTTGAGCGAGTCGGCCGAGCGGCTGCTCATCGGGATCGAGACTGCGTCATCGGCGGCTTGCCGCCACCCGTCGGGAAGCCCCTCGTCCTCGGCGCCGACGATCAGGGCCGTCGGCTCGCGGAGGTCGATGTCCGTGTAGACGCTCGGCGCGCCGACGACCGCCGCGACGCGGCGGAGCGGCAGCGCGCGCACGTCGTCGAGCGTCGCCGCGACGACGGGAAGGCTGAAGACGGCGCCCGTCGACGCGCGGATCGCGTTCGGGTTCCACGGGTCGAACGCGCCGTCCGCGACGAGGAGCGCGTCGGCCCCGGCGGCCTCCGCCGACCGCGCCATCGCGCCGAGGTTGCCGGGCTTCTCGACGCCGACCGCGACCAGCACCAGCGTCGCGCCGTCGGCGAGCTCGCGCTGCGGCGCCTCGACGACCGCCAGCACGCCCTCTGGCGCGGCGCGGTACGCCATGTGACGAAGCACGCGCGCGCTTACCTCCTCGGCGGTAGCGTCGACGTCGGCGGCGCCGTCGCGCGCACCGCCCGCCGCGAGCAGCTCGGGCGAGGCGTACACGGAGCGCACGCGGAGCCCCGCCGCGCGCGCGCGTTCGAGCTCACGCATCCCTTCGACGACGAACAAGCCCGTCGCGCGCCGCTCCCGCGACCGCCGCAACCGCAACACCTCTTTCACGCGGGGGTTGTCGACGGACGTGATCACCGCGCGGGAGCGTTCCTGGCTCGAACGGGCACGTCCGGAGGCTGCCACCGTGACAGACACGCGACAAGAGGCTCACGAATGCGTGAACTTCGCGCGCGAACGCCGCGAAGCGCGGGCGGCATTCGTACCGTTTCACGGTGACGTACAAACCCCGCGACGAGCGTCCCGGTTTCCACCACGTCGTGACGCGCGGCAACAACAAGCAGCGGATCTTTCACAACGACGCCGACCGCCAGACGTTCATACAGCTGCTCGCCCTGGTCGCCAATCGCCACGGATGGACGATCTACGCCTACTGCCTGATGCGCAACCACTACCACCTCGTCCTCCGGATCGACGAGCGTGGCCTGTCAGGCGGCATGTGCGAGCTCAACACCGCGTATGCCGTGGCGTTCAACACCGCGCACGGCCGGATCAACCATCTGTTCGGCAAGCGCTACTGGAGCGAGTACCTCGCGGACGATCGGCGCCTGTTGAACACGGTGCGATACGTCGTGCGAAACCCGAAGCGAGCCGGACGGGCGGGCCCGCTCGAAGGCTACGCGTGGTCGAGCTACGCCGCCACGATCGGCGCCGCGCTCTCGTTCGCGCAGCTCGCAACCGGCGAGGTGCTCGAGCTGTTCCACCACCGGCCGGAGCGCGCGGTCGCTCAGTTCGTCGAGTTCTGCCGGGAGGACGGCCGGCCCGGCCGTGTCCGGTGGCAGCCACCGTGACAAACCTCCCACGCAACGCCTACGTGAGCGTGTATTCGGGGCCGCTGCCGCCTTCCGGGGGCGTCAGGCGGCCGCCTTTCGCGGTGATCGCACCGCACTGGACGCAGTTCGACGGCGCCAGGCGCACTTCCACGGTCCCGTCGCCGTCGGCGGGGCCGAGCTCGTACACCTGCGCCGGGCACATGTGCACCCACATCTCCGCCAGCTCGCGCGGCACGCGCGTGCGGACGCGAATGTGATTCGGCTGGTCGTCGCGCGTCCGGTTGCCGGATGCGAAGACGCTCGAGAGCTTGTCGAACGTGAGCTTGCCGTCCGCGACGGGGTACCGCGGCGCGCGCGTTCGCAGGACCGACTGGTCGGCGTCGCGCTCGGTCTTCTTGTCGCCGGGCGGGAAGTGCCCCTTCGTCGCCGTCATCGCGCCGGCCATCGCACCGCCCATGTAGAAGCCGTGCCCGAACGCCTGCCGCATGTTCCGCACCTCGCGCAGGTCGCTCCAGATGTACGACGCGCGGATCGACTCGTCGTACGACGCGAGCGCGCTTCTCACCGACACACCGCGCGCGAGCGTCCGCCACGCGGCCTCGGCCGCGAGCCGCCCCGACTCGATCGCGTAGTGGATTCCCTTCAGCGCCGGCACGTTGACGAGACCGACACCGTCGCCCGCGAGCAACAGGCCGGGCGCGTGGAACCTCGACGGCAGCGCGACGAAGCCGCCCTCGGGAATCGTCTTCGCGCCCCACTGCACGCGCTCGCCGCCCTCGACGATCCTCCGGATCCGCGGGTGCGTCTTCAGCTGCTGCAGGAGGTCGTGCACCGACAGACCCGGATCGCGGTAGTCGAGCCCGACCACCATTCCGAGCGTGACCATCTCCTCGCCGAGCGGATAGACGAACGAGCCGCCGAACTCGCGGTACTTCTTCCCCGAGCGGAGCGGCCACCCCATCGTGTGGATCACTCGGCCGAGCGGCTTCGGCACCCGCCACACCTCCTTGACGCCGAGCGCCCACACCTGCGGGCCCTCGCCCTGCAGGCCGAAGCGCTCGAGCGCCGCGCCGGTCAAGTGGCCCTGCGTGCCCTCCGCGAGGATCGTCACGCGCGCGGTGATGTCCGAGCCCGCCTCGAAGTTCTGAAGCTCCTCCCCGTTCCGGCCGCGGCCGCGGTCGCCGGTGCGCACGCCGAGCACGCGGCCGCCGTCGACGAGCAGCCGCTCCGCGACCGTCTCCGGGAGGATCGTCGCGCCGAGCGACTCCGCCTGCTCGGCGAGCCAGCCCCCGAAACGTGAGAGCGAGACGACGAAGTTCCGGTCGTTGACCATCGTCGGCGGCGTCGGCAGCCGGTACGCGTGCGTGCGCGTGAGCAGCAGCACCGACTCCGCCTCGACCACGCCCTCGAACGGGAACTCGTCGAGACGCCGTTCGGGGAACAGGCGCTGCAGGCCGCGCGGGTTCACGACCGCGCCCGAGAGCAGGTGCGCGCCCGGCGACTTCCCCTTCTCGAGCACCGCCACCGGCACGTCCCCGAGCTGCTCGGCCGTCGCCGGATCCTCCTCGATCAGCTGCCCGAGCCGGATCGCGGCCGCGAGCCCGGCCGGGCCGGCGCCGACGATCAGGAACCCGACCTCGATGCGCTCGTCGGGCGGATCGGTGGGCGGCCGGAACGCCTCGCCGGCCGACCACGGCGGCTGGAAGTCGGCGGGCCGAACGCTCACGACCGCCGCGCGCGGACGAGCTCGGTGAGCTTCGGGACGATCGCGTGCAGGTCGCCGACGACGCCGAGGTCGGAGAACTCGAAGATCGGCGCGTTCGGATCCTTGTTGATCGAGACGATCGTGCTCGAGCCCTGCATGCCCACCTTGTGCTGGATCGCCCCCGAGATGCCGAGCGCGACGTAGAGCTTCGGCGACACCGTCTTGCCGGTCTGCCCGACCTGCGCGGAGTACGGGTACCAGCCGGCGTCGACGACGGCGCGCGTCGCGCCGACCGCACCGCCGAGCGCCTGCGCGAGCTCCTCCGCGAGCGCGAACTTCTCCGGCTCGCCGAGCCCGCGGCCGCCCGCAACGATCACGTCCGCCTCCTCGATCGAGGGGCCCTGCTGCTCGGCGTGCGCCTGCTCGACCATCTCGGCGAGCGTCGAGAAGTCCTCCAGCTCGACCGCGGCATCCTTGACCTCGGCGCTTCCGCCGGTCGGGCTCGGGTCGAACGTCCCCGCTCGGAACACCGCGAGGCGCGGGCCACTCGACCAGCCGACGTCGACGTACACGCTGTCGGCGAGCGCCGGCCGCGTCCCGACTCCCTCCGCGCTCAGGTCGACGAGATCCCAGTTGAGACCGGCGTCGAGGCGCGCGGCGAGCGCCGCGGCGACATCCGCGGCGAGCACCGACTGCGCGAACAGCACGGTGTCGTACCCCTCGTCGCGGACGAGCCTCGCGAGCACGTCCACGCGCGGCTGGGGCAGCGGCGCAGCGAGGCGCTCGTCCTCGGCGACCCAGAGCGTCGCGGCGCCGTGGCTTCCCGCCTCCTCGGCGAGCGCGCGCACGCCGGTGCCCGCGACGACACCCGCCACTTCGCCGCCGAGCGCGACGGCCTTGGCAAGCACGCCGAGCGCGCCCTTCTGGATCGCGCCGTCGTGGTGCTCGAGGAAGACGAGCGTCTTCACAGCAGCCTCCGTTCGACGAGGAACTCGACGATCTTGTCGGCGGCGGAGCCGTCGTCCTCGATGCGCCGCGCCTCGCCGCGGGCTGGTGGCGGGTTGAGCGCGAGCACCGTCGTGCGCGCCTCGTCGACACCGCCGACGTCCGCGGCGGCGAGCGTCTCCTGCGGCTTCTTCTTCGCGCCCATGATCCCCTTGAGCGACGGATAGCGCGGCGTGTTGATCGAGTCGGCGACCGCGACGACGGCCGGAAGCGGCAGCCGCAGCGTGTCGTAGCCGAACTCGGTCTGGCGCTTGCCCGTCAGGGAGCTCCCGTCCACCGACAGCTCGCTGACCTGCGAGACGATCGGGCGCCGGAGGTTGTCGGCGACGGCAGCCCACAGGCATGCGCCTCCGCCGTCCGCCGACTGCTGCCCGAAGAGCACGAGGTCGGGCGACTCCCGTTCGAGCGCGCCGGCGAGCGCCTTGGCGGTGCCCAGCAGATCCGCGCCCTCGAACGAGGAGTCCGAGACGAGGACGGCGCGGTCGGCGCCCATCGCGAGCGCCTTCCGGAGCGCGTCGATCGCCTTCTCGGGGCCGAGCGAGACGACGACGACCTCCCCCTCGCCGGCCGCCTCTTTGAGCACGAGCGCCTCCTCGATCGCGTACGTGTCCCACTCGGAGACGGTCTGCTCGCCCGACCGGTCGAGCCGTTTCGTCCCCGGGTCGAGTCGGCGGCCCGCCGCGGCGTCGGGCACGGCTTTCACGCAGACGGCGATCTTCATCGGGGCGAGACTCTACCCGGAGGCGCGCGCACGGCCGGGCGACTGGCGGCCTTTCAGACGGCGACGCGCGAGCGCAGGAACTCGACGATCTCCGAGGTGGGCGCGCCCGGCGTGAACACCTCGGCGACCCCCTGCTCCTTGAGCGCCGCGACGTCGTCCGCGGGGATTGTCCCGCCCACCACGACGAGCACGTCCTCGGCGCCGTCGGCGCGCAGCAGCTCGAGGATGCGCGGCACGAGTGTCATGTGCGCTCCCGAGAGAATCGAGATCCCGACCGCGTCGGCGTCCTCCTGGATCGCCGTTTCGGCGATCTGCTCCGGCGTCTGGTGCAGGCCGGTGTAGATCACCTCCATGCCGGCGTCGCGTAACGCCCGCGCGATGATCTTCGCGCCGCGGTCGTGCCCGTCGAGCCCGGGCTTCGCGATGACAACACGGATCTTTCCCGCCACGCGGCTGAGTATAGGAACGTCCGGGCGATCAGACCCGGCTCGGGCCGCGGTGGCCGAGCAGGCTCTCGTAGCGGCGCTTCGCGCGGCGGTAGCGGATCCGCGACCAGATGCCCCAGCCGATCAGGCCGATCGCGAACGCGCCGACCAGCCCAACCGGGGCGAGCAGCCACCGAGCCGACAGCGGGCTCCGCACCGTCGCCGCAGGGAACTGCTTCGCGTAGTCGCGCATCTGCCCCGAGCCGCCGATGCCCCGCGGCGCCCACGACGCGACCAGCCACTGCGTGGGATGGGTCGGGTAGCGCTTGAGCTCGATCGTGAACGTCTTGCCCGCCCAGTTGCCCTTCGGCGAGCCGACCAGCGCGACGTCGAGCCCGACGTCGTCCCGGTAGCTGTAGAGGACATCCCAGGTCGCGATTCCGACCGCGTCGAATGGCACGACGTTGTTGTTGCCGGTGTCGAAGCCGGCGCGCGTCTGGCCGGCTTTCATCTCCGGCCCGAGCAGGTCCCAGGCGGAGTCGAGGTGCTTCCGCACCACCGCCGTCGAGATGAAGCGCGTCGTCGTCCTCAGCACGCTGCGCCGGTCCTTCGCGCTGAGCGTCACCGACTGCGGCTCGGTCGACACCCACGCCTTCGCGTTCGTGTCGATCGGCGTCTCGAACGACTTGCCGGTGTTGCCGACCGCGACCGTGGCGACGACGATGCCCGTCGTCACGCCGAGCAGCGCAACGCCCCAGGCAAGACGGCGTCTGAAGCGTGGTGACGACAGCCCGCCGGACATCGCCTACCCGCCGCGCGGCTCCGGGGCTAGTCCTGCGAGTGGACGAACGGCACGGAGCGAGGCACCCACGAGTTGACGACCCACTTGCCGTCGATCCGGTTCAGCTGCATCGTGAACAGCTGCGACTTGACCCCCGACTTCGGCTTCGTCAGAAGCGCGACCTCGATCAGCGCCTCGTTCTTGTACGAGTAGTCGACCTTCATCGGGGCCAGCGAGACCGCGTTCACCGGGAACGGGATCACCGCGATGTTGCCGCCCATCCACTGCTTGAGAGTCTGACCCTGGACGACCTGCGGGCCGGCGAGCTTGTAGGCCTCGGCAAGGTGCTTGCGCGCGACGGCGGTCTGGATGAAACGCCGGGCGACCTTCTCGGCCTGCGGATCGAGCTTCACCGTCTTCGGGACCTGCGAGACGACCTTGGCCGGCACGTTCGGCGTCAGCGCCGCGTTCTTGTGCCCGCTCGAGCTCGGCAGCAGCGCGATCACCAGCGCGGCGACTCCGGCGAGGACGACGATGCCCACAACCCAGGGCAGGGCCTTCCGCCAGCCCGACTTGTGGACGCGTTCGCGGTGCTCGAAGAGTGAGTCGAGGGGATCGGCGCTCATACCCGTCGGAAGAGTAGACGACCCGGTACGCGATTCGGTTGGCCCGCTTTGTTGAGCCGACGTTAACGGCTCAGAAGACGGGCGTCTCGCGCCACGTCCCCCAGACGTCACGCAGCGCCTCGCACATCTCGCCCATCGTCACGTACACGCGCGACGCGTCGACGATCGGGTGCATCAGATTGCGGTCGTCCCGCGCGGCGTCCTCGCGCAGCCGGGCGAGCGCGGCCTCGACGGCAGGCGTGTCCCGTCGGTCGCGCAGCGCGCGCACCCGCTCGACCTGCTTGTGCTCGAGCGCGGCGTCGATCTTGAGGATGTCGGGCGCGGTGTCGCCGTCCACCTCGTAGCGGTTCACACCGACGACGATCCGCTGTCCCGCCTCCACCTCGGACTGGTAGCGGAACGAGGCCTCCGCGATCTCGCGCTGGAAGAAGTTGTCCTTGATCGCCGCGACCACACCGCCGAGCTTCTCGATGCGCTCGAAGTACTCGTACGCCTGCGCCTCGAGCTCGTTCGTCAACTGCTCGACGTGGTAGGAGCCCCCGAGCGGGTCGATCGTGTTCACGACGCCCGTCTCGTGCGCAATGACCTGCTGCGTGCGCAGCGCCAGGCGCACGGCGTTCTCCGTCGGCAGGGCGAGCGCCTCGTCGAACGAGTTCGTGTGCAGCGACTGCGTGCCGCCGAGCACCGCCGCGAGCGCCTCGATCGCGGTGCGGACGATGTTCACCTCGGGCTGCTGCGCCGTCAGCGAGACGCCGGCCGTTTGCGTATGGAAACGCATCAGCCACGAGCGCGGGCTCTTCGCACCGAAGCGGTCGCGCAGCTCGCGCGCCCAGATCCTGCGGGCCGCGCGGTACTTGGCGATCTCCTCGAAGAAGTCGAGGTGCGCATTGAAGAAGAAGGACAGACGCGGCGCGAACTCGTCGACGTCGAGGCCGCGCTCGATCGCCCACTCGACGTACGTGAACCCGTCGGCGAGGGTGAACGCGAGCTCCTGCGCGGCCGTCGAGCCCGCCTCGCGGATGTGGTAGCCGCTGATCGAGATCGGATGCCACAGCGGCAGCTCGCGTGTGCAGAACTCCACCATGTCCGTGACGAGCCGCATCGAGGGCTCCGGCGGGAAGATGTACTCCTTCTGCGCGATGTACTCCTTCAGGATGTCGGTCTGGATCGTCCCGCGCAGGCGGTCGCGCGACACCCCCTGCTCCTCGGCGACGCAGACGTAGTAGGCGAGCAGGATCGCGGCCGGCGAGTTGATCGTCATCGATGTCGAGACGTCACCGAGCGGGATGCCGCGAAAGAGCGTCTCCATGTCCTCGAGCGAGTCGATCGCGACGCCCTCCCGGCCCACCTCGCCGAGCGAGCGCGGGTGATCCGAGTCGTGGCCCATCAGCGTCGGCATGTCGAACGCCGTCGAGAGCCCGGTCTGGCCGTGGCCGAGCAGGTAGCGGAACCGCTCGTTCGTCTCCTCCGCCGTCCCGAAGCCGGCGAACTGGCGCATCGTCCAGAGGCGGCCGCGGTACATCGACGGGTAGACGCCGCGCGTGAAGGGGTACTGCCCCGGGTAGCCGAGGTCGCGCTCGTAGTCGACGGCCGCCGACTCGGGCGTCTGCAGCGGCTCGTTCGGGATCCCCGACATCGTCGAGAAGAGCTCCCCCTCGCGCTCGGGTGTCCGCTCGTAGTCCTCGCGCCAGGCGTCGAGCCCGGTCGTCCCGCGCGGCTCCTCGGTCGTCGCCATCTCCCGCTGATGATGCCCGATCGGGGACCGGCCTAGCCGCCCGGCTTCCAGAGCGGCTCGTCGCCTCCCGCGTTCGCGGCGCGCGCGAGGATGAAGAGCAGGTCGCCGAGCCGGTTCAGGTAGACGAGCGCGACCGGGTTGAGATCCCGTTTCGCGGCGACGGCCAGCACCTCGCGCTCGACCCGCCGGCAGACGGCCCGCGCCACGTGCAGGCGGCCCGCAGCCTCGCTCCCGCCCGGGAGCACGAAGCTCTTCAGCTCGGAGAGCGGCGCGTTTGCCTCGTCGCAGTCGCGCTCGAGCCGATCGACCGCCGCCTGGGTGATGCGCAGGCGCTCGTCGTCCTCGGCGAAGGGAACCGAGAGATCGGCGCCGAGGTCGAACAGCTCGTTCTGCACGCGCGCGAGCCGCTCGTCGGCCGCCTCGACCTGCGCCCACCCGATCACCGAGTTCAGCTCGTCGACGGCGCCGTAGGCACGAAGCAGCGGATCGAGCTTCGAGACGCGCGAACCGTCGCCGAGCGACGTCTGTCCGCGGTCGCCCCCGCGCGTGTAGATGCGCGTGAGCCGGACCGGCTCGTCGGGCTTGCGCGAGCTCACGGCAGGACCGGCTCGCGCTCGGCCAGGATCTGGCGCGCGATCACGAGCCGCTGGATCTCGCTCGTGCCCTCGTAGATCTCCGTCACCTTGGCGTCCCGGTAGTACCGCTCGACCGGGAACTCCTTCGTGTAGCCGTACCCACCGAGCACCTGGATCGCCTCCGCCGTCTGGCGTCGCGCCATCTCGGAGGCATAGAGCTTGGCCTTGGCCCCCGCCTCGGTGTGCGGCCGCCCGCTCGCCTTGAGCCAAGCTGCGCGGAGCGTCAGCAGCCGCGCCGCGTCGATCTCCATCGACATGTCGGCCAGCTTGTGCTGGATCGCCTGGTGGTCGGCGATGCGGCGGCCGAACGTCCGTCGTTCCTGTGCGTAACGGAGCGCGACGTCGTACGCGGCCTGCGCGATCCCGACCGCCTGCGCGGCGATGCCGATCCGCCCGCCGTCGAGCGTCGCCATCGCGATGCGGAAGCCGTGGTCACGCTCGCCGAGCAGCCGGTCGGGCGAGATGACGGCATCGACCGCGATGTCGTTCGTCTCGGAGGAATTGAGGCCGAGCTTCTCCTCCGTGCGCGTGATCTCCACGTCGGCGCCGTCGACGACGAACGCCGAGACGCCGCGGGCCGACGTGGTCTCCGGATCGGTGCGCGCGAACAGGAGCAGCGTGCCGCCGAAGGCGGCGTTCGTGATCCACTGCTTCGATCCGACGAGGTGCCAGCCGCCCTCGACCTGTTCGGCACGGGTCAGCAGCGCGCCGGCATCCGACCCCGAGCCGGGCTCGGTCAGCGCGAAGCAGCCGATCTGCTCGCCCCGCGCGAGCGGCGGCACGAACCTCGCCTGCTGCTCCTCGGTGCCGAACTGCAGGAGCGGCAGCGTGCACGCCGACGTGTGAACGGCGACGGTGACGCCGACGCCCGCGTCCGCGCGCGACAGCTCCTCCAGCACGAGCACGTAGGAGATGAAGTCCGCCCCGGCGCCGCCGTACTCCTCCGGCACGCAGACGCCGAGCAGCCCGAGCTCGCCGAGCGACGCCAGCAGCTGCCGCGGGAACCCGTGGGCGCGATCCCACTCGGCCGCGTGCGGCTCGATCTCGGCGCGGGCGAAGTCGCGGGCGACGGACTGGATCTCGCGCTGCTCCGCCGTCAGCTCGAAGTTCACGGGCGGCAGACTATCGGCATGCGCTCCGCCGTCCTCCTCGGTGCGCTGTTCGCCCTGGCCGGCTGCGGCGGCTCCGGCACGCCGTCGCCGGAGTCGGTGGTCCACGCGTGGAGCGCGGCGCTCGACCGCAACGACAACGAGGCGGCGGCCAGGCTGTTTGCCGACGACGCGCAGATCATCCAGGGTGGCGCGTTCCGCCTCGAGTCCCACGCCGACGCGGTCCGCTGGAACGCGAGCCTTCCCTGCGGGGGTCGCATCACGTCGCTCGAGTCGCAGGGCGGGGGCGGCGACGTGCTCGCCGTGTTCGTGCTGACCCAGCGCCCGGGCCATACGTGCGACGCCCCCGGCCAACGCGCGGCCGCGCTCTTCTCGGTCCGCAATGGGCGAATCACGCTCTGGCACCAGAGGAACCCGCCGCCGGCGAGCAGCGACGGGCTCACCGCCTAGCGGGCCCCGAGCTACTTCGGCTCGGGCTCGAGCTTGTAGCCGACGCCGAAGCGCGTCTGGATGAACGAGTGCTTCGGCGCCGTGCGGTCGATCTTCTGCCGCAGCCGGCGGACGAACACGTCGACCGTGCGGTCGCGGTGCGTCTCGCGCCTCCCCCACACCTTCTGCAGCAGCTCGTCGCGTGTCACGACACGGCCTCGGTCGAGCGCGAGCGTATAGAGCAGCCTGAACTCGGTGGGGGTCAGACCCGCGCTCTCGCCCGCGACGAACGCCTGCACCTCGCGCGGGTCGATCCGGAGCTCCTCGATCTCGATCGGGTCGCCGCGCCGGTCCTCGGCGGGCCGGACGCCGCGTCGCGCGGCCGCCGCGACGCGCGCGACGAGCTCCCGCATCGAGAACGGCTTGACGAGGTAGTCGTCCGCGCCGATCTCGAGCGCGTGCACACGGTCGTGCTCGGTGCCGCGGGCGGAGACGACGACGATCGGCGTGCCGATGCCCTCGGCGCGCGCGACCTCGATCAGCTTCCAGCCGTCGAGCTCCGGCAGCATCAGGTCGAGCACGCAGACGTCGGGGTTCTCGAACCGGAGGCGCGCGAGGCCGAGCTCTCCGCGCCCGACCACGACCGGGTCGAACCCGGCGGCGACGAGATGGCGGGCCATCCCGTCAGCGATCACCGTATCGTCCTCGACGATCAGGACGCGCGTCACGGAACCTACGATAGTGCCGCCTCGCGTTCGGGTCGGGTTTCAGAATGGTGACGATTCGGTGACTGAACACGAGACCGAGGACCGCAGCTTCGACGAGCTGCGCACGGGGTTCACCGCGGCCGTCTCCCACGAGCTCCGCACGCCGCTCGCCCGGATCCTGGCGCTGCTCGACTCGGTCGACCTGCCGGGCGCCGATGTCCACGACCTGGTCGACCAGGCGCGGGCCGAGGTGGAGAACGCGGGGCTGCTGATCGACGAGATCCTCTTCCTGTCCGAGCTCGAGAGCGGCAAGGAGGTGGTCTCGCTCGGGCACACGAACGCCCTGCCCGTGCTCGAGGATGTGGTGCGCGAGCACCACGACGCGGCGACCCGGGCCGGCATCGAGCTCGCGGCCGAGGGTGACGCGTCGGTCGACGTGCCGCTACGGCCGCGGATGCTGCGGATGATCGCCGAGAACCTGACCGAGAACGCGATCCGCTACGCGGGGCACGGCTCGCGGTTCACGCTGTCGATCCAGCGGAGCGGCGATTTCGCGGTGCTGACGGCCGCCGACGACGGGGCCGGCGCCGAGTCGCTCGAGCGCCTCTTCGAGCGCTTCTACCGCGGGGACGCCGCCCGCACGACGCGGGGCACGGGGCTCGGCCTCGCGATCGTCAAGCACGTGGTCGCGGCGGCGGGCGGCGAGGTCGAGGCGAACGGCGCGCGCGGGCACGGCCTGCGCATCCGCTGCACCTTCCCGGAGTAGACGGCGTCCCGGTGCCGGGCACCACTGGTGCCCGGCACCGGTTCGCGGGCTCCTAGGTGTTGGGCTTGATCGTCTTCAGCGTTTTCTCTGACGCGACGAGCACCGGCTTCGGCAGCGGCACGAAGAGCAGCTTCGCCGTGTACTTCGCCTGCTGGCCCTGCGTCAGCGCCCAGAAGATCATCTTCCGCAGCTCGGTCGCATGCGCCGACTGCTGGGGGACGATCACGTAGGTGTAGGTCGAGATCGGGTACGCGAGCGGCGCCGACTTGGGCGGGTTCACGATGTGCATCTCGTTGTTGCTCGGCACCTTCGTGTACGCCGCGGCCGCGGCGGCGATTCGCCGCAGGCTCGGGAAGAGGAACTTCCCGGCGGAGTTGCGGACGGCCGCGAACTTCAGGTGATTGGTGAGCGCGAACGCGACGTCGACGTAGGTGATCCCGCCGTTCGTGCGCGAGACGAGGCCCGCGACGCCGGACGACCCGCGTGCCCCGATCCCTGTCGGGAACGTGACGGCGGTCGAGTTGCCCACCTTCGACTTCCAGGTCGGGCTCACCGACGACAGGTAGTCGGTGAAGTTGTAGGTCGTTCCCGATCCGTCGGAGCGGAAGATCGGCGTGATCTTCAGATCGGGGAGGTTCGCTCCCTTGTTCAGCGCCTTGATCGCGGGATCGTTCCAGTTGCTGATGTCCCCGAGGAAGATCTTCGAGATCGTGCTGCCGTCGAGGTTCAGATGCACCGGGGCACCGGGGACGTTGTAGGCGACCGTGGTCGCGGAGAGCGCCCACGGGATCTGCACGCAGCCCTTGCACGCCGTGAACTGGTCGGGCGTGAGCGGTGCGTCCGACGCGCCGAAGTCGACCTGGCGGCTCGAGATCGAGGAGATCCCGGCCCCGGAGCCGACAGCGCTGTACTGCAGCGAGTACCCGAACGCCGAGCCGATTGCCGGCGTCCACACCGACACCAGCGGTGAGACGAATGTGCTGCCGGCGCCGGTGAGCGTCGTGTCGGTGCTCTTCGCACCGGCCGAGACGGCGGCGAGCAGCGCCGTGAGAACAGCCGCACTGAGGGCAAGCCCTCTCTTCATCAGTCCTCTCCTTGTCCCTGGGGCGTTTGGTGATTGCGGCGCCACTGTCACCCAGCGCAGCGCCCATGTGGGCTGACGCGCTGTTACCGGAACGTGACGGAGTGGTGAACGCGCTCAGCGCGTCCCGAGCTTCCGGCGCGAGCGCTCGAGCAGGAAGCGGGCGGTCAGGCTCGACACGAGCACGAACACGATCAGGACGAATGCGAGCGCCCATGCCTGCTGGTGCAGGTTCTCGTCCGGCGCCTCGGAGTACGAGAAGATCGTGAACGGGATCGAGTTGACCGAGTGCGTCGGGTTCCAATCGACCGTCTGCCCGGCGAGCACGCACGTGAAGAGCAGCGGCGCCGTCTCGCCCGCCGCACGCGCGATCGCCAGCGTCGTGCCGGTGAGGATGCCGCCGAACGACGTCGGCAGCACCACGCGGATGACGGTGTTCCACTTCGAGACGCCGAGCGCGTAGCTCGCCTCGCGCAGGTGGTTCGGCACGAGCGCGAGAACCTCGATCGTCGCCCGCGCGACGAGCGGCAGCATGATCACTGCGAGCGCGAACCCGCCGGCGAACGCGCTCTGGTGGTTCCCCCAGCCGACGACCGGCAGCGGCTTCTGCACCATCAGCGTGAACACGAAGATGCCGATCACGATCGACGGAAACCCGTTCAGGACGTCGAGCCACAGGCGGATCTGGTCTCCCAGCTTCTTCGGCGCGAACTCGCTCACGAAGATCGCAGTCATCACGCCGAACGGCAGCGCCATCGCCGTCGCGATCCCGACGAGCAGCGCGCTTCCGACGAGCGCCGGCGCGACGCCGCCGCCCGTCTGGCCGAAGACGGCCGGCCCCTTCGTGAAGAAGTCCCAGTTGAGCGCGTGCAGGCCGCGCGAGAAGACCGACCAGACGAGGATCGCGAGCACGGCGATCGCGGCGACCGCGGCACTGAGCGCCGCGAGCTCGGCGGCCTTGTTGACGAACAGCCGGCGGCGCGCCCTCCCGGTGGCCTTGAGACTGAGCTGCGGGGTCGGCGAGTCGATCATGCCGCCCGGTTCAGGTCGAAGCGCTTGACGATCCGTTGCGCCGCGAAGTTCGTGATGAACGTGATCACGAGCAGGATCAGCGCCAGGTAGATCAGCGACGCGACCTGGATGTTCGAGACGGCGCCCTGGTACTGGCTCGCGGTCCGGCTGGCGAGCGTGTCGCCCGGCTGGAAGATCGAGCGCTTGAGCGGGATGAAGTTGCCGATCACCTGCGACACGGCGATCGCCTCGCCGAGCGCGCGGCCGAGGCCGAGGATCACGGCGGCGACCACGCCGCCGCGCACGGACGGGACGATCACCGTCTTCACCATCTCCCAGCGCGTCGCGCCGAGACCCACCGCGCCTTCTTCGAGCTCGGTCGGCACGCCGAGGAAGAGCTCGCGGCAGATCGACGACGTGATCGGGATGATCATGATCGTCAGCACGAGCATCGCGGCGAAGACGGTCGACTCGACCTTGTCCTGGCCGTCGGCGAAGATCGGCAGCCAGCCGAGCACCGAGCTGATCGCCGGCGGCAGGTGGTTGGCGCTGAACGGGGCGAGCACGTAGATGCCCCACAGGCCGACGACGACGCTCGGCACGGCGGCGAGCATCTCGACGAGCGTCCCCACCGGCCCGCGAACCGACGGAGGCGCGAGCTCGCTGAGGAAGAGGCCGATGGCGATCGAGAGCGGCGCGGCGAGCAGGATCGCGCCGAACGACGTGACGATCGTGCCGATGATCAGGTCGCGCGCACCGAACTGGTTCACGACCGGGTTCCACTCGTTGCTCCAGAGGAACCCGATGCCGAAGTCCTGGATCGCGGGCCAGGCGCCCGCGAAGACGCGCCACACGATCAGCGCGATGATGAAGAGCCCGAGGAACGCCGCGAATGCGGTGAGCCCGTAGAGCAGCGAGTCGCCGAGGCGGTCGCCGAGTCGGCGGGTGCGCGGGAGTCTCCGCGTGCCCGGGACGGAGGCTGCTTCCACGGGCGGGAGGATTCCAGCGTCGTGCGCGCAGCGGGGGCCGCGTCACCACTTCGACACACGACGTTCACATGCTGTGTACCCCGGCTCGCGGAGGCCGACGCGAGACTCGCTCGGTGGTGAGCATCGGCTCGTCGCAACAGGACTCTGCCCTTCCGGCGATCGGGGTGATGGCGCCGCGGGCGGCGGCGGAGGTCAGCCGCAAGGTCGTCTTCGACATCCAGGAACTGAGCGTCGCGTACGGCAAGGCGCTGGCGGTCAAGGACGTCTCGCTCGCGATCCACGAGAAGGCGATCACGGCGCTGATCGGGCCGTCGGGCTGCGGCAAGTCGACCGTCCTCCGCTGCCTCAACCGGATGAACGATCTCGTCGCGAACGCGAAGGTCGGCGGGAAGGTGCTGTACCACGGCATCGACCTCTACGGCTCGGACGTCGACCCGATCGAGGTTCGCCGGCGCATCGGGATGGTCTTCCAGCGGCCGAACCCGTTCCCGAAGTCGATCTACGACAACGTCGCCTACGGGCTGCGCATCCTCGGCATGAAGGACGACCTCGACGGGCGCGTCGAACGCGCGTTGAAGAGCGCCGCCCTGTGGGACGAGGTCAAGAACCGGCTGAAGAAGTCTGCGCTCGGGCTCTCGGGCGGACAGCAGCAGCGGCTGTGCATCGCGCGCGCGATCGCGGTCGAGCCCGACGTCGTGCTCCTCGACGAGCCCGCCTCCGCGCTCGACCCGATCTCCACCGCCGCGATCGAGGACCTCATGCACGACCTGAAGCGCGAGTACACGCTCGTGATCGTCACGCACAACATGCAGCAGGCAGCGCGCGTCGCCGAGATGACCGCGTTCTTCAGCCTCGACGTGCACGACGACGGCTCGCGCAACGGGATCCTCGTCGAGTACGACTCGACCGAGAAGATCTTCACCCAGCCCGCCGACGAGCGCACCGAGGGCTACGTCACGGGCCGCTTCGGATGAGAGTCTCGTTCACCGAGGAGCTGTCGCAGCTCGAGGCGTCGCTCCAGGAGGAAGGCGACCTCGTCCTCCGCGCCCTTCGTTCCGCGTTGAACGCGCTCGCCCGCGGCGATCAGGAGCTCGCCGACGAGGTGATCCACTTCGACGACGAGGTCGACCGGCGCTACATGGGGATCGAGACGGGCGTGCAGTCGCTGCTCGCGCGCCAGACTCCGGTCGCGTCGGACCTGCGGCTGGTGCTCGCAGTGCTGCGAGTCAACCTCCACCTCGAGCGGATGGCCGACTACTGCGTGACGGTCGCCAAGCTGACGAAGCTGATGGGCAACCTCGACGTCGAGGACGTCGCGATCTCGCGCTCGATCGAGGACATGGGCCAGCGCGCCGAGCAGATGATCCGCGTCGCGATGGACTCGTTCGCGGCGCGCGACGCCGACAAGGCGCAGACGCTCGTCGACCTCGATGAGCTGATCGACCGCGCGAACCGCAACGCGTCGGAGGACGTGCTCTCGCTCGGCGACTCGCCGCAGGAGCGCGAGTACGGGCTCCGCATGCTGGTCGTCTCCCGGTGCGTCGAGCGAATCGGCGACCACGCGGTCGACATCGGCGAGCAGGTCGCGTACCTCGTCACCGGCGAGTTCCGCGAGTTCAGCGACGCCTCGCATCCCGCGTAGACTCGCCTCTCCAGATGCGGGAACCAGGCGTCGAAGATGCGACGCGGCGGACGCGGCTCGCCAACGAGCGGACGTATCTCGCGTGGTGGCGCACCGGGCTAACGTCGCTCGCGGTCGGGATCGGGATCGGCAAGCTTCTGCCCGAGCACGCCTCGACGACCTCGTCGTGGCCGTACGAACTCGTCGGCGCCGCGTTCAGCGTGCTCGGGGTCGCGTTCATCGTCACCGGACTGCAGCGGGCGCGCGCGGTCGAGGACGCGCTCGACCGGGGCAGCTTCGCCCCGCTCGGCGAGCGGCTGCTGTTCCTCCTGGTCGCCGCCGGCATCCTGCTCGGCCTCGGTGTGATCGCGCTGATCGTCTTCGCGTAGAGGCCGGTGCCAGGCACCGTGGTGCCTGGCACCTTGGTGCCTGGCACCGGGTTTTTCAGGCGGCGCGGAGCTGCCGGCTCTCGTCGAGGCGGACGAGGTAGGTCGGCCGGCGCGAGCGGAGGTAGTCGACCACTGCGCGTTCGGTGCGGGCGCACGGGATCATCGTCTTCCACCCGGCCAGGTGCTCGAGTCGGTGGAAGTCGCCGCTCGCGACGCCCTGCAGGCCGGCGGCTGCGACCCAGCCGAAGAGCGTGTGCCGGTTGAAGAGCTCGAAGCGGTCGACCAGCGGGCGCAGCTCGGGGCGCGCCGCGAACGCCGCGGTCCCCCGCGTCGCGCCTTCGAGCTCCGCCGGCGAATACGGGTGGGCGGCGACGAGCGCCGCCCCGGACGCCCGCGCAGCGGCGAGCGCACCTTCGAGACCGGGCGCGACATCGACGAACAACCGCACGCCCAATGCCACCGCGTGACCGGCGAGCAGCGGATCGGGATCGTCGTACGTCAGCTCGATTCCGGGCAGGACGAGCAGGCCGTAGCGGCGCGCCGCGCGCGCCGCCTCCGACTCGATCTCCGCCAGGTAGTCGTCGAAGTTCCCCGCGCCCACGTGGCCGGGCTCGCGCGTCACGTGGTCGGTGACCGCGAGCACGTCGAACCCGGTCTGCCCGTACAGGTCGCACACCGCGCGCAGGTCGAGCGCGCCGTCGCTCCAAGTCGTGTGCGCGTGCAGCTCGCAGAGGAGCGGGCTCGGCTTCGGCCTCAGCGCGGTCACGCTTCCATGTTCGCTGCGGCCGGGCGGCTTTCGGCGCCCGGTGACCAGACCGCTACTGGTTCTTGACGAGGATGTTGCCGACGAGGTGCGCCGCCGTCTCGCAGGCGTCGACGGCGTCTTCGAGCGCCTCGTAGATGTCCTTCCAGCGGATCACGAGCATCGGGTCGATGCGATCGTCCTTGAACAGGCTCGCCCGCGCGGCGCGCGCGACGGTGTCCGCCTCGTCCTCGATCTCCTTGATCGCGCGGATCTCGTCCGAGGAGCCGCGCTTCTCCTTCAGCCCCGAGAGCAGCGTCGCGAGCCGCTCGGAGGCGCGCACCAGCAGTGCACAGAGCTCGAACGACTGCCGCGTCGCCACCTCGACGCCGTAGAGGCCGAGCAGCTCCGCGGCGTTCTCGCCCGCGTCGGCGACCTCGTCGACCGCGAACGCAAGCGCGACGAGGTCCTCGCGGTCGTACGGCGTGACGAAGAGCTTGTTCGTCTGCAGCAGGAGCTCCGAGATCACCTCGTCCGCCGCGTGCTCGAGCTGCTTCACCTCGTCCTGCGAGGGTCCCGAGGGCCAGAGCAGGAAGCGCTGCTCGACCGTGCGGGAGACCTCGACGACCCGTTCGCCGGCCTCGGCGAGCAGCGAGTGGATCTCGCCGGCGCCCGGCCCGAGACCGAGCCTCACGAGAACACGGCCTTCACCGGCCACCAGATCAGCGCGGAGACGAGTGCCGCGGCGGGGATCGTGAGCACCCACGCGACGACCATGTTCCCGGCGATCCCCCACCGGACGGCCGACAGCCGCTTGGTCGCGCCGGAGCCCATCACCGAGCCCGACACGACGTGGGTCGTCGAGAGCGGGTAACCGTACTTCGTCGACGCGTAGATGACCGCCCCGGCGGTCGCCTGCGCCGCGAACCCCGCAGGCGGGTCGATCTGGAAGACCCGCTGTCCGAGCGTCCTCATGATCCGCCAGCCGCCGACGTACGTGCCGGCGGCGATCGCGACGCCGGCCGCGACCTTGACCCAGTCGGGGATGTAGAAGGTGTCGATCGAGCCGTGCGCCAAGAGCGCGAGCGCGATCACACCCATCGTCTTCTGCGCGTCGTTGGCGCCGTGCGTGAACGCGACGAACGTCCCGGAGGCGAGCTGCCCGAGCCGGAACGTCCGGTTCGCGAGACCCGGAGTCATCCAGCGGAAGAGCCAGTAGATCCCGAGCAGCACGGCGAAGGCCGCACCGAGCGCGAGCGTCGGTGCGACCAACGCGGGAATCATCACCTTGTGGACGACCCCGTGCCATTCGACGCCGTCGACCCCCGACTGCACGAGAGCGGCGCCGATCAACCCGCCGATGAGGGCGTGCGACGAGGACGACGGCAGGCCCTGCCACCACGTGATCAGGTTCCAGACGATCGCGCCGATCACCGCCGCGAGCACCGTCTTCTCGGTCGCGAGGTTCGAGTCGATGATCCCCTTGCCGATCGTCGTCGCGACAGCCGTCGTGACGAATGCGCCGGCGAGGTTCGCGACCGCCGCAACCGCGACGGCGAGCCTCGGCGAGAGGGCGCGCGTCGAGACGGAGGTGGCGACCGCGTTCGCCGTGTCGTGGAAGCCGTTCGTGAAGTCGAAGGCGAGCGCCAACACGACGGTGACGACGAGCAGGGTCACGCGCTACCGATTCTTGACGAGGATCGCCTCGAGCACGTCGGCCGCGTTCTCGCAGGCATCGACCGCCTCTTCTAGCTGCTGGTGGATGTCCTTCCAGCGGATCACCATCAGCGGGTCGGTCGTCGAGCGGAACAGCTCGGCGACCGCCTCGCGCTCGAGCCGGTCGCCCTCGTCCTCGAGCTCGCGCAGCGCCGCCAGCTCGCGCGAGGAATCCTTGAACCCCTCGAGCCGCTCGACCACTTCGTGCACCCGCGATGCGGCGCGGTGGACGACCTCGGCCTGCTGCCGCGCCAGCGCCGGCACCTCGCGAACCTCATACGCGTCGATGTCGTCGGCGGCTTCGTCGACGTGATCGCAGATGTCGTCGAGCGCCGAGGCGAGCCGGTACAGGTCGTCGCGGTCGAACGGCGTGACGAACGTGCGGTTGAGCAGGTCGATCACCTGGTGGGTGAGCCGGTCGCCCTCGTGCTCGAGCTCGCGGATGTCCGCGAGCTTCGAACGGTCCTCGGGCCACGCCCCGAGCAGCTCGACGAGCGTGCGGGCGATCTCGCGCGCGTTCGCCGACGCCTGCGTGAGCAGGACGAAGAACTCGCGCTTCTGGGGTGTCAGGCGGAGTGGCACCGACGCGGGCGTGTTTACCAGATCGACTTACGAGACGAAGTAGATCGTGCAGGCGAGGCCGGCGACGAAGCAGTACACGGCGAACGGGGTGAGCGTCCGGGTCTCGAAGAACCGCATCAGGAAGCGGACCGAAAACCATGCGGTGAGCGCGGACGCGAGCGCGCCGGCGAGGGCCTGGCCGCGCACGCCGTTGCCCGCGCTTCCGAGCAGCTCGGGCAGCTTGAGCAGCGCGGCGGCGCCGATGATCGGCGTGGCGAGCAGGAAGGCGAACCGCGCCGCGTCCTTGTGGGAGAGGCCGACGAGGAGGCCGCCGCCCATCGCGGCGCCGGAGCGCGAGAAGCCGGGGATCAGCGCGAGCGCCTGCGCGGCCCCCACGAGCGCCGAGCCCTTCCAGGAGACCGTGCGCGCGATGCGGACGTCGTCCTCGTCGGCCGTCACCGGCGCGCGGCGGCGCAGCAGCTCGGCGCCGGCGAGCATCACGCCGTTCAGGGTGAGGAAGATCGCCGCGGAGGTCGGGGACGCAAATGCCTTGCGGAGGACGTGCTCGAGCGCGAGCCCGAGGATCCCGGCCGGAATCGTGCCGACCACCAGCAGCCAGCCGAGCTTCGCGTCGCTGTCGGCGGGGTCGATGCTGCGGTCGCGGAGCGAGCGGCCCAGCCCACGCAGGATCCGCACCCAGTCCCGCCAGAAGAAGATCAGCAACACGATCGCCGTGGCGAGGTGCGTGGCAACCAGGAACGTGAGGAAATACTGGTCGTTCTGGTGGATGTTCCAGCCGAGCAGGCTCGGGAGAATGACGCTATGGCCCAGGCTCGAGACCGGAAAGAGCTCCGTCACGCCCTGCAGGAGCCCCAGCACGATCGCCTGGGGGTAGGAGATCAGCTCGGCGGCGATCACGCCGTCGTCGTCGTCCGCTTCGGGCCCGTGCGAAACCAGGCGAAGACGAGGCAGGCGGCGCCGAGCAGGAACGCCGCTATGCCGTGCTTCACGTGGTGGTGGTCGGAGCCGGCCTGGTGACCGGGGAAGAAGGAGGGGAGGTCGTCCGCGGGAAGCGCCCAGTAGACGACGGCGACCACAATCAGCAAGATTCCAACGACAAGCGCGAGAATGGTGAGGAAGCGGTCGTTGCGCACCGGCGGCAGCATACGCGGCCCCGGTCGAAGCGCCGGCTTTACCAAATCGAAACCCCGCTCCAACCGTCCGTCCGGAATCCTTCCGAGTCCCACGTGTCGACCACCGAGATCCCGAGCGCCAGCGAAGCGCTGATCAACCGCGAGCTGTCGGCGCTCGACCTCATGCGCCGCGTGCTCGACCTGGCGAGCGACCCGGCGGAGCCGCTGCTCGAGCGCGTGAAGTTCTGCGGGATCGTCTCGGTGATCCTCGACGAGTTCTTCATGGTCCGGGTCGCCGGCCTGTACGACCAGGTGCTCGCCGGGCTCGCCGTCCGGCTGCCGGACGGCAGGACGCCGCAGCAGACACTCGACGAGATCCGCGCGCGCGTGCTCGAGCTCGCCGCCGACCAGTCGCGCCTGTGGCGCGACGAGCTCTCCCCCGCGCTCGCCGCCGAGGGGATTCGCATCGGCACCGTCGACGATGCCTCGCCGGAAGAGCTCGCCGACCTGGAGCGCGTGTTCGACCGGGAGATCTACCCGGTGCTGACGCCGCTCGCCGTCGGGCCCGGGCAGCCGTTCCCGTACATCTCCGGCCTGTCGCTCAGCCTCGGCGTGCTCGTCCGCGACGACACGTCGGGCGAGGAACGCTTCGCACGCGTGAAGGTGCCGGAAGGCCTGCCGCGGTTCGTGCAGGTCGGCGCGAGCGGCCTGCGACTGCCGCTCGAAGCGGTGATCGGCCACTTCCTCGGCACGCTGTTCCCCGAGATGGAGGTGCTCGAGCGCGTCGCCTTCCGGCTGACGCGCGACGGCGACACCGAGATCTCGGACGACGCCGACGACCTGCTCGAGGCCGTCGAGAGCGAGCTTCGCAAGCGGCGCTTCGGCGCCGTCGTCCGGCTCGAGGTGTCGAGCTCGATCTCGCGCTCGATGCTGACGCGCCTCGAGGCCCGGCTCGGGATCTCGCCGAACGCCGTGTACCCGGTGAAAGGGCTGCTCGACCTGGCCGATGTCGGCCAGCTGTACGCGCTCGACCGTCCCGACCTCAAGTACGCGCCGTGGGTCGGGCACACACAGCGGCGGCTGCAGAGCCCGAAGAACGAGGACATCTTCGCCGAGATCGCCCAGCGCGACGTGATCGTCCAGCACCCGTACGACTCCTTCGCCACGAGCGTCGAGGCGTTCGTGACGACCGCGGCGTACGACCCGGACGTGGTCGCGATCAAGACCACGGTGTACCGCACGACCGCAGACTCGGCACTCGCGAACGCACTCGTCGATGCGGCCGAGAACGGCAAGCAGTGCGTGTGCGTCGTCGAGCTCAAGGCACGCTTCGACGAGCGCCGCAACATCGAATGGGCGCGCTCGCTCGAACAGGCAGGCGTGCACGTCGTCTACGGGTTCCCGGACATGAAGATCCACGCGAAGACGACTCTGGTCGTCCGGCGCGAGGAGGACAACCTCCGCCGCTACGTCCACATCGGTACCGGCAACTACCACGCAACGACGGCGCGCACCTATGAGGACGTCGGGATCTTCACGGCCGACTCCGAGATCGCGGCCGACGTCGCCGACCTCTTCAACTTCGTCACCGGGTTCGGTCGCCCGCAGCGCTTCCGGAAGCTGCTGGTCGCGCCCTTCAACCTGAAGAAGCGCCTGATCGAGCACATCCGCGAGGTCGGCGCCGCCGCGCAGGCCGGGCAGCACGCGCGGATCCGCCTGAAGTGCAACAACCTCACGCACCCCGAGGTGATCGAGGAGCTCTACCGGGCGTCGCAGGCCGGAGTCGAGATCGACCTCGTCGTGCGGGCAGTGTGCTCGCTCGTGCCCGGAGTGCCGGGCCTCAGCGACCGGATCCGGGTGCGCTCGGTGCTCGGACGGTTCCTCGAGCACAGCCGCCTGTACTGCTTCGAGGCCGGCGACGAGCGCACGTACCTGCTCGGGAGCGCCGACCTGATGCCGCGCAACCTCGACCATCGCATCGAGGTCGTCACGCCCGCCGAGGACCCGCACACGCGCGCCGAGATCGACGCGATCTTCAAGGCGCTCTTCAACGACAACTCGTGCGCGTGGGAGCTGCAGTCCGACGAGTCCTGGCGTCGCGTGTCCGGGAAGAAGGGCGAGCGCCGGCGTGCGGCACAGGCGCAGTTCATGCGCAGGCGCGAGCGCGCACGGCGACTGACCCGACCCGGTTAGCCGACGTAAGCGCCGTCATGTGGGGTCGTCACCATTCGGGCGTGCCGTTTGGGGTCGTCGACGTCGGCTCGAACACCGTGCGCCTGCTCGTCGCCTCCGGCGGCAAGCCCGTGCTGTCGCTGCGTGCGACGCTGGGGCTCGGCGCGTGCGTCGAGCGGAGCGGCGAGATCACGGAGTCCAAGCTCGTGGAGACCGCCGATCACGTCGCACGCTTCGTCGCCGCCGCGCGCGAGGCCGGCGCGCGGGACGTCGAGGTCCTGATCACCAGCCCCGGCCGGCAAGCGGCGAACGGGCCCGAGCTCCTGGACGCGATCGCGGACGTCACCGCCGCCCCCGCGCGGATCCTGTCGGCACAGGAGGAAGGGCGGCTCGCGTTCGCCGGAGCGCTCGGCACGCTGCGCCTCCCGCCCGGCCGGCGCGTCACGGTCGTCGACGTCGGTGGCGGCTCGAGCCAGCTCGTCGTCGGGTCGGGGCGCGAGGGAATCGTCTGGAGCGGCACGATCGATCTCGGCTCACGGCGACTCACGAGCCGCCTGCTCGCCGGCGATCCGCCGGGCCTCGCCCAGCTCGAGGCCGCCCGCGCCGAGGTCGACGGGCTGCTCGAGCCGCTCACGGCTCCCCCCGCGCGCACCGCGGTCGCCGTCGGCGGCAGCGCACGCGCGCTCAAGCGCCTCGTCGACGGACGGCTCGGCGACGACGAGCTCGCCGGCGCCGTCGACCTGCTCGGCCGCACCTCGCGCGTCGACCTGATCGACCATTACGACGTCGACCCCGCGCGGGCCGAGACGCTCGCCGCCGGCGCGACGATCCTCGCGGCGGTACAGGCGAAGCTCGGCAGGCCGCTCAGGGTCGTCCGCGCGGGCGTCCGGGAAGGCGCGGTTGCCGAGCTCGCCGCGCGCCGCCGCGCAGCCTAAGAGCTTCTAAGCGAGCGCGGCCCGCCCACGGGCGAGCGCGTCGGCGATCGCGTCCGGGTAGCGCGCACGCGCATCGCGACGGCGCTCCCGCTCGCGCTCGATCAGTCGGCCGACGGCGACCGCGCGGTCGGGTGCGACGAGCTCGCGGAGCTTCGCCTCGGCCACCACCGAGTCCTGGTGCTCGCCCACGACGTCCTGGACCGCGGTCACCGCCTCGACGTAGCGGGCGAGCTTCTTGCCCCCCGCCAGCGCCGCGAGCTCGCCGGCGTAGCGCGCACGCTTGGCGCGGATCCGGAGCGCGTGCAGCTCTTCGTCGGACGAGCCCGCCTTGACGCCTGACGCCGCCTTCCCGAGGCGCTTCAGCTCGGCGAGGGCGAGCGCCCGCACGTCGCCGTCGACCTCGGGCAGCTCCTTGATCGCCGCACCGAAGCTCCGTAGGAGCACGAAGTAGCGGTCCGAGTCGAGAGCGGCGAGCAACTCCGCGCGACGCGACTCGCGCTCCGCCTCGAGCGCCGCGACGACCGACTCCGTCCCCTCGGCTTCGTCGTCGACCCGCGCGACCTCCTCGCGGAGGTGCGCGATCAGCACGTCGAG
>DATIOD010000046.1:0-46115 GCA_035473635.1 Gaiellaceae bacterium | reverse complement strand
GGCGAGCTTCAACACGAGCGCTTCGACGCCGTCGTCGTGCACGAGGACGTTCGAGCCCAGCCCGATCACCTCCACGGCGACACCTTCCGCCGCCGCCCACGCCACGGCTTCGGAGAGCTCCTCGACCGACTCGGGGCGCGTGAACCACCGCGCAGGCCCACCGGTGCCGATCGTCGTGTAGCGCGCGAGCCCGACGTTCTCCTCCATGCGCCCGAACCTATCCGCCGAGCAGGCCGACGGCGCGCTCGACGTCGCCGGCGCCGAGCACGAGCAGCACGTCCCCGGGACGTGCCCGCCGTCGCAGGCGCGCGGCGCCTTCCTCGACGGTCGGAGCCCAGCCGGCGAGCACGCCGAGATCCGAGAGCTGCTCGACGACGAGCTTGCCGGTCACACCCGCAACAGGCGCCTCGCGCGCCGGATAGACGTCGGTGACGCTTACGTCGTCGGCCAAGGCGAGCGCCGCTGCGAGCTCGGGCGCGAGGTGGCGCGTGCGCGAGTAGAGGTGCGGCTGGAACAGCACACGGATCATGGCGCCCGGAAAGCGCTCCCGCGCCGCGGCGACGGTCGCCGCGATCTCGCTCGGGTGGTGCGCGTAGTCGTCGACGACCGTGAAGTCGTGCATCGCGTGGATCTCGAAGCGGCGGCCTGTCCCCGTGAAGCGGGCGAGCGCCGGCGCGGCCTCGTCCCGCCCGACGCCCGCCGCCTCGAGCGCGGCGAGCGCCGTGCCGGCGTTCAGCCGGTTCAGCTCGCCGGGAAGCGCGAGCTCGCCGTCGTACGCAGGCGCGTCCCGGATGACGATTGCTGCCGTATCGAGCCACGCTGCGAACGCGGCCTCGAGCTCGGCGAGCGACGCAAACTCGGAGTGGTGGTCGAGCTCGACGTTCGTGACGACGGCGATCTCGGCGGGGAGCGAGAAGACGGTGCGGTCGGACTCGTCGCCCTCGACGACCAGATGACCCGAGCCCGCGCCGGCGTTCGAGCCGAGCTGCGGGACCGGCGCGCCGATCAGCCAGCCGGGATCGCGCCTGGTCTCGCGGAGCACGAACGCGATCATCGCGGCCGTCGTCCCTTTCCCGTGCGTCCCGGCGACCACGATCGAGGGCCGCGCGGCCACCAGCTCGCGCAGGAAGTCCCGGCGGGGCGTGCCGGCGACGGACGGGTATGCCGACGAGACGACCGCCTCGAAGCCCTCGGGAACGAGCGGCTCGGTCGCGATCTCGACGGGCACGCCCGCGAGCGGCTCGAGGTACGGTGTGCGGACGCGGTCCCAACCGCCCACCTCCGCCCCCCACGCCCGCGCCAGCTGCGCGTAGGCGCTCAGCCCGGCGCCGCCGATCCCGACGAACCAGAGCCGGCGGCCGGAGAAGGGACCGCTCACCGCACCAGGGCGAGCAGCTCGTCCGCGATCGACTCCGCGGCGTCCGGCTTGGCCGCCCGCAGCATCGCCGCGCCCATGCTCGCGCAGCGCGCCGGATCGTCGAGCAGCGAGCGCACGAGCTCGGGCACGTCGTCGAGATCGAGCTCGCGCACCATGATCGCGCCGCCGGCGCGCACGAAGTGCTCGGCGTTCAACGCCTGGTGGTCACCGGTCGCGAACGGGTACGGCACGAGGATCGCGGGCCTGCCGGCAGCGGCGACCTCCCACACCGACGAGCCGGAGCGCGCGAGCACGAGGTCGACCGCCGAAAGTGCGGCCCCGAAGCGCTCCGTCTCGGCGAGCACGCGGTAGTCGGAGCGCGCGACGCGGCGCCGGACGTCGTCGTAGTCGCGGCGCCCGGTCAAGTGGAGGATCGGCGGGCCTTTCTCCCCCCACGTGTCGACGACGAAGTCGTTGAGCGCCTTCGCGCCGGCGAGCGCGCCGAAGACGCCGAGGATGCGCGCGTCCGGGTCGAGCTCGAAGATCTCGCGGGCCTCGTCGCGCGGGATCGGACGCGAGCGCGACGGGATCGGCCGTCCGACCACCTCGTACTTCGGCGCGGAGCGCCCGCGCACCGCGTACGCGAGGAACACCCGCTGCGCGAATGGCGCGGCGAGCCTGTTCGCGAGCCCGAGGTGCGCGTCCGCCTCCGTGAGCGCGGCCGGGATGCGCAGCGACCGCGCCGCGACGACCATCGGGCCCGCGACGTAGCCGCCGCCGCCGAGGACGACGTCGGGCCGGCGCCGGCGCAGGATCGCGCGGCACGCCCGCGGCGCGTTGCCGGCGAGAAGGAGCGCACGCACCATCGCCGCCGACGGCCGGCGCGGGAGGCCGTCGATCGGGAACGTGTCGAGCTCGTAGCCGGCCTCAGGAACGAGCCGCGCTTCGGCCCGATCGGGCGACCCGGCGAACGTCACGACTGCGCCCCGCCTGTTCAGCGCTTCCGCCACCGCGAGCGCGGGCAGGACGTGCCCCGCCGTCCCGCCGGCCGCGATCAGACACCGAAGCTGCTCCCGCGCTCCCACGCTGAGCGATGTTAAGGAGGATGCCGACGCCGGCGAGCAGCACCACGATGCTCGAGCCGCCGTACGAGAGGAACGGCAGCGGGATGCCGGTGAGCGGGGCGATGCCCAGCACGGCGGCGATGTTGACCGCGGCCTGGCCGCACACGAGCACAGTGAGCCCGGCGGCGAGCCGCTTGCCGAACGGGTCGCGGCAGCGGGCCGCGATGTCGAGGCCCGCGTAGGCGAACAGCGCGTACGCGCCGATCACGGCGGTGACGCCGACGAGCCCGAGCTCCTCGCCGATGTTGGCGAGCATCATGTCCGTGTGCGCCTCGGGCAGGTAGAAGATCTTCTGCACGCCCTGACCGAGCCCGACGCCGAAGACGTGCCCGGAGCCCATCCCGATCATCGCCTGGACGATCTGGAAGCCCGTTCCCTGCGCGTCGTGCCACGGGTGCAGGAAGGCGAAGAAGCGGGCGCGCCGGTAAGGCTCGAACCAGATTGCGGCCGTCCCGAGCGCCGCCGCGATCCCGAGCGCGAAGGCGAGCGTGCGTCCCGGCATGCCTGCGACGACGAGCATGCCGGCCAGCATCAGGACGAGCGCGATCGCCGTACCCAGGTCGGGCTCGAGGATGAGCAGCACGCAGAACACGCTCGTGAGCGCGCCGATCGGGCGCCAGAGCTGCTTGAGCGTGCGCGGTGCCGGCCGCCGCGCGAGGTGCGCCGCAGCCCAGACGCAGACCGCGAGCTTCGCGAGCTCGGACGGCTGGAACGCGGCCGGCCCGAACGAGATCCAGCGCCGGGCGCCGTTCACGGGCGGGCCCACGACGAGCACGGCGACGAGCAGCGCGAGCGAGCCGACGACGAGCATCGGCGCGAGCAGCCGGAGGCGCCGGTAGTCCCAGCGCTGGGCGAGCATCATCAGGACGATCCCGACGGCGGCGTACATGCCCTGCCGCTTCAGGTAGTAGCTCGGGTCCTTTCCGCCGACCGCGGCCGCCGCCGAGGTGGCGCTGTAGACCATCACCAGGCCGAACGCGACCAGCGCGAGCGTGACCAGGATCAGTAGCCGCGAATCGAGCTCTCCCCGCTTCACTCCGCCTCCTCCCTTCGCGGAGCGGGCGAGAAGTCCTATTCGATGGCCGCGAGGCGGCGGAACGCCTCGCCGCGCTCCTCGAAGTTCGCGAACTGGTCGTAGCTCGCGCAGGCCGGGCTGAGCAGGATCACGTCGCCCGGTGACGCGAGCCGCGCCGCGTGTGCGATCGCGTGCTCGAGGTCGCCGTCCAGGCTCGGCTCCCGGCCTGCGAGCGCCGCCTCGAGCTGCAGCGCCGCCTCGCCGATCAGGTGGAGCGAGCGGACGTTCGGCCCCACGTCGGCGGCGAGCGGGCCGAAGTCCTCGCCCTTCAGCGAGCCGCCGAGGATCAGATGCACCGGCTCCGTTGCATAAGCCGCGAGCGCACGGCGCGCCGCGGCGACGTTCGTCGCCTTGGAGTCGTTCACGTAGCGGACGCCGCCGCGCTCACCCACCACCTCCAGCCGGTGCGGGACGCCGGGGAACGCCTGCAGCGCCTCGGCGATCGCCGCGTCGTCGATCCCGGCCACGCGCGCGGCGGCCGTGGCCGCGGCCGCGTTCTCGCGGTTGTGAGGCCCGCGGATGCGCGGCTCGGCGGGCAACTCGTCGGTCGCTTCGAACTCGACAACAGTTACAGGTCGGTAACTGTTGTCGAAGGTGAACCCGCGTGGCACGACCGCCGCCTCCGCGCGCTCGAACACCCGCAGCTTCGCGGCGCGGTAGGCGTCGAACGTCCCGTGCCGGTCGAGATGGTCGGGCTCGAGGTTGAGCAGCACGGCGACGTCGCAGGCGAGCGCGTGGACGTCCTCGAGCTGGAAGCTCGAGAGCTCGCAGACGACCCAGTCCGCAGAGCGGACGCTCGAGAGCGGCGTGCCGACGTTGCCGGCAACCGCCACGTCGCGCCCCGCGGCGCGGAAGATCGCGCCGAGCAGCTCGGTGGTCGTCGTCTTGCCGTTCGTCCCGGTGACGCCGACGAAGCGCGCGCCGGTGAGCAGGCGGAAGCCGAGCTCCACCTCCGACCAGACCGGCGTGCCGCGCTCGCGCGCCGCGGCGACGAGCGGGATCTCCCCGGGAACGCCCGGCGACTTCACCAGCAGCCCGGCGCCGTCGAGCAGCGACAGGTCGTCCTCGTTCCCGAGCGAGCGATCGACGAGGACGACCTCGTCTCCGGCCTCGCGCAGGCGCTCGGCGGCCGAGACCCCCGACCGCGCGAGCCCGTACACGATCGCCTTCACGGATGCGGGCGGAACTCGGGGAGGTAGTACTTGTAGAAGAGGGCGAAGCCGATCCCGCACAAGATCCCGGTGACGATCCAGAAGCGCAGCATGATCTTCGTCTCCGACCACGCCTTCATCTCGAAGTGGTGCTGCAGCGGAGCGATCAAGAAGATCCGCCGGCCCCACCACTTGTACGAGACCACCTGCAGCACGACCGACGCGGCGACGATCGCGAAGATGCCGCCGACGAACACCAGCAGGAGCTCCACCTTCATCATGATCGCCATCGCCGCGATCGCACCGCCGAGGGCCATCGATCCGGTGTCGCCCATGAACACCTCGGCCGGGAACGCGTTGAACCACAGGAAGCCGATGCAGCCGCCGACCAGCGCGGCGCCGATATAGGCGACGTCGAGCCGGTTCTCGATCCGCCCGTGCGACGGAGTCGCGGAGCGCACGAAGATCGTCACCGCCATCGCAGTGAGCGTCGCAAGCGCGATGATGCTCGTGCCGGCCGCGAGCCCGTCGAGCCCGTCGGTCAGGTTCACGCCGTTGGCAAAGCCCGCAATCAGGAGGAAGAGCAGCACGTAGTAGAACGGGCCGAGCGGGATCCACGTGTCGGCGATCGGGATGAAGATGCCCTGCCGGAGCTGCTGGTGGTGAGTGGCGAGCCCGACGACGACCGTGATCGCGGCGAGGAGGAGCATCTTCCAGCGCCCCGGGAGCCCGAGCGAGCGGCGGTGATGCAGCTTGGTGAAATCGTCGAGGAAGCCGATCGCGCCGCAGGCGAGCGTCGTCCCGAAGACCGTCAACGCGGGAAGCGTGAAGCGCGAGAGGACCAGGTACGCGACCGACGCGGCGGCGACGATCAGCAGGCCGCCCATCGTCGGGGTCCCCTGCTTGGCCGCGTGGTGCTGCAGCCCCTCCTCGCGGATGTGCTGGCCGAACTCGTTCTTGCGCATGAACGCGATGAACCGCGGCCCGGCCAGGATCGCGATGACCATCGCGACGATCGCCGCGATCAGAACTCTCGCCATTAAGCGGTTAGCTTCTCCGCGACGGCCTCGAGTCCCACCGAGCGCGAGCCCTTCACGAGCACGACGTCGCCGGGTCGGAGCGCCGCGCGGAGCGCCACCGCCGCGTCGTCGGCCGATGCGACCCAGTCGCCGCCGTAGGCGCGCGCGAGCTCGCCCACGCCGATCACCTGCTCGATCCCGAGGCGGTGCACGAGCTCGCCGATCTCGCGATGGTACGCGGGCGCCTCACGGCCGAGCTCGGCCATCTCGCCGAGCACCGCCACGCGGCGATGGCCGTGCCCGCGCTCGACGAGATGCTCGAGGGCGGCCCGCATCGAGACCGGGTTCGCGTTGTAGCAGTCGTTCAGCAGCAGGCCGCCGCCCGGGAGCGGCCGCTCCTCCTCGCGCAGGCGCGAGAACTCGACCGTGAGCTCGTCCGGCAGCGGCACGTCGAGCCGCCGCGCGACCGCGAGCGCGATCCGCGTGTTCTCGAGCTGGTGCCGCGCGCTGTACGCGGTGCGGAACGGAAGCGCTGCACCGCTGTCGACGCGGTCGACGACGAGGTCGGTGCGGCCGAGGTACGGCTCGAGCAGCGGCTCGTCCGCCGGGACGACCGCGATGCCTCCCGCCGGCAGCGCCTCGATCAGCTCGGCCTTCGCACGCGCGACGTTCTCAACCGTCTCGACGAGCTCGAGGTGAACGGGCCCGACGTTGGTGATCACGCCGATGTCGGGCCGCGAGAACCCGGCGAGCCACGCGATCTGCCCGAGTCCGCGCATGGCCATCTCGGCGATCAGGAGCTCGGTCTCCGGCTCGAGCCGGCAGAGCGTGAGCGGCACGCCGATCTCGTTGTTGTAGTTCCCCTCGTTCGCGATCGTCCGCCGATGCGGCGCGCAGAGGGCGAAGAGGATGTCCTTGGTCGAGGTCTTCCCGGTCGAGCCGGTGATCGCGACGACCCGCGCCGACGAGCGTTCGCGCACCGCGCCCGCGATCGCCGCGAGCGCGGCCGCCCAGTCCTGCGGAACTAGTGTCGCCGCGGCGCCGCGTGCGAGGGCGTGCTCGACGAAGTCAGCGCCGCCGTCGATCGCGACGAACAGGTCGCCTTCCTCGATCCGCCTCGAGTCGACCTGCAGCCCGGTGACGGCGTCGGCCCACGGCCGCGCGTGCAGTCGCCCGAGCGGCTCGACGACCGACAGCTCGAGCGGGATCACGCTGTCGCTCCGGCGCGCCGGAGCGCGGCGCGTGCGACCTCGCGGTCGTCAAACGGCACCGTCCCGCCGGCGATCTCCATCTCCCGGTCGTCCCCCTTGCCCGCGATCACCACCACGTCCCCCGGCTCGGCAGCCTCGATCGCCGCCTCGATCGCGGCGCGGCGGTCGACGATCACCTCGAGCTCACCCGCCGACACCTCGGCGGCTATCGCGGCCGGATCCTCCGAGCGCGGATTGTCGGTCGTCACGATCGCGCGATCGGCGAGCGCGCGCGCGACCCCGCCCATCAGCGGACGCTTCTCGCGGTCGCGGTCGCCCCCTGCGCCGAAGACGACCATCAGCCGCCCGTCGCCGAGCCCACGGGCGGCTGTCAGGACGTTCGAGAGCGAGTCCGGCGTGTGGGCGTAGTCGACGATCACCGAGAACGGCTGCCCCTCGTCGACCGGCTCGAAGCGCCCCGGCACGCCGGTGACGCTCTCGATCCCCGCGCGGATCGCCGCGTCGTCGATCCCGAGCGCGCGACCAGCCGCGACAGCGCCGAGCGCGTTCGTGCGATTGAACGTTCCACGGAGACGCAACGCGAGGGCGGGCAGCCGGTCGTCCGGCGAGAAGGTCGCCGCATGCGGCAGCTCGGCGGCGAGGCGCCTGCCCCACTCGTCGCCGACGTTCACAACTGCGTGCTCCGCCTGCTCGAAAAGGCCGCGCTTCGCCTCGAAGTACTCCTCCATCGTGCCGTGGAAGTCGAGGTGGTCCTGGGTCAGGTTCGTGAAGACGAGCACGGCGAAGCGCGTGCCCCGCAGGCGGTTCTGCGATGCAGCGATCGAGGTCGCCTCCATCGCAAGTGACCGGTCGCCGGCGTCGACCATCGCGCGGAGCAGGCGCTGCAGGTCGATCGCCTCCGGCGTGTTGAGGCCTGTCGGAAGCAGCTCGCCACCGACCCGGCGCTCGATGTTCGTCAACAGCGCCGGCCGGCGTCCGGCCGCCTCGAGGATCGCGCGCAGGAGGAACGCCGTCGTCGTCTTCCCGTTCGTGCCGGTGACGGCGGCGATCTCGAGCTCGCGTGAGGGGTCGCCGAAGAAGGCGACGGCAACGGCAGGCATCGCCGCCCGCACGCTCGGCACGAGCACCTGCGGCACCGGCAGGTCGAGCATCCGCTCGACGACGAGCGCGCCCGCGCCGGCGGTGACCGCGTCAGCGGCGAGGTCGTGCCCGTCGACACTTGCGCCCCGGACGCAGAAGAAGAGCGCGCCGGGCTGCACGTCGCGGGAGTCGTAGGCCAGGTCGGCGATCTCGATCGCCGCCGCGTTGGCGACCTCGATCGGCTCGAGCGCCGCGGTCAGCCGGTCGAGCTGCATCGGTGGAACGCTAGCTCGGAGGGGTGATGCGCACGTTCGGAGGCACCGCGAGGTACTGGAGGTCGAACTTCGCGATCTGAGCGAATGCCGGCGCAGCCACCTGGCCGCCGAAGATGCCGCCGCGCGGCTCGTCGACGACGACGAGGACGAGGAGGCGCGGCTTCTCGACCGGCACCATCCCGACGAACGAGGCGACGTACTGCCCCGTGGTGTAGCCGTTCGGGCCCGGCAGCTGCGCCGTGCCGGTCTTGCCAGCGACGGTGTACCCCGGGATCGCGGCGGCGGTGCCCGTCGCGCCGTGCTCGTCGACGACGTTCGTCAGCATCGACTTGAGCTCGCGGTCGACCGCGCGGGAAACGACTCGCCGCCGCTTCACGTGCGAGACGACGCGCTGCCCGATGCGCTGGACGAGGTGCGGCTGCACCCACACGCCGTCATTCGCGACCGCGGCGTAGGCGGCCGCCATCTGGATCGGCGTGACGTCGACGCCCTGTCCGATCGGCACGTTGCCGATCGTCGACCCCGACCATTTGTCGAGCGGCAGCACCGCACCCGGGCTCTCGCCCGGGAAGTCGATGCCCGTCTTCTCGCCGAACCCGAAGCGGTTGATCCACTCCATCAGGGCGGGCGAGCCGAGCCGCTCGGCGATCGTGATCGCGCCGACATTCGACGAGTGCGACAGGATCTTCGCCACCGACATCGTCTCGGTCGGGCGGTACTCGGCGTCGTGGACGACCCGGTCGGCGACGTGGATCGAGTACGGCAGCCGGAACGTCGAGCTCGGCGTGACGATCCCCGTCGAGAGGGCGCCGGCGATCGTGACGAGCTTGAACACCGAGCCGGGCTCGTACATGTCGGTGACCGCGGTGTTGCGCTGGGTCGCGAACGGGACGCGATTCGCCTTGTTCGCGTCGTAGCCCGGCGCCTGCGCGAGCGCGAGCACCTCGCCGTTCCGCGGGTCGAGGATCACGGCCGTCGCCGAGCGTGCGCGCCAACGCGCAACCGTCTCGCGGAGGACGCTCTCCGCGTTCGACTGGATCACGTGGTCGATCGTGGTGACGATCGGCGTGCCGTCCCGCTCCGTCGTGCCGCCGATCACGTCGATCGCTCGGCCGAAGGGATCCCGGACGACCGTCTGCACGCCCGGCCTGCCCGCGAGCGTGCGGTTGTACTGCACCTCGAGCCCGCCGAGCCCCTGGTTGTCGGTGCCTGCGTACCCGACCACCTGCGCGGCGACGGAGTCCTGCGGGTAGATGCGGCGTTCCTCGGGATAGGAGCCGATGCCGTTGAACCCGTTCTTCAGGAACCCAGCCGCTGCCTTCGGATCCCCGAAACGCTGCACGTAGACGAACTGGCGGTGCTTGTCGACGAGCTCGGGGTACAGCGTGTTCGGGTCGGCGCCGAACAGCTTGTGCGCGGCGAGCGCGATGCCCCGCGCATTCGTGACCTGGCGCGGGTCGGCGTAGATGGTCGTCATCTGCTCGCCGATCGCGAGCTGGACGCCCGTCCGGTCGTAGATCGTGCCGCGCCCGGCGGGCACCTTCACCGTCTCGCGGTGCTGGCGCTCGGCGAGCTTCCCGAGCGACGCCGCCCGGACGCCCTGCAGCCAGACGGCACGCGCGAGCGTCGCCGCGAACACGAGCACGAAGATCGCGAGCAGCAGGCGGATGCGGCTGTTGGCCTGCCGGTCCTTCCTCATCTAGTGCGCGAGGTTGACGTACCCGTACTCGGAAGGATCGGCGTAGACAAGACCGAGCTGCTTCGCGGCCTGGCTCTGGATGCGGGGCGACGCGAGCGTGCTGGACAGCTGCGACTGGAGCGCGGCGTTCTGCGCGCGAAGCTTGACCCGCTCGGCGTTCGCCGAGTCGATCGCGAGGTTCAGTCGCAGGACCCCCACGTTCACGAATACGACGCCGGCGAGCAGAATCCCGCTCACCGCGATCCAGAGGATCCCGCCGCGCGCACGCGAGCGGGAACGCGCACGCGTCCGCGGTTTCCGCCGTTTCTTCGGGGTTGGCTCCGCCTGAACCCGGGACGGAGCGTGCGCGACGCTAGCCAACCTTTGTCCCCACGCGGAGGCGCGCCGACTGGGCGCGCGGGTTGCGGACCACCTCGGCGGCCGTCGGCCGGATCGCGCGCCGCGGCGTCGCGCGCAGGGTCGGTGCGGAGCCGCAGACGCAGACCGGAAAGTCGGGCGGACAGGTGCAGCCGTGCTCCTCGCGGCGGAGGAACTGCTTCACGAGCCGGTCCTCGAGCGAGTGGAACGAGATCACACCCACGCGCCCGCCGGGGCGAAGCAGCTCGAGTGCCGCCGGCAGCGCCCGCTCGAGCGCGCCGAGCTCGTCGTTGACCTCGATGCGAAGCGCCTGGAAGACCCGCTTCGCCGGATGGCCCTCGCCGAACCGAGCCGGAGCGGGGATCGCGCCCTTGATCGTCTTCACGAGCTCGCCGGTGCGCTCGTACGGGCGCTCGGTGCGCTGCTTGACGATCGCGCGCGCGATCGGGCGCGCGTGGCGCTCCTCGCCGTAGCGCCGAAAGATGTCGGTGAGGTCCCGCTCGGGGGCCTCGTTGACGAGATCGCTCGCGGAGTACTCGGCGCTCGGGTCCATGCGCATGTCGAGCGGCGCGTCGACCGCGTAGGAGAAGCCGCGCTCGGGCCGGTCGAGCTGCATCGACGACACGCCGAGGTCGAGCAGCACGACGTCCGCACGAACGCCGTTCCCGGCGAGCTGGCGCAGCACCGCCGAGAACTCGCCGTGCAGCAGACGGGCCTTGACGCCGGTCTCGCGCCGGAACCGCTCGAAGAACGGCGCGACCGTCTCGTCGCGGTCGATCGCGATCACCTTGCCCTCGCCCTTGAGGCGCTTCGCGAGCAGCGACGCGTGACCGCCGGCGCCGAACGTGCCGTCGACGATCGTCTCGCCCGGGCGCGGGGCGAGCGCGGCGACGACCTCGTCGGCGAGGACGGGAACGTGGTCAGTCTCGGTTGGCAAGACGCTCGGCAACATCTTCCGCTCTCCCTTCGATCTCGTGCTGCTTCTCTCGCCAGGCCGTGCGATCCCAGATCTCGAGGTGGTCGTGGACGCCGATCACGGTGACCTCGCGCCCGAGCCCGACGCGCTCGATCAGCCGCGCCGGCACGACGAGCCGTCCCTGCCGGTCGAGGTCGCCCTGCGCCGCCCCGGCGAAGACGTGGCGCTTGAGCAGCCGCGAGTCCGCCGACAGCGGGTCGAGCGCCTGGATCCGCCCCGCCACGTCGTCCCACCTCGCGCGGGGGTAGGCCTCGAGGCAGCCGTCGAGCCCGAAGGTCACGACGACGCCGTCCTCGAAGGCCCCGCGCAGCCTGGCGGGCAGGGTGAGGCGGTTCTTCTCGTCCAGCGAGTGGTCGTGTTCGCCCAGGAGCATAGGTCCACTTCGCCCCACTCTAACCCACTATCCCCCACCTGTCCACCCCTCGAACGGGGCACCCGGGACGCCCTCGGGCGGGCGACGATTTGGCGGTCCGAGGAGCGGTGCGGCTTAGACGAGCTCGACTGGGTCGCCCAGGCGCACCCGGCCGGGCGTGACCACCGCGGCGTGCACGCCGAAGGGGAGCGGCTCGGTCGTCTCGACGTCGCCGCGGTAGTCGGCGAGCGCGCCGAGCGTGTCGAGATCGCGGATCCCGGTCTCCGGGTCCTGCGTCGTGATCGCGCAGCGGCCGACGTTCCCCTGCGGCACGACGACCGCTTCCCCGACGCGGACCCGCCGCCCGATCCAGGCGTCCTCGGCGTGCGGCCCGAGGCCCTCGACGCCGAGGTTCATGCGGAACCGCCGCGGGTCGACCGTCTCGACGCCGAGCGCGCCGGCGATCGCCGCGAGCGAGCCGTCGCCCAGCAGTGTCGTCGCACCGCTCCGGCCGCGGTCGGGCGCCTGCCCGGCCGGCTCGACGAGCCGCACCGGCACGCCGGCGTACTCCGAGAGCGCGTCGTCCCACGAACCGGGGACGAGCCTCGCCGGCTTGGGCGTGTTGTGGAACGAGGCGACGATCTCCTCGCCGGGCTCGATCGCCCCCTGGAGCTCCTCGCCGCCGGGGAGCTCGAGCGTGAGCAGCCGGTCGGCGCCGTCGTAGCGCGCGCGAACGCGCTGGAGCGGCCCGTGGCCCTTGTCGTTCACGAGCCGGTCGTTCTGATCGACGAGGAAGAACAGCCGGTCGCCGCGCACGCCGGTCTCGTCGAGCTCCGCCTCCTCGACCTGCCACATTGCGAGCGCCTTCACCGGCGTGTACGCGATCCACGAAACGCGTGCGGTCACTCCCGCAACGTTAGCTGCGAGGTGTAAGGCCCCTGCCCCGTCACCACCAGCGCGCCGGCGCGCGCGGCGAGCGCGAGCGCATCCGGCAGCGCGTCGCCCCGCGCGAGCGCGAAGCAGAGCGTTCCGGAGAACGAGTCGCCGGCGCCGTACGTGTCGGCGACCGGTCCGGGGAGCGGCGCCGCCTGGTAGCGCACGCCGTTCGCGGTGCCGCCGTTCGCGCCCTCCGTGATCACGACGGTTCGTGCCTCTACCGAGCCGTCGTAGCGCTCGCCCGGATCCCGCGCGCTGCCGACGATGAGGTCGAGCGGAACGCCTGCCTCGTGCAGCGTCGGCAGCTCGCGCGCCGTCGCCGCGACGAACGACGCGCGCCGCGCCGAGCGGAGCGCCCCCGCATCGCCCGACACGAAGAACACTGCGTCGTAGCCGTCCAGGGGAAGCGGGCCGCGCGGGAGCAATTTCGGGCTGAGCAGCGTGATCGTCCGCTCGCCGGCGTCGTCCACGTGCACCCACGCGCGCCTCGTCTCACCGAACCGCTGGACGTGGACGTCGATGCCGATCTCCGCGAGCCGCTGCTCCGCACGCCGGCCGAGTTCGTCGTCGCCGAGCGCGGTGAAGAACTCGCACCGGCCCGCCAGGCACGCGATCTGCCGCGCGATCACCGACCCGCCGCCGGCGGGCTCGTCGAGCAGGCGCTCGCCCTGCACGATCTCGCCCGGCGGCGGCACGGCAGGCACCCGCACGAGCTCGATCCACTCCACGTGTCCGACGACGGCGCATCTCACGGGGGGCCACCTTTTCACGTTTGAATCACGGATGGTGGCGATGCCGCACGCACCCGAGATCCCGCCTTTCGAGCGCTTCTACCTCGAGCACCGCGACGACGTGCTCGCGTACCTGCGCCGGCTGCTCGGGCAACGGGCAGAGGACGCGTGGCAGGAGACCTTCCTGCGCGCGCTGCGCGCGTACGACCGGCTCGAGCACGGCCGCCACCTGCGGGCGTGGGTGTTCACGATCGCTACGCGGGTGGCAATGGACGAGCTGCGCGTAAAGCCGACCTCGTCCCTGGCGAGCGAGCCCGTGACCGAGCTTCGCCGCGACGCCTTCAGGGAGATCGAGCACCTGACCGACCAGCTCCCGCCCACCGAGCGGGCGGCCGTCGTGCTCCGCTACGCGTACGACCTTCCGTATACCGACATCGCGGCCGCGCTCAGCTCGTCCGAGGAGGCGGCCCGTGCGGCCGCCTCGTCCGGCGTCCGCCGACTGAGGAGGAACACATGATCAGCCAGGAGCTCGATGCGCGCTTCAGGGCGGCCGCGCTGCGCGAGGGGATCGTCGACGTCCGGTTCGACGTGATCGACTCGCCGGTCGGCGCGCTCGCGATCGCCGCCACCGACGCCGGCCTCTGCCGGATCTCGTACGGCGTCGACGGCTTCGACGACGAGCTCGCCACCGTCTTCGGCAGCCGCGTGCTGCGCTCGCCGCTCGATGACGTTCGGCGTGAGCTCGACCAGTACTTCGAGGGTGGCCGCCGCGACTTCGACCTGCCGCTCGACCTGCGCGTCGCTCCCTTCCCCGAGGCCGTCCTCGATGCGCTCGCGCGCGTGCCGTACGGCGCTACGACCACGTACGGGGCACTCGCCCGCGAAGCGGGAAAGCCTCGTGCTGCGCGGGCCGTCGGCACCGTCATGAACCGCAATCCGATCCCGATCGTGCTGCCCTGCCACCGCGTCGTCGGCGCGGACGGGTCGCTCACCGGCTACGCGGGCGGCCTCGACCGCAAGCGCCTCCTGCTCCGGTTGGAAGGCGTGAACCTGCCGCTGTAGGGAAAGCTGTAGCCATGGGGGCGTCGGAGCGCAGACGGGTCGTGGTGATCGGCGGCGGCTTCGGCGGTCTGTTGGTCGTCAAGGGACTCCGACGCGCCGACGTCGACGTGACGCTGGTCGACCGCCAGAACTACCACCTGTTCCAGCCGCTCGTCTACCAGGTCGCGACGGGCGGCCTCGCCGCCCCGGAGGTCGCCACACCGCTGCGGCGGATCCTGCACCGGCAGAAGAACGCGCGCGTTCTGCTGGCCGAGGCGACGGAGCTCGACGTCGCGAACCGCCGCGTCCGTCTCGACAGGATGCCGAACGGCGACGAGGAGGTGCTGCTCGACTACGACGACCTGGTCGTGGCCGGCGGCTCGGCGTACTCCTACTTCGGTCACGACGAGTGGGCGCCGCACGCCCCCGAGCTCAAGTCGCTCACGGGCGCGCTCGAGCTGCGCACGCGCATCCTGAGCGCGTTCGAGGCGGCCGAGGTCGAGCTCGGAGATCCCGTGCAGCGGCAAGCGTGGCTCACCTTCGTCGTCGTGGGCGCGGGACCGACGGGCGTCGAGATGGCGGGTCAGATCGCCGAGCTCGCGCGCGACACGCTGCGCCGCGACTTTCGCGACATCGACACGCGCACGGCCGAGGTGCTGCTCGTCGAGGCCGGGCCGCGCGTGCTGAGCGCGTTCCCGGAGTCGCTCTCGCGCCGCGCCGAGCAGTCGCTTGCGAACCTCGGCGTCACCGTGAGGCTCGAAACGACGGTGGTCGGCGTCGACGAGGGGCACGTGGAGCTGCGAACCGCGGACGGCAACGTCGAGCAGGTCTCGGCCCGCACTGCGGTCTGGGCCGCGGGCGTCACCGCGTCTCCCCTCGCCGCGCTGCTCGCCGACGCGACCGGCGGCGAGGTCGACCGCGCCGGGCGCATCGTCGTCGAGCCCGACCTGACGGTGCCGGGCCACCCCGAGATCCACGCGCTCGGCGACATGGTCGTGGTCTCGGACGGCGCCGGCGGCCGCATCCGGCTGCCGGGCGTCGCCCCGGTCGCGATGCAGCAGGGGCGCTATGTCGCGCACGCCATCCGCGAACGCACGACCGCGCCGTTCCGCTACCGCAACAAGGGCGACATGGCGACGATCGGCCGCTCACGGGCGGTCGCGGTGATCGGCGGGGTGCGGTTGAGCGGCTTCCCGGCCTGGGTGATCTGGCTCGCCGTGCACATCGTCTACCTGATCGGGTTCGAGAACCGGCTGCTCGTGCTCACGCGGTGGGCGTTCGCCTACGTCACGCGGAGCCGCGGTGCGCGGCTGATCGACGACACGCCGCGCCGCCCCACGCTGCGCGCCGTGCCGCCCGGCGACCGTACCTAGGGGCCGTCCGCGAGCGCGTCGCCCGCGATCCGCGCCGCCTCGGCGTACGCGGCCGTCGCCAGGCCCGGCCCCCACGTGAGCCGCGCGACGCCGATGCGCTCGAGCTCGGCCGGCGACGGCAGGCCGGGCACGACGACGACGTTGATCGGCCCCTCGATCCGCTCCACCAGCTCCGCGACCACGTCGGTCGGGCAGAGAATCGGGTACACGCAGTCGGCCCCCGCCTCGAGGTACGCGGCAGCACGTTCGACGGCGTCGTCCACCCCACCCGTCTTGCGGATGAAGACGTCGATCCTCGCGTTGACGACGAGCTCCGGCACGGCGGCCCTGATCGCGCGGATCACCTCCGCCTGCTCGGCGACCGGGACCAGGCGTCCTTCCGTCGAGTCCTCGAGGTTCAGGCCGACCACGCCGGCCGCCCAGGCGGCGCGCGCGGTGCCGACAGGATCGCCGTAGCCACGCTCGAGGTCGGCGGTGACCGGGACGTCGACCGCCGCCGCGATCCGGCCGGCGGCGCGGAGCATCTCCTCCGCCGGTGCCTGCTCGCCGTCCTCGAACCCGAGCGAGCGGGCCACCGCAGCACTGGTGGTTGCGAGCGCCCGGCAGCCCGGCAGCGCGGCGAGCGCGCGGGCACTGGCGACGTCCCAGGCGTTCGGGAGGACGAGCAGCCCTGGCTCGTGGTGGAGCCGCCGGAGGAGCGCAGCCTTCTCGGCGGTGTCCACATCCGGGACGCTACTCCTCCGACATCAGCCCGAGCAGCCGATACCCGACGCCCCACACGTTGTCGATCAGCGCGCCCTGCGCCCCAGCGTCGCGCAGCTTGCGTCGAAGGCGAGAGGCGTGCGAGTCGAGCGTGCGTGTGCGGCCGAGCACGCGATAGCCCCAGACGTCGCGGAGCAGCTCCGCCTTCGTGAGCACGCGGTCGGGCTCGCGTGCGAGCCGCAGGAGGAGCTCGTACTCCTTCTGCGACAGCTGGACGCGCTGCCCGTCCACGCGGACGTCGCGGGTCCGTGTGTCGATGCGCACCGGCGGCGCGTCCACGACGGCCGGCGCCGGCGGGCGCACGCGACGCAGCACCGCCCGGATCCGCTCCACCAGCTCCTGGTAGTCGAACGGCGGGACGACGTAGTCGTCGCAGCCGTTCCGAAACGCGCGGATGCGATCGACGGCGTCGGCCTGCGGCCGGCCGAGCACGATCACCGGCGCCCGCTCGATCCAGCGCTCGACGCACGCCGGGTCGCCGGCGAGCACGAGGTCCGGCTCGTCGCGCGCGCCGACGAGCCGAAAGCCGTCCTGCGTCAGCTGGCGGGCGAGGAAGCGCCTCGTCTCGGGCTCGGTGTCGGCGACCAGCAGCGCGGTGGCAGTCGGCATGCACCGACCGTAGCCCTGCGGCTCGGCGAACGACAGTCGTCCATCGGCACGATTCCGTGCCGTTCGTTCCTCAGTCGGCCGGAACGGCCGCCGTGGCCGTCGCTGGGGTTGCCGTCGCCTCCTGGCGGTGCCAGAGGATGTAGGTCAGCCAGCCGAACTCGGCGAGCAGCGCAAACCCGTTCAGCGGATGGAACGCCCCGCCCCACCGTCCGATGCCGGCCAGCACGGACTGCAGGAAGAGCTGGAACGGCAGGACGATCGACAGGATGCGCACGCGCTTGTCGGGCGACCAGGCGAGCAGCGCGACGATCAGGAGCAGCAGGGCGCCCGGGAATGTCAAGAAGAACCCCAGCCCGCGGTGCGGATCGAGCGTCTTCGCATCGTCCAGGGCCTGGACGTTCTTCAACCCGAAAATGCCCTCCCCCGCGAGAAAGATCTGAACGATGATCCCGATCACGAAGATCGGTGCGAGAAACTTGAGGACCGCCTGCGCCCCCCGCCTGACTCCGGCCATTCCGAGCTCCTTTCGTCGATTCGCCGCCCGAGCGGATCAGATTCGACCAGATCGGACGACGCTCCACAAGAGCCAGACCCCGAGGATCGCCGAGAGCGAGAAGCCGAGCACGGAGATGACGTGCAGCCCGAGCACGTGCGGGCCGGACTTGGCGAAGATGCCGATCAGGCTGGATCCGATCAGACCGCCGGTCACGACGAGCGCGATCACAAGCCGGTTGAACAGCACGTCGAGCTTGGCCATGAACTCGTCCAGGCCCTTGTGGACGAAGCCGACCTCGATCTGGCCGTCGCGGATCTGCTCGAGCGTGTCGGAGAGCTGGTACGGGAGCTCGGCTGCGATGTTCGCGAGCTGCCAGCCCTCGCGCCGCGCCCGCGCAGCCATGCGGCGGGGCGTGAACCGCTCGACCATCAGGGCGCGCGCGTAGGGCTTCGCCACCTCGAACACGTTGAAGTCGGGGTAGAGCTCCACTCCGACCGAGCCGAGCGTGGCGATCGCCTTGTCGAGCATCACGAAGCGCGTCGGAAGCCGCAGGTTCATCGAGTAGATCAGCGCGAACCCCTCGCGGATGATCTGAATCGGGTCGATCTCCTGGAGCGTCGCGCCGTAGTAGCGGTGGTAGAGCTCGCGGAGCTCCGCGACGAACTCGTCCTCCCGCTCGCGCGGGTAGCGCACGCCGAGCTCGCCGAGCCGCTTCGGCAGCAGCTCGATGTTCTCCGACGCCGCGTCGATGAAGAGCTTCGTCAGCTTCGACATGTCGTCGTCGGTGAGCTTCCCGCTGAGGCCGAAGTCGACGAGGCCGATGCGCTCGGGCGAGAGCACGAGGATGTTGGCGGGATGCGGGTCGCCGTGAAAGAACCCGTGCCGGAAGATCATCGTCATCCAGCACTCGGCGATCAGGTACGCGAGCCGGCGGCGCTGGTCGACAGCCCAGTTGTCCAGGTGGAGATCGGCGAGCTGCGCGCCCTCGAGCCGCTCCAGCGTGAGCACACGCGAGCGCGTGTACGACCAGTAGACGCGCGGCACGGCGACGTGCGGGTGCCCCGCGAAGTTGTGGTGGAACGCGTCGGCGTTGCGGCCCTCCATCCGGTAGTCGAGCTCCTGCCGGATCGAGCGCGCGAACTCGTCGACGATCTCGTTGGTGTCGATGAAGTCGAGCGCGCGGATGCGCTCCTTCGCAAGCCGTGCGGCCTGGTACATCAGCGCGAGGTCGGCCTCGATCTGCCGCGGGGCGTTCGGGCGCTGCACCTTCACGACGACACGACGCCCGTTCGGCAGGACCGCGCCGTGCACCTGCCCGATCGACGCCGCGGCGAGCGGGGTCTCCTCGAACTCCAGGAACAGCCGCTCGATCGGCTGGCCGAGCTCCTCGTTGATCGTGCGCTCGACCTCGTCGAACGGGAACGGGCGCACGTCGTCCTGCAGGCCGCGGAGCTCCGTGATGATGTCCGGCGGCACGACGTCGGGCCGCGTGGAGAGCAGCTGGCCGAACTTCACGAACGTCGGGCCGAGCTCGTCGAGCATCTCGCGCAGGTGGCGCCCGCGCGCGGTGCCGCCGCCGTCCTGGTCGCGGCCGCGCCTGCCCTCGAACACGTACCCGAAGCCGTGGCGAACCGCGACCTGCGCGATCTCGCTCATGCGGCCGAGGTTGCGCTGCTTGGGGGGTGCCGCCACTGCCCCTAGTCTTGCAGCCCAATCGGGCGCGAAGAGGCTAGTGGATGTGACGAATCGTCGCCCGCCAGGTGCCGCGCGGAGCGGCGACGTCGACCGTCTCGCCCACGGTGCGCCCCAGGAGGGCCGTGCCGAGCGGCGACGTGGGCGACACCGTGCCCGCGCCGCCGAGCGCGCTGATCTCGACTGTCATCGTGTCGCCGCCGTCGGCCTCGACGTCGACGATCGAGCCGACGCCGACCTTGCCGCCGGTGGCGTCCTCGACGATCTCCGCGGTGTCGAGCCGCGCCCGCAGGGTGCGGATGCGCGCCTCGAGCAGGCCCTGCTCGTTCTTCGCCGCGTGGTACTCGAAGTTCTCGGAGAGGTCGCCGAACTCGCGCGCCTTCTTGATCGCGGCCACCGCCTCGGCACGCCGCGGGCCCTCGAGGTGCTCGAGCTCCTCGCGGAGCGCAGCCGCCTGGGCGGCCGTGAGCCGCTCGGCGCGCTCTACCACTTGGACGACCTCCCGCGGCGAGACGTGTAGACGAGGCGCGGCCGGGCGACCGTCATCCCGGACTCCTCGAAGCGCTCGACATGGCCCTGCAGCCGCGCGACGCGCGACACGTCCGCCTGCTGGTCCGGCAGCACCAGCGTGATGCCGACGCCGCCACGGCCGGCACGCCCGGTGCGGCCGACGCGGTGCGTGTAGGCGTGAGGGTCCTCGGGCGGGTCGTAGTTGATCACGTGTGTCATGTCGTCGACGTCGAGGCCGCGCGCGGCGACGTCGGTCGCCACGAGCGTCCGCACCTTGCCGGCGTCGAACCGTGCGAGCGCGCGCTCGCGCTGCGCCTGGCCCTTGTCGCCGTGGATCGCAACCGCGTCGACGTCGTGGCGGCGCAGCTTCTCGACCAGCCGGTCGGCGCCGGCCTTCGTGCGGACGAAGACGAGCGCGAGGCCGCGCTCCTCCGCGCTGAGCAGGTCGACGAGCGTACGCACCTTCGTGTCGGACGTGACGGCGACGAAGCGGTGGTCGACTTCGCCGGTGCGGCGCTCCTGCGGCAGCTCTCCTTCGAAGCGCGCCGGGAACTGCGTATAGCGGCGCGCGAGCTCGCCGACCTCGCCGTCGAGTGTCGCGGAGAAGAACATCGTCTGCCGCTGCCGCGGCAACAGGCGCACGATGCGGTCGACTTGCGGCTTGAAGCCCATGTCGAGCATGCGATCGGCCTCGTCGAGGACGAGCACGGTGACCGCCTCCAGCGACACGAGGCCGCGATCGACGAGATCCTGCAGACGGCCGGGGGTCGCGACGAGGACGTGCGCGTCGCTCGCCACTCGCGCCTGCGCCTTGAGCGGCACGCCGCCGTAGACCGAGGCGACCTTGATCCCCGGGCCGGCGACGAGCTCGAACTCCTCTGTCACTTGAACGCAGAGCTCGCGCGTCGGCACGAGCACGAGCGCAGCAGGCCGCCGGTCGTCGGGACGAATGCGCTGGACGATCGGGATCGCGAACGCGAGCGTCTTTCCCGATCCGGTCGGGCTCTTCGCGAGCACGTCGCCGCCGCGAAGCGCCTCCGGGATGACGAGGGCCTGAATCTGGAACGGCGAGTCGATGCCGCGGCCTGTCAGCACTGCGCAAACGGCCTCGGACGCGCCGAGCGAACGAAAATCTGTCAGCTTTCTCAACTCCTTCGGACGTCGAGATCCCGTGTCCGTCAGAGGAGACGCGATCTCACGGAAACGCGGCCGATCCGCGCTCCCTCAGTGACCAAGGTAGCAGGCCCTACGGCTGGTCTTGCCGGCGCGAGCCCTCCACCAGTCGCAGGCGGTGCTCGAGCTGCGCGACGCGGAGCTCCAGCTCGTCCCAGTCGTAGCGGCTCACGAGCCCGAGCTCGCGCGCGATCTCGCGCACGCGACGGCGCGTGCCCTCCCCGACGCGGGCGGCGTCGCCGCGCCAGCGTGAGGTCGCGTCGTCGAAGAGAACGCGAGCGTCTTCGAGCCTCGGGCCGAGCAGCGCAAGGATCCGCTCGAGCGCGTCGCGCTCGGGAGAGCCGTTACCGGGCGCGTCCATGCGGACGCGAGCTCCTGCGCTGCCGCCGCGCCGCGCGCTTGGCAGCCTCGTCGACGGGGCCGTCCGTGCGCTGCGCGACACCCGACTCGACCGCGTCGGCGGGAGCGGGCTCCTCGTCCTCGGCGTCGAGAAGCGCCTGCTCCGCCTCGGCGAGCAGGCTGTCACCGGCTGCGCCCTCGGGCGTCGCCTGGCCCTTGCGGCGGGCGTACTCGGGCTCGCGCTCCTTCCAGATCGTCAGCAGCGGTGCGGCGATGAAGATCGACGAGTACGCACCCGAGATCACGCCGACGAGGAGTGCGAACGCGAAGTCCTTGAGCGTCGAGCCGCCGAAGAAGAACAGCGCGGCGACCGGGAGGAGGGTGATGAACGTCGTCGCCAGCGAACGGCGGATCGTCTCCCACAGCGAGATGTTGGCGATCGTGGCGAACGGCTGGCGTCGCATGATCGGCACGTTCTCGCGGATACGGTCGAAGATGATGATCGTGTCGTAGATCGAGTAGCCGAGCACGGTCAGGACCGCGGCTACGGTCGCCTCCGTCACCTCGCGCCCGGTCACCGAGTACACGCCGATCGTGATGACGACGTCGTGGATCATCGCGACGACGACCGGGATGGCGAACGCGAGCCCGTGGAAGCGGATCGTGATGTACAGCGTCACGATCAACAGCGAGAAGAGAATCGCGAGGATCGCGGCACGCGCAATCTGGCGCCCGAAGCTCGACGACACGTTCTTCACGCCGAGCGCCTGCGCGTTGACGTTCTCCTTCAGCGCCGTCGTCAGCTTGTTCTGATCCGCAGAGGGAAGCTTCTTCAGCTGGATCTGGAAGTTGCGGTAGTTCTCGCCGCCGTTCGTCGACGTGCCCCGCCCCTGGACGACCGCGTCCTTCGCGTGCCCGATCGACGCGGTCTGGTCGCGCACGGCCGAGAGCGACGTGTAGGCCTGCGTCTTGAACGTGAGCTGGACGCCGCCCTTGAAGTCGATGCCGAGGTTGAGGCCGCGCACTGCGAGCGAAGCGACGCTGATCAGGATCACCGCAGCCGAGATCGCAAACCAGAGGTTGCGGCGACGCATGAAGTCGATCTGCAGGAACTTCAGCCCCTGCTCGCCGGCAGCTCCCATGAAGCGCGGGTTGTCGAACCAGCGGAAGCCGGAGAGCAGACCGAGCATCGCGCGCGTCGCTGCGACAGCGGTGACCAGCGAGATGACGGTGCCGATCAGCAGCATCAGCGCGAAGCCCTTGACGCCGGCAGTCGCGACGGCGAAGAGGATCAACGCGGTGATCACCGTCACGACGTTCGCGTCGATGATCGTGTGGAGGCCCTTCGCATAGCCGTCGCCTATCGCCTTGCGCATGGTCTTCCCGGCGCGCACCTCTTCCTTGATGCGTTCGAAGACGACGATGTTCGCGTCGGCGGCGACGCCGATCGTGAGGATCAGGCCGGCGAAGCCGGGGAGCGTGAGGGTCACCCCCAGCAGCAGGATCGCGCCGTACATGAGAGCGGCGTAGATGCCGAGCCCGACCACCGCGACGAGGCCGAGGAAGCGGTAGGCGATCAGCAGGAAGATCGCGACCGCGATGAGGCCGCCGATCGCCGCGTCGCGCGCCTGGTTGAGCGAGTCCTTGCCGAGCGTCGCCGAGACGTCGGTGCGCTCGAGCGTGACGAAGTTGACGGGGAGTGCGCCGGTCTGCAGAACGAGCGCGAGGTCCTTCGCCTCCTTCAAGCTCTGCAGGCCGGTGATCTGCGCGCCACTGCCCGTCGGGTCGATCCCCTGCGGGTTCTGGTTGTAGTCGATCTGCGGCCACGACCGGATCTCGTTGTCGAGCACGATCGCGAAGTGCTGCGGGTTCTGCTGGATCGAGCCGCGGATCGCCTCGTTCTTCGTGACCTCGTGGAAGATCTTGTTGCCCTTGCCCGAGAACTGCATGAGCACGACCGGGTCGCCGGTCGTCGGGTCGAAGTCCTGGCGCGTGCCCGAGAGCTTGAGCTCCTCGCCGCCCATGTTCGGGTACTTGCCGTTCGTGGCGTACCGGTCGTTGGGGTAGGCGCCGTGCTTGAAGAGGTAGTAGTCGGTCTTGCCGAGAGGGGGAACGCCGTTCGGGTCGCCCGGGCAGACGGCGGAGGTCTCGGTCGAGCACGTGATGATCACCGTGCCGTGCGGGACCGTGAGGACCTTCGCGCCCTCGGGCACCTTGCCCCTGTAGGCGTCGAGCAGCCCGGCGTTGCCCGTGGAGGGGTCGCGGTGCAGCGTCGCCGTCGGTCCGGCGATGCGGTGCCAGGTCGTGGTCGTCTTCTTGTTCTTGCCGGTGCCCGTAGTCTGGGTCGACTTCTTGAACAGCGCGTACTGGCTGGGTTCGCCCTGCTTCGCGGCGGCCTGCACGCGCGACAGCAGCTGGTAGAGGCTCGTGGTCGCCTGCGGCTGCCCGGTCGCGCTCACGGACGGCGGCACGAGGGCCGGCTCGAGGTCGTAGAGCGCGAGCTGCGCGGTCTTCCCGATCAGCTTCGCCGCGGCGGCGGCGTCGTGCACGCCCGCAAGCTGGATCACGATCTGGTCGGAGCCCTGCCTCTGGATGTGCGGCTCCGCGACGCCGAGCTTGTCGACGCGGTTCCGCATGATCGTGACCGAGCGGTCGAGATCCGACGCGGTCAGCTGGTGCCCCTTCGGCGGCTGCGCCTTCAGCACGACCTCGAGGCCGCCCTGCAGGTCGAGGCCCTTCTTCAGCGATTTGTGCGCCGGCGAGCCGGAGATGCCCAGCAGCAGGACGCCGGCGAGCGAGAGGAGAATCAGGACGACCAGCGTCAGGTGTGAGCGCCGTGAAGACACAGCGGGCACAGGTTAGCTGGGTTCCAGGTCGCCCCCGCTGACCCTTTTGGGGTCATTTACCTCGACTTCCACCTCGATTTCGCGGGCAACGGCGGCCACCGCGCGCCTGTCGAGGGTGACGACGACGCCCGGCGCGATCTCGACGCGAAGGTCGCTTTCGCCCATCTCCTTGACGACGGCGTGGAGGCCGCCTGCGGTGATGATCTCGTCGCCGACGTCGACCGTGTCCTGCATGTCCTCGTGGGAGCGGCGGCGCCGGCGCGCCGGGAGCACGAACAGCGCCCACACGGCGGCGAGGATGATGATCAGGATCAGGAAGCCGGCCATCGGAGCCTCTCGAGTCGTTCGCGCTTGTACGCGGCGAAGGCGCCATGCTCGATCGCCTCGCGCGCGCCCCTGGTGAGCGCGATCACGAATCGTAGATTGTGGAGCGAGAGGAGCCGCAGCCCGAGCAGCTCGTTCTGGTTCACGAGGTGGCGGATGTACGCGCGGGAGAACCGCGAGCAGGCCGGGCAGTCGCAGCCCTCCTCGAGCGGCCGCTCGTCGCGCGCGAACGCGGCGGCACGAAGGTTGAGCCGCCCTCCGGCGGTCAATGCGCTGCCGGTGCGCGCCGTCCGAGTCGGCAGCACGCAGTCGAAAAGGTCGATGCCCGCCTCGATCACCTCGAGGATCCCCTCGGCGTCGCCGATCCCCATGAAGTAGCGCGGCCGGTCGGCGGGCAGGAGCGCAGCCGCCCAGTCGGTCGTCTCGAACATGACGTCGCGGTCCTCGCCGATCGCGAGACCGCCGATGGCGTTCCCGTCGAATCCGAGCCCGGCGATCTCCTCGATCGAGCGCCTGCGCAACTCCGGGTCGACGCCGCCCTGGTTGATCCCGAAGCGAAGCTGGCCGTCCGCGCGCGGCTCGGTCGCCTGGCGCTCAGCCCAGAGCGTCGTCCGGCGCACCGCTTCCTCGAGCTCACGCCTGCCCACGTCGGCCGCGGGCACCTGGTCGAGGCACATCGCGATGTCGCTGCCGAGGTTGCGCTGGATGCCGGCGGCGAGCTCGGGCGTGAAGCGTGTCGCGGCGCCGTCGTAGACGTTGCGGAAGGTGACGCCGTCGTCGTCGACGCGCGCGATCGTGTCGCGCAGCGAGAAGACCTGGAAGCCGCCCGAATCGGTGAGGATCGGCCCGCTCCAGCCCATGAAGCGGTGCAGGCCTCCGAGCTCGGCGATCAGCGCGTCGCCGGGGCGGAAGTGGAGGTGGTACGTGTTGCCGAGCACGACCTGCGCGCCGAGCGAGCGCACCTCGTCCGGGTGCAGCAGCTTGACCGTTCCCTTCGTCCCGACAGGCATGAACGCCGGCGTCTCGATCTCCCCGTGCGCGGTGCGGAGCACCCCGACGCGCGCCTCCCCCTCGCGGGCCGTCACCTCGAAGACACGGTCGGAGGGGACCCGTCCACTCGCCAGGTGAGGGTGACGACCCTGCGCCGATTCGTCCACAGGCGCGCTCATGCCCCGTTCCGAGCGCTCGCGGCTCTGACCGAACGGCCATGGCTCGTCGCCAGGAAAGGGTTACGGAAGTGCAACGCGGTCAGAGGATCAGCATCGCATCGCCGAAGGAGTAGAAGCGGTAGCGGGCGTCGATCGCGTGCCGGTAGAGGCGGCGGGTCTCGTCGACGCCGGCGAACGCCATCACGAGCGCGAGCAGCGTGGAGCGCGGCAGGTGGAAGTTCGTGAGCAGCGCGTCGACGCGGCGGAAGTCGAAGCCCGGGGTGATGAAGAGCTCCGTGCGGCCCTCGAGGGCGCCGCCGTGCGCGACGGTCTCGAGGACGCGGACGGTGGTCGTCCCGACCGCGAGCACCCGCGGCGCGGACGCGATCCGCTCCCACGCCGGAGGCGCGACGACGTACCGCTCGCCGTGGATCGGGTGCGCCTCGACGACGTCCGTCTGCAGCGGTCGGAACGTGTCCAGCCCGACGTGCAGCGTCACCTGCTCGATGTCGAGCGTGGCGAGGAGCTCCGGCGTGAAGTGGAGCCCCGCCGTCGGCGCCGCCGCGGAGCCGAGCGCGTCCGCGTACACGGTCTGGTACCGCTCCGCATCGGCGAGCGGCTCGGTGATGTACGGCGGCAGCGGCGCCCGGCCCTGCGGCTCGCCCTCGAGGCGCACGCGCCACCGTCCCTCACCGAGATGCTCGAGCAGCTCGACGCCCGCGTACGTCCACCCCGCGCGCAGGCGCCGCGTCGGCCGGGCAAGCGCCTCCCACACGTCCCCGTCGATCCGCTCGAGCAGCAGCACCTCGCCGCGCGGCGACGAGATCGGGATCCGCGCCGCGACGACCCGCGTGTCGTTCACGACGGTGAGCGTCTGCGGCGTCAACTCGTCGAGCAGCTCACGGAAGACGCGATCGCGGATCGCGCCGGACGCGCGCTCGTACACGAGCAGCCGCGAATCGTCGCGCCGGCCCGCCGGATGCTGGGCGATCAGCTCGGGCGGAAGGTCGTAGTCGAGCTCGCTCGAGTCCATCCGACTCGGACGCTAGCTTCGCTCCATGGACGAGTTGCGTTTACCTCTTCGGGAGGCGCTGCGCGAGGAGGCCGCACCGATCTCGCGCCGGCTCGCCGAGGTCAAGGGGCTGTCGAACAGCGCGGCGCGGCGGCTCGAGAGCATCGAGTCGACGCTCGATGCCGAGCGGCTCGCGCGCATCGACGACCTCGCTCTCCTCGTCGAGCTGCTGACCGAGGGCTGGCGGTCGATGAACGCGCGGCTCGAGCGGATCGAGGCGGCGCTCGTCGACTCGACGCCGGCGACCGTCGTGCCGCTGCGCGAGACCGGCTAGCGCCCTAACCCACCGGCAGCACGAGCTCGAACCGGCTGCCGTGCCCCAGCTCACTGTCGAGCTCGAGGCGGCCGCCGAGCGCGCTCGACAGCTCGCGCGCGATCGGGAGACCGAGCCCGGTCCCACCGCCGACGTTCGAGACGAACGGGCGGAAGATCCGTTCGCGGTTCTGCTCCGGGATGCCCGGGCCCGAGTCCTCGACGACCACGTGCACCGTGCCGTTCTGCTGTGCGAGCTCGAGCGAGATGCGGCCCCCGTTCGGCGTCGCCTTGAATGCGTTCGAGAGCAGGTTCCCGACGACCTGGAGCACGCGGTCGCCGTCCGACTCGATCACCGGACGGTCGTGCACCTCGCACCGGTAGTCGATCGAACGCCGCTGCGCCTCCTCGCGATAGCGCTCGAACGCCTGCGCGAGCAGCTCACCCATGTCGACCTCTTCCTTCATCACGGTGAACCGGTGCGTGTCGAGCTTCGCGAGGTCGAGGATGTCGCCCACCAGCCGCTCGAGCCGCTGCGCCTCGTGCTCGACCGTCTCGAGCGACTGCTGCTCGAGCTCCTCGTCGACCACAACCCCCTCCCGCAGCGCCGCGACGTGGCCGCGGATCGCGGTCAGAGGCGTCCGCAGCTCGTGCGAGACCGACATCAGGAAGTTGCGCTCCATCGCCTCGACCTCGCTCAGGCGGTGTGCCATCTCGCCGAAGCGCTCGGACAGGTGCCCGAGCTCGCCCGGCGCATGCTCCGGCACACGGACCTCGTAGTTCCCGCCCGCGACGTCGTCCGCCGCCTGTGAGAGCTGCAGGATCGGGCGCACGAGGCGCCGCGACAGGTACCACGCGAGCAGCCCGGCGACCGCGAGGCCGAGCAGGCCCGCCAGCGCGAGGCGCTCGATCAGCGAGCGCACCCGCTTGCCGACGTCGGTCTTCGGCTGTGCCACCACGACCGCGCCGATCGAGGTCGAGCCCAGGATCAACGGGTTCGCAACCGCGATGTACGGATGCTTGGTGCCGGGCGGCGTGAACTCGAACGACAGCGACTTCCCCGAGGTCCAGTCGATCGTCTTGAGCGGCAGCCGGCGGAGGCCGAAGTTCACCTCCTGGCCCGGGAAGAGCACACGCGGGCCGACCCAGTACAGCTTCGCGCCGGTCGTCAGCCCGAGATTCGCCGCGGCGAAGGTTGGCGCCAGGCGGTCGCCCGACCGGTTGCCGTAACCCGCGCGCACGGCCGCGACGTACAGCGCGGCGATGCCGTGCCCCTCGCGCGACAGCTGCGCAATCGCCTGGTCGCGCGCGAACTGCTGGAACAAGCGAATCGAGATCGCCGTGGTGATGACGCCGGCCACCACGATGCCGGCAAGGAAGACGAGTGGCAACCGAACGCGAAGCGAGCTGAACATGACCGCCTAGGTCTTCGTCTTCTCCTTGCGCGCATCCTTCGCCGGCGAGACCTTGTAGCCGACGCCCCAGACCGTGACGATCGGGGACGCCTCGCCGAGCTTGCGCCGGAGCTGCCGGACGTGCACGTCGACCGTCCTCGTGTCGCCGGCGAACGTGTAGCCCCACACCCGCTCGAGCAGCTGGTCGCGGGTAAGCACGAGGCCGCGGTGGTCGAGCAGCTCCCAGAGCAGGTCGAACTCCTTCGGCGCGAGCTGGATCTCCTCGTCGCCGACGTTCACCTCGCGCCGGCCGGCATCCACGCGCAGGTCGCCGTGCACGATCACCTCGGTCTCACGCTCGCGACGCTCGGGCGCCGCACGCCGCAGAATCGACTTCACGCGCGCGACGAGCTCGCGCGGGTTGAAGGGCTTCGTGAGGTAGTCGTCCGCTCCGACCTCGAGGCCGATGATCTTGTCGACGTCCTCGTCGCGCGCCGTGAGCATCAGGATCGGGACGTCGCTCGACTGGCGAATGCGCCGGCAGACCTCGATCCCGTCGATGTCGGGCAGCATCAGGTCGAGCACGATCAGCGACGGCATGTCGTCTGCGACCTTCACGAGCGCGTCGCCGCCCGTCGCCGACGTCCGCACGCCGTAGCCGGCGTTCTTCAGGTAGAGCGAGACGAAGGAGGCAATCGACCCCTCGTCCTCGACCACGAGGATGTTCGCGGCCGGCGCGCTCATCTAGGGCCCCGTGGTGGTCGTGGTCGGCGGCGGCGTCGGCTTGACGCCGAATTTCAGGTACAGCGGGTCGTAGAACGGCACCGACTTCCACTTGGCGCCGTCGACCGCGTAGTCGCCGTCGTCCGTAGCCGTCCAGTCGGGCAGGATCGTCGCCTTGCCGACCCCGACGGTGGTCAGGTCGATGCCCGTCCCGTTCGAGAACTGGAGCTTGTACGAGCCGCCGGTGATGCGGAAGTGCAGGTCCTTGCCCACGTAGAGCACCGACCCGTCTGGCAGCACGCGCGCCGGCTTGTCGGCGCCGTTGACGAGGACGTCGCCGTCGCCCGCGACCGGGTCGGTGACCGTGAGCGAGCCCTTGTCCATCTGCCCCCAGAGCACGCCCTTCGCGTTGATCGTGACGTTGCCGTACACGGACCGAAGCTCGAGCACGCCGTCGCCGGCTGCATCGGTCGCCGCGAACGCAGCGGGGGCAGCCGCGAGACAAACGAGCAGGATGAGACAGAGCCGGCGCATCGACAGAACTAGTGTTTCCGGACCGATTATGCCGCTCGTGAGGGAGATGTAAGGAGTTTGCGATGAACTCTGTCCGTCGGCATACCGACACGTCCCTCGCGCGTACCGCGTAGCGTCGCCGGGGCGTGGACGAGCTCACGAGCTTCGGGCTGGGGGTGCTCATCGTCTCCGGCGGGCTCGCCGCCGCGCTCTACGTCGCCAAGCTGAGCGCCCGGCTCGCGATCCCGGCGGCGGCGCTCTTCCTCGTCGCGGCGGCGATCGCGTCCGACGTCTTCCCCGGGCTCGTGGTCGGGATCGGCACGGTCGAGCAGATCGCCACCGTCGCGCTCATCGTCATCCTCTTCCAGGGCGGCTCGTCGATCGGACTGAAGCGGTTCCGCATCGCCGCGGGGCCGATCGCGTCGCTCGGGGTGCTGGGCACGTTCGCCTGCGCCGCTCTGGTCGCGCTGTTCGTGCACGCGGTGTTCGACCTCGGCTGGCTCACCTCCGGCCTCCTCGGCGCCGCGGTCGCGCCGACCGATCCCGCGGTGATGTTCTCGGTGCTCGGCGACCGGGAGATCAGAGGACGGAGCCGCACCATCCTGGAGGGCGAGTCGGGCGCCAACGACCCGGTCGGCATCGCGCTGATGGTGGGGCTGATCGAGCTCGCGGAGCACAGCGACGCGAGCTTCTGGATCGTCGTCCGCGTGTTCCTCGAGCAGATGACGGTCGGGCTCGCGGTCGGCGTCGCCGGCGGTCTCGTCGCGACCTACGTGCTCCGTCGAGTCGAGCTCCCCTCATCGGGGCTCTACACGGTGCGAACGCTGGCGATCGCTGGCGTCATCTACGGCGCGGCGGCAGTCGCGCACGGCTCCGGGTTCCTCGCGGTCTTCGTCGCCGGCCTTGTGGTCGCCGACGTCGACGCACCGTTCAAGCACGACATCGCCGTGTTCGAGGAAGGGCTCGCGACACTCGCCGAGATCGTCGTCTTCGTCGGGCTCGGCCTGACGGTCGACATCTCGTCGATCACACTCGGGCGCGTCGGCGAGGGGCTCGCGATCGCGGCGTTCCTCGCGTTGGCGGCGAGGCCGTTCGTCGTCGGCGCGCTGCTCCTTCCCGCACGGCTCACGAACGGCGAACGGCTCTTCGTGATGTGGGGCGGGCTCAAGGGCGCCGTGCCGATCCTGCTCGCCGCCTTCGCGGTCGCTGCGCACGTCACCGACGGCCGCCGCATCTACGAGACGGTGTTCGTCGTCGTTCTCGCGTCGGTCATCGTCCAGGGCAGCACGATCCCGCTCGCGGCGCAGCGCTTCGGCGTCGAAGCTCAGTCGTAGCTGTAGAAGCCCTCGCCGGACTTCCGGCCGAGCTTGCCCGCCTTCAGCATGCGAACGAGGCGCGCGGGCGGCGCCATGCGCGGCTCGCGCAGCTTCTCGTACAGCGCCTCACTCGCATGCACGTGCACGTCGACGCCGACGAGGTCGAGCAGCGTGCAGGGGCCCATCGGCCACCCCGCGCCCTTCTGCATCCCGGCGTCGAGGTCGCGCGGGCTCACGCCCGCCTCGTCGAGCACGCGGACGCAGTCGTTGAGGAGCGGGATCAGCACGCGGTTGACGACGAAGCCGGGCGTGTCGAAGCAGTCGATCGGCGTCTTGCCCAGACGCTCGCCGAGCGCGTGCGCGGTCGCGGCCACCTCGGGGGACGTGCGCTCGGCGCGCACGATCTCGACGAGCGGCATCAACGGCGCGGGATTGAAGAAGTGCATCCCGACGGCACGCTCGGGCCGGTCGAGCACCGACGCGATCTCGGTGACCGACAACGCCGAGGTGTTCGTCGCGAGGATCGCCTCACCGCGGACGACGGCCTCGAGCGCGCGGAACAGCTCGTGCTTCACCGCGAGGTCCTCGAAGGCCGCCTCGATCACGAGATCGCAGCCGCCGAGCTCCGCGAGGTCGTCCGTGAGGCGGAGCCGCTCCATCGCCGCGTCGCGCGCCTCCCCGGCGAGCGTTCCCTTCTCGACCTTGCGCGTGAGGAAGTGCCCGATGCGGTCGCGGGCCGCCTCCGCGCGCGGGAGCTCGAGCTCGTGCCCGACGGTGTCGACGCCGGCCTCGATCGCGAGCTGCGCGATGCCGGCGCCCATCGCCCCGAGGCCGACGACCCCGATCCTCCGCGGCTCGTCGACCATCTAGAGGCGCTCGACGACGCCGGCGATCGCCATGCCGAACCCGACGCACATCGAGGCGACGCCGAACTGCGCGTCGCGCCGATCGAGCTCGTTCAGGAGCGTCGCGGTGACGCGTGCGCCCGTCGCGCCGAGCGGGTGCCCGAGCGAGATGCCGCCGCCGTTCGGATTGACGTCGTCCATCCGCTCGCCGAGCGCGAGGTCGGCGGCCGTCTGGAGCACGACGGACGCGAACGCCTCGTTCACCTCGAGCACGCTCACGTCGTCGAGGGAGATGCCCGCACGGTCGAGTGCCTTCTCGATCGCCTGCGGGTTCCCGTGGAGCATCCGGGTCGGGTCGACGCCGGCGAGGCCGAACGAGACGAAGCGTGCGCGCGGCTCGAGGCCGAGTCGGTTGCACGCGGCCTCGCTCGCGATCAGCACGGCCGCGGCGCCGTCGACGATCTGCGACGAGTTGCCGGCGGTCACCACCCCGTCCTCGCGGAACGCGGGCCTGAGTGCGGCCAGGGCTTCCGCGGACGTATCCCGCCGCGGCGCCTCGTCGACCGCGAACGCGGTCGGAGCCGCGACGGCCCCACCGCCCGCAGCGTGTAACAGACTGTTACTTGCGTCGGGCCCGGGGCGCGGCTCCGGCAGCTCGACCGGCACGATCTCGCGGTCGAACCTGCCGCCGTCGATCGCCGCGATCGCCCGGTGATGCGACTCGAGCGCGTAGGCGTCGAGCGCTTCGCGGTCGAGGTGCCACTCCTCCGCGAGCAGCTCGGCCGAGAGGCCCTGCGGGACGATCTGGAAATGGTCGGTGACGCGGCTCGAGAGGTCGCCGCCGTTCGAGCCCATCGGCACCCGCGACATCATCTCGACGCCCGCCGAGACGACGAGGTCGAGCTGGCCCGACGCGACCGCTGCGGCCGCGTTGAAGTTCGTCTGCATCGACGAACCGCACTGCCGGTCGACGGTCGTTCCGCACACGTCGACCGGCCAGCCGGCCGCCATCACGGCCATCCGCCCGATGTTCCAGCCCTGCTCGCCGATCTGCGTGACGCAGCCCATCTGCACGTCCTCGACGAGCCCCGGCTCGAGGTCGTGACGCCCGATCAGCCCATTCAGGATCTGCGCGGCGAGATCGTCGCCGCGTATCGCCGCAAGCGTGCCGTTCCGGCGGCCGATCGGCGAGCGGACGGCGTCGACGATGTAGGCGTCCATCCCGGTCAACTGTAGACCGGCGCCCACGGCGACTCGTGGTGCGCGAGGTACACGAGGCGCGGACGCAGCTCGTGAATCCGCAGGATCGACGGCGTCGCACCGTCGATCAGCTCGCGCATCGAGTAGGTCACGTCGCCGCCGAGCACGGTCAGGCCCTCGGGCGTCGACACGACGACCGACTGGTGGCCGGCCGAGTGGCCGGGCGTCGAGAGCACGGAGACGCCGTCGAAGAGCTCGGTGTCGCCGTCGAGCTCGACGTAGCTCTCGCCGGGAAAGTGAACCCACTCCTCGAGGTAGTCCGGAGCGACCGCGGCTGCGAGCTCGGCGCGCTGCACGTACGTCGGCAGCCCGGCGAACCGCCGGTTGCCTCCGCAGTGATCGAAGTGGAGGTGCGTGTTGATCACCGCGACCATGTCGTCGGGCGCCGCCCACGGCCGGAGCGACGGCCCCCACTCCTCGTCCAGCTCCGGCGTCGAGTCGATCATGCCCGTGTCGACGAGGATCGTCCCCTCGGGAACGGCGATCGTCCACCCGTAGACCGGCCACTGCTCGCCCTCGACGGTGACGTCACAGAAGTGAAGGGGCGTGACCTCGGGCATGGTCAGTCCGCGTAGGCGCGCGCCACGCTCACCACGCGACGGCGACGCCGGTCGAAGACCGCGTTGACGGTCATGTAGGCGACGATCGCATAGACCCACCCGGCGAGGCAATCGACGAGGTAGTGCTCGCCGGTGTAGACGAGCGCCCACGCCATCGCCACCGGGTAGACGGCGAGCAGCGGCCGCACCCAGCGGGGCACGATCGGCCAGAGGAACAGCGAGAAGAGCAGTGCGTAGCCGGCGTGCAGCGAGGGCATCGCGGCCACGTTGTTCGCGAAGTGGACGCCGTGCTCGAAGAGCGCGCTGAAGTGCGCGATCGGGACGTCGTCCCACACGATCGGGACGATCCGGTTCGACTCGCCGAAATTGCCCTGCTGCGCCGCCATCCACGGAGGCACCGCCGGATAGAGGACGTAGGTCGCGAAGCCCGCCACCGTGAGCGTGCAGACCATCCACGCATAGCGCCGGAACCGGTCGTGCGCGAACGTCCACAGGGCCGCCGCCGCGATCAGGGTCGCCAGGAAGTGCGTCAGATAGACGAACCAGGCGAGGTAGTCCCACCACCGGACGTCGCCGGCGCCGTGCCAGAGGTGCGACTGCAGCCAGACGGTGGGAGCCGGCGATCCGAACAGGAGGTTCTCGAGGCGGATCTGCGGCACCTCGTGCGCCGGGAAGAGGAGGCCGTCCGCGAAGCCCCGCATCAGGTCGTAGACGAGCAGCAGCACCACGAACGGGGCCCAGTCGACGACGAGCCGCGGCAGTCGGCGCCGCAGGTCGCTCGCCGAGAACGCCAGCATCCCCGCGAGCAGCCAGACGAGGATCAGCTCCCGCGAGGTCGGGAGGCCGAAGGCGACGACGCCCACGATGGTCGCTCCGGCCCACGCCAACGGCGCGCCGATCCGCACCGCGCTCACGGCGGCCATTCTCACATCTAGTCTCTAGCTCGATGGCGGCGACCGTCACCGAGCACCTGCTGCCGATCGGCGGGGAGCACGTCGAGACGGGCTCGTGGATCGGCGTGTGCTCGCCGTACTCGGGCGAGGTCGTCGGCCGGGTCGCCACCGGCGGCGCCGGCGAGGCGCGGCGCGCGCTCGATGCGGCCGCCGCTGCCCTCGACGATCCGCTCCCCGCGCACGAGCGCGCACGTCTGCTCGACGCGGTCGCGTCGCTGCTGCGCGAGCGAACCGACGAAGCCGCGCGGACGATCTGCGCCGAGGCGGGCAAGCCGATGAAGGCAGCACGTGTCGAGGCGTCGCGGGCGGTCTCGACGTACACCTTCGCGGCGGTCGAGGCCCGGAAGCTCACCGGCGAGGTCGTGCCGATGGATGCCTCTCCCGCCGGCGAGGGAAAGCTCGCGTTCACGCTCAGGCTGCCGATCGGGATCGTCGGTGCAATCTCGCCGTTCAACTTCCCGCTCAACCTCGTCGCGCACAAGATCGCGCCGGCGCTGGCCGCGGGCTGCCCGGTCGTGCTGAAGCCGGCCGGCGTAACGCCGCTCTCCGCGCTCTTTCTCGCGCGGCTCGGAGAGGAGGCGGGCCTCCCGCCCGGCTGGCTGAACGTTGTCGCCGGGCCGGCCGGCCCGATCGGGGACGAGCTGGTCGGCGACGAGCGGGTGAAGCTCATCACCTTCACCGGTTCCGGCGCCGTCGGTTGGGGCCTCGCCGAGCGGGCGCACCGAAAGCGCGTGAAGCTCGAGCTCGGCAACGCGACGCCGGCGATCGTCTGCGCGGACGCGCCGGAGGGGACCGCGGCGAAGCTCGCCGCGAACGCGTTCTCGTTCGCGGGCCAGAGCTGCATCTCCGTCCAGCGGATCTATGTCGCGCAGGAGGGGTGGGACGAGTTCGTCGAGACGTTCGTCCCTGCAGTCGAGGCGCTGAAGGTCGGCGACCCCGCCGACGAGGACACCGACGTCGGCCCGCTGATCTCCGAGGAGGAGCGCGACCGGGTGCGGTCGTGGGTGCAGGAGTCGACGGGAGAGGTGCTGACGGGCGGCGGGCTCACCTCCGACGGACTCCTGGAGCCGACGGTCGTCGCTGCGCCGGCGCCCACCGACCGCGTGCAGTGCGAGGAGGTGTTCGGGCCGGTGGTCACGCTCACGCGCGTCGCGACGCTCGACGAGGCGATCGAACAGGCGAACGCGACACGCTACGGGCTGCAGGCGGCGGTCTTCTCGCGCGACCTCGCCACCTGCGTGGCCGCGGCGCGCGGGCTTGATTTCGGCGGCGTCACCGTCAACGAAGCCCCCACGTTCCGCGCCGACCAGATGCCGTACGGCGGCGTGAAGGCCTCCGGGAACACGAAGGAAGGGCCGGCGTGGGCGGTGCGCGAGATGACGGAAGAGCGTCTCGTCGTGATCGACCTCTAAGCTGTTTCTCGCATGTCGCCGCTCCATCGCCGGCGGACGGATGTCGAAGGGGTCGCACTGCGGCGCCCGCAGCCCGGAGCGCTGCGCCGCGAGCGCCGCATGCTCGGCAAGGCCCGCAACGAGGCGCTCGTCGAGCTCGGCGGGCTGCTCGTCGAGATGTACCGGCGCGGCGGCTTCCGCGAGGACCTGCTCGCCGAGCGGTGCGCCGCGGTCGTCGGCATCGACGCGAGGCTGGCCGAGATCGAGGACCTGCTGCACATGCGCTCGCGGAACATGCCGCGCTGCGAGTGCGGCGCGCCGGTCCTGCGCGGATCGCACTTCTGCCCGAACTGCGGACGGACGCTCGACTCGGAGGACGGCGACTCGCCGGACGTCGCATCCGAGGAGACCGTGCTCGCCGGCGAGGAATAGCGAGGACCAGCGAGGTGGACGACGCAGCCGGGCCGAGCACGCGCGCGGAGCTTCGCCGCGCCGCGATCGTCGGCGCCGACGAGACGTGCCCACGCTGTGGGGCGCGGCGGACGAGCAACCAGCGGTACTGCCTGGACTGCGGCCTGCTGCTGCCGGAGGTCGAGGGCCGGGTCGCCGGTCTCCGGCGCCGCTGGCTGCGCCGGCTCGGCTGGTACCCCGGCGACTTCGTCTGGGCCGCACTGCTCGCTCTCGTCGTCGCCGGGGCGGGCGCAGCGGCGGCGATCGTGATCAGCGAGCGGCGGGCCGGCAACGGGACACCGGCGTTCCAGGCTGCGACGGCGGCGATCCCCGTGCGGGCGCCCGCGGCGGTTCCGCCCGCGCGGCTCCGCGCCCACACAGGCAAGCTCCCGAAGGCGCCCGAGCCGGGCCGGCGGTCGGGCCGGCTCACGTGGCCTCGGAACGCGAACGGCTGGACGATCGTCCTCGTCTCCTACCCGAAGGCGACGGGTCGGCGAGAGGCGCTCGGCACGGCGACGAGGGCGGCGAAGGCGCGGCTCGCGCAGGTCGGAATTCTCGACTCGGGGCGGTTTGCGAGCCTCCAGCCCGGGTACTTCGTGGTGTTTGCAGGGATCTACGGCTCAAAGACAGACGCCGACGCCGCCGTCGCAACGGTCCGCGGCGCCGGGTTCCCGGGGGCGTACAGCCGCCAGATCGCCCGCTGAGCCGTTTTCCCGGCTGAAAACATTTGTAACAGCACCGGTGACGGTGTAGAGTGGCACCGGGTCGAAGCGGAACCGACGCATTTCGGGCCTCCCCAAAGGGCCTAAGCTCGAGTCTGAAGGAGAATTGAAGACGCCTATGGACGAGCGGATCCTGCACATTCAGAACTGCATGTATCAGTACTCTCGAGCGATCTACCGCTCGATCCGAGACCTGATCGACCCCTACGCCGACCCGAACACCAGGCTCGAGTACCGCCGCGAGGTGCTCGTCGCCTGCGAGGGGACGATGGAGCGCCTGGCAGCTGACCCGCATTACTTCGCGAAGCCGGATCGTGCGCTCTTCGGCGACATCCGCCGCTATTTCCCGATCACCGTGCAGGCGCAGGTGGCGTGGGCGGTCTCGGAAGGCGTGAGCGCGGCGGTCGACTTCGTCGAGGAGCAGATCGAAGCGGGCGCGTTCGACGGCGGAGTCGCACGCTGTCGCGCGACGACGCGGAAGGGCAAGCCGTGCCAGCGCACGCCACTGCCGGAGCGCGACTACTGCCCATCGCACCAGCACCTCGAGCGCAGCCGCGTCGCTGCGTGACGCGCGCGCTCGCGCCGTCCGGCCGATAGGCTCGGACCGCGCAACATGAGTCACGACACGGACAAGCTGATCCGTCAGCTCTCGCTCGTCGCGTTCCTGATGGCAGAGCGCAGACCGTTGACCGCCCGTGACATCAAGTCGAACGTCGAGGGCTACCAGGAGATGAGCGACGAGGCGTTCGCGCGGCGCTTCTACTCCGACCGCGCGGAGCTGGTCGCGCTCGGCGTGCCGCTCGACAGCCAGCGCGACGAGTTCACCGGCGAGGAGCTCTACACGCTTCGCTCCGAGCGCTACTTCCTGCCGGAGCTCGAGCTCGACGACGAGGAGCTCGCCGCCCTCCAGACGTGCTTCTACCTCCTCGAGGGCCGCTTCGCGTACGCCGAGCCGCTGCGCCTCGCGCTGCAGAACCTCGCGCTCGGCCGCTCGGCCGGCAGCCTCGCGGCGCCGCCGACGGATACGGCGGTGCGCGCGCTCGTCCGTGACCCCGACTACTCCCCGGAGCTGCAGGGGCGGCTCGGCAAGCTCGAGGGCGCGATCTCGAAGCAGCGCACCGTGAAGTTCCGCTACTGGTCGATCTACCGCGACGACGAGCAGGAGCGCACGCTCAACCCGTACGCGCTGCTGCCGGAGAACGGATCGTGGTACGTGATCGGCCACGACCTCGACCGCAACGACATCCGCACGTTCCGCGTGTCGCGCATCCGCTCCGACATCCGCTTCGCGACGCGGCGTGAGCGCGACTTCAAGCTGCCGCCGGAGTTCGACGTCGAGGACTCCCGCGGGCGCGCCGAGTGGCAGTTCGGCGACCTGATCGGTGAGGCGCGCATCGAGGTGGCGCCCGATACGGCGTGGTGGGTCGAGCGTGCGTACGGCGGCGAGCGGAACGACGTCGACGGGGAAGTGTTCGCGACGCGCTACGCGTCGTCGGCCCTGCTCGCGCGCTGGATCCTGCGCCAGGACGGCCGCGCGATCCCGCTCGAGCCGTCCGAGCTTCGCCGCCTCGTCGTCGAGGGCGCACGCGCCGCCCGCGCAGCCCATGAGGGAGCACCGCCGGTGCCGGCCGGACAGGCCGATCCGAGCGAGGCTTCGGCAGCGTCCGACCGTCCCGCCGGGCCCGTCGCGCCGGAGCGGTTCGGTGTGCTCCAGTCGCTGCTCGCATACCTTCTGGCGGCGTGCGGGGAAGAGCGCACCGGCGTCATCCCCGCCTCCGAGCTGTGCGAGCGCTTCGGGATTCCCGCCGACCAGCTCGAGGAGCATCTCTCGCTGCTCAACCTCGTCAACTTCGGTGGTGGGTGCTACGCGGTCTACGCCGAGCTGCGCGGCGAGGAGGTGCACGTCGACAAGGAGCTGTTCGGCGACACGTTCCGCCGTCCCCCACGCCTGACCCCGCTCGAGGCGCGCGCGATCAGGCTTGCGCTCGAGTTCGTCGGGCCGATGATCGCGGCCGGCGCGCACTCGCCGCTCGACCGCGTTCGCGCGAAGCTCGAGGAGACGTTCGGCCAGTTCGAGCTGTCGCAGACGCCGGAGCCGCATGCGGGCGAGGAGGAGGACCTCGTCGCGAAGCTCAGCGCGGGAATCGACACTCACCGGCTCGTCGAGATCGAGTACCTGAAGCCCGAGGAGCAGGAAGTCGTCACGCGCACCGTCGAGCCGTACGCGATCGAGCGGCGGCTCCCGCACTGGTACGTGCACACGTGGGACGTCGAGCGCGACCAGCCGCGCTCGTACCGCCTCGACCGCATGCGCAGGGCGAAGCTCCTGCGCAAGTCGTTCAGGCCGCGCGAGGGCTTCGATCCCTCGGAGCTCAAGCAGGCCACGACCGCGCGCATCTGGTACTCGCCGGCGGTCGCGCGCTGGGAGGTCGAGAAGGGCGCGACGCCGCTCGTCGACGGTGCAGCGATCGCGGAGAAGGCGGTGGGGAGCGCCGAGTGGCTCGTCGGCGAGGTCGTCTCGTACCGCGGCGAGGCGATCGTGCTCGAGCCGCACGAGCTCCGCGCCCGCGTCGCCCAGCGCGCGCGCGAGCTCGCGAACGAGCTACGGCCGTCGCGCGCCCGCGCCTAGCGACCTCGCCTCGACGCGGTCGAGCGCCCATCGCGCGTGCTCGGCGAGCAGCTCGTCGTCGCCGGACGCGTGGCGCTCGAGCACGTCGCCCGACTCCTCCCCGCCGGTGTTGCCGAGCGCGATCAGCGCGTTCCGGCGCAGCCAGCGGGCGTCGTTGCGCGGCACATAGAGACGGTCGTACTCGTCGACGAGCGCGCGGCCGTCGGCCTCGAGCCAGCGGACGAGGTCGACGTGACCGGCGCCGTCCTCCTCGCCCAGGGCGCGCCGCCGCTGCACGCCGCGGTTCCACGGGCACACGTCCTGGCAGATATCGCAGCCGTACACCTGCGCTCCGAGCGCGGCGCGGTACGGCTCCGGCACCGCAGCCGGCGCCTGCGTCCAGTACGACAGGCACCTGGTCGAGTCGAGCACGCCGGGCTCGTCGAGCGCGCCGGTGGGGCATGCGTCGATGCAGATGCGGCAGTCGCCGCAGTCGGCGTCGAGCGGCGGCGTCGGCTCGAGCTCGACGTCCGTCACGAGTGTGCCGAGCACAACCCACGAGCCGTGGCGCTGCGTGATCAGCATCGTGTTCTTGCCGTAGAACCCGACGCCGCTCCGCGACGCGGCCTCCCGGTCGACGTGCTGGTTCGCGTCGACGAGCACGCGGAAGCTACCGCCGAGCCTCTCTCCGAGCAGCGTGAGCTTCGATCGCAGCTCGGCATACGCGTCGTACCACGTGTAGCGCGCGAGCCGGCCCTCGCCGCGCTCGAGCGGTGACTCGGGCGCCCAGTAGCAAAGCGCCGCGGAGACGACGCTGCGCGCGCCGGCGAGCAGCGTCTCCGGGTGGCACGAGCGCTCGGGTTGCGCCATCGTGAAGCGCATGTCGGCGAAGAGGCCGCGCTCGCGGCGTTCGCGGATGTGACGCTCCGTCTCGACGTATGCCTCCGCGCGCGTGACGCCGATCGCGTCCAGCCCGAGCTCGTCGGCGAACCGGCTGAGGTCGTCGCGGTTCATGCAAGGATCATGCCCGCGTGAAGGCGATCAGGATCCACGCCGACGGCGGCCCGGAGGTGCTCGTCTACGAGGACGTCCCCGACCCGGAGCCGAAGGACGGCGAGGCGCTCGTCGAGCTGCGCGCTGCGGCGCTGAACCACCTTGACGTATGGGTTCGCAAAGGCCTGCCGTCGGTGCCGAAGCCGCGCATCCTCGGCGCCGACGGCGCCGGCGTGATCGCGGGTACCGACGAGCGCGTCGTGATCAACCCCGGGATCGTGCGGGACGGCCGGATGACGATCGTCGGGGAGAACACCGACGGCACCTATGCCGAGCTGATCGCGGTCCCGCGGGACTTCCTCCACCCCATCCCCGACGGGCTCGGGTTCGAGGAGGCCGCGGCGTTCCCGCTGGTCTTCGAGACGGCGTACCGCATGCTCGTCACACGCGCGCGCCTGCAGCCCGGCGAGTGGGTGCTCGTCTGGGGCGTAGGCGGCGGCGTCGCGACTGCCGCGCTCGCGATCGCGAAGGCGCTCGGCGCGAACGTCGTCGTCACGTCGTCGAGCGACGAGAAGCTGGCTCGCGCGAAGGAGCTCGGCGCGGACGCCGGCGTGAATCACGTGACCGATGACGTCGTCGCCGCCGTGAAGGAGCTGACCGGCGGCGGCGCGCACGTCGTCGTCGACGACGTCGGTGAGGCGACGTGGCGGCGGACGCTCGACGCCGTTCGCGCGGAGGGACGAATCGTCATCTGCGGCGCGACGACCGGCCCGAACCCGCCGGCTGCGCTGCACCGTGTGTGGTGGAAGCAGCTCTCGATCCTCGGGTCGACGATGGGGTCGCCGGAGGACTTCCGCGGCGCCTACGACCTCGTCGCGTCGGGGAAGGCGCTCCCGGTCGTCGACCGCGTCTTCCCGCTCGCCGAGGCCGCAGCCGCGCACGAGCGGCTGGAGGCGGGCGAGCAGCTCGGGAAGATCGTGCTGCGGATCCCGGGCTAGACCGCTACGCGGCGGCGTAGCCCTCGTGGCGCAGCAGCGTGCGCGCAAGCTCGGCCGTCTCGGCGCCCACGACGAGGATCACGAGCACGCCGCCGTACTCGGGCGAGACGTGGCGGAGCTCGAAGTCCTCGATGTTCACCGACGCGGCGCCGAGAATCTGCGTGATGCGCGCCAGGACGCCGGGCCGATCCGGCACGCGGATGCGGATGCGGTGCAGCTGCGCCGCCTCGGTCTGGTAGGCGTGGGAGAGGAGCTCGTTGCGTCCCTGGTGCGCGTCCTCGATCGAGCGCTCGAGGTAGTGGCGATCGCCGTCCGCGAGCGCGCGCTCCGTCGACGAGAGCTCGTTGCGGAGCGCGCCGACCGCGTGCGCGATCAGGTCGCCGTTCTCCAGGAAGATGTCCGTCCAGACCGCGCCGTTCGCACCGGCGACCCTCGTCATCTCGCGGAACGAGGCGCCGGCGGACTCGAGCGCGCCCGACTCGGCCGCGGCCAGGCGCATCAGCGCGTTCGCGAGCGCGTGCGGCAGGTGGCTCGTGAGCGCGAGCAGCCGGTCGTGCTCGGCGGCGTCGCGGCGCACCGGGCGTGCGCCGAGAGCGCTCACGAACCGTTCGACCGCGTCGACCCGACCCGGCTCGGCGCCGGAGCGCGGCGTCAGGAACCAGGTCGCGCCGTCGAACAGCTCGGCGGCAGCGCGGTCGGGCCCGCTGCTCTCGCCGCCCGCGACCGGGTGGCCCGGCACGAAGCGCGGATCGTCGATCGCCTCGGCGAGCGCGCGCTTGGTCGAGGCGACGTCCGTGACGATCGCCTCGGCGGGGGCCGCGTCCAGCACCTCGCGCACCGTCGACACGGCCGAGCCGACGGGGACTGCTACGACGACCAGCTGCGCCTCGCGGACGGCGTCCGCGAGCGAGCCGCGCGCGTCGAACTTGCCGCGCGCGGACGCCTGCCCGAGCCGCGCGGCGTCGGAGTCGAACGCGTCCACGGACATAACGCCTGCCCGCGCCGCCGCAAGGCCGACGGACGTTCCGACGAGGCCGGTCCCGACGATCGCGATCCGCTCGACCCCGGCGGAGGTGCGCGCCGCCGGCGACGGCGGCCGCTCGGCCGGCAGCTCCTGCTTCATCACGTCGAGCACCGCGGAGAAGATCGCCGTCAGGCCGCGCTCGGACAGCGGGCCGCGATTCGCGGCGGCGAGTTCGCGGAGCAGCTCCGCCTCGCGCTCGGCGTCGACGAAGCGGACGCTCGCCGCGTCCTTGTGGACGCGAACGCGCGTGACCAGCTCGAGCCGCCGGTTCAACCCGTCGAGCAGCGAGCGGTCGACTGCGGCGATCTCGGCGCGAAGCGCCGCAAGCTCTGGGCTCGTCTCGCTCATCGACAGGAACCTACCGTTCGAACCGTCGAGCGCCGCCGACCCTTGAGTCTCCGTGCCTCGCCCGTTTAGGGTGGCGCTCCTCCCCCATCCAGTTCAGGGCGTGCCCGGCCTCACCCTCCCCGAGCCCGGGCACGCCTGGGGGTTCGAGCAGTTACGGGGTGTAGGGCGCGCAGCCCTTTTGCTGCTGAGCGCGGGCAGCGGCGGCCGCGAGCGGCGCCACGAACGAGTCGAACTTCGCCGAGCTCTCGACGTGCCCGAGCGCCCGAATGTTCTTCCCGTGGTAGTTGTCCTTCGCCGCCGGGGTGAGCGTGAACGTCCGCACCGTCCCGTCGAACGCACGCACGAACACCGTGAACTCCTTGTACAGCCGATACCGGTGCCCCGAGCTCCACTCGCACGTGCTCACACCGCCCGTTCCGACGCAGTACGCGTTCGCGTTGTAGAACGTCCGGCCGTCGCCGAGCACGGTGGCGTAGTGCTTGAGCTGGCTCTTGCACAGGCCGGGTGTCCAGTACCAGTCGGTCGCGACCGACGCCTGCGCGGCGACGGGTGTGAGCGCGACCGTCAAGGTGACCGCGGCCAGCGCCGTGAGCGTGCCTGCCTTCATGGGCACAACGTAGGAACGCGCCGAGGCGACCGGTACCCCCGTGCGGGGGATGCCCGGCCGAGGGCCCGGCTAGTTCCAGGTCAGCCCGTCGACCTGGCTCAGGTTGACGTTGCCGCCGCTCAGGACGCAGACGACGTTGGCCCCGGCGGGCGCCGGAACGAGGTCGTGCAGCAGCGCGGCAACGGGTGCTGCCGCAGCGCCTTCCACGACGACCTTGCAGTAGTGCATCGTCCAGAGCATCGCCTCGAACATGGCGCTGTCGGGGAGCGTCACGACGTCCTCCACGTAGCGACGGACGATCTCGAAGGTGTGCTCGCCGACGCGCTTGACCTTGAGACCGTCGATCGCGCAGTCGACTTCGTCGAGCGTGACGAGCTCGCCGGCCGCGACGGACGACTTCATCGCCGGAGCACCCGACGACTCCACGCCGAAGATCCGGATCTGCGGATTCCGCGACTGCAGCGCGAGCGTCACACCGGAGATCAACCCGCCGCCGCCGATCGGAACGACGACGACGTCGACGTCGGGCCAGTCGTCGTGGATCTCGAGGCCGAGGGACGCCTGTCCCGCGATCAGGTCGAGATCGTCGAACGGGTGAACGTACGTCAGGCCGTCCCGCTCGACGAGCTCCTTCGCCCTCTCGTTCGCCTCGTCCCAGATCGTCCCGTGTAGGACGACCTCGGCGCCGTACCCGCGCGTCGCCTCGATCTTCGACGGCGTCGCGTTCTCGGCCATCACGACGACCGCGCGAATCCCGTACAGCGCCGCGGCCAGCGCGACTCCCTGCGCGTGGTTGCCGGCCGACGAGCAGACGACTCCGCGCGCCTTCTCCTCGTCGCTCAAAAGCGCCAGCTTGTTCAGCGGCCCTCGGATCTTGTACGAGCCCGTGCGCTGGAACATCTCGGCTTTCAGCCGAACCTCGAAGCCCGTCCGGCGGCTCAGCACGCTCGAGCCGATCAGCGGCGTGTGCCGCGCGTGCCTGGAGACGCGCTTCCGCGCCTGAGCCAGCTGCTCGGGCGAGAGGATCGACGGAGCTCGAGACGCCCTAGCCAAAGCCAAGGATGAACTTCGCATCCTCGGACATGCGGTCCGGCGTCCACGGCGGGTCGAATGTCAGCTCGCTCTCGACGTCACCGATGCCGGGGATCTCGTGCAGGACGCGCTCAATGTCCTCCTGGATCATCGCGCCGGCCGGGCAGCCCATCGACGTGAGCGTGTACGTCACCTTCACGTTGTCGCCTTCGATGTCCGCGCTGTAGAACAGCCCGAGCTCGACAATGTCCATGCCGAGCTCCGGGTCCTCGACCTGGCGCAGCGCCTCGACCACCTCGTCGTTTGAAGGCATGACGTGAGGCTAGCCGAGCGCGGCGCCCTCAGGCGGTCTGTCGCACGCGGTCGGCGGCGAGCAGCACGAGCTCGACGACCTCATCGATCGTGCGCTCGACGTTCGCGTTCTCGACCACGGGGATTCCCACCCTGATCGCCCGCTCGACCAGATCTGCCTGCACGGCCCTGATCTCGTCGAGCCGGTCGAGGTACTTGTCCATCGGCCGGAACCCGCCCGTCGCGATGTCACGGACGTGGAAGTGCAGGCGGTGCGTCTGCTCGTCGGGGATCGCGACGATCACGTGGACGACGAGGGCGCCCTCGAGCTCCTCCGGGACGAGGCCGGGCACCAGGTGCACGCCCTCGAGCACGATCGACCAGCCCTCCGTCAGCGCGCGGCGGATCGCCGCGTCGACGCCCACGCTGACCAGCCGCGACTGCTCGACGAACCCGGCGACCGTCGGGTCGCCCTTCACCTCGCCGACCACCTCGCCGGCCTCGAAGCTCGAGCGGTGGATCGTCGGCATGAACTCCTCCGAGAAGAACGCCCGCATCGTCTGGCGGATGAAGTCGGTCGACGTCACGCGGGTGATGCCGAGACGGTGCGCGACCTCCGCCGCGACCGTCGACTTTCCCGTCCCCGTCGAACCGCCGATCAGCACGATCAGCGGCACGTCGAGCGACTGCAGGTCGGAGAGCCGGCGCAGGCGCTCGACCGCGCGCTCGCCGTCGTGGTCTCCGAGCGTCTCGCGCGCGAGCTCGTCGAGCCGCGCAAGGTCGACGGTGCGCTCACGGCGCTGGGCAAGGTCGACCTCGATGCGCCGGGCCAGGCTGTAGGCGCGATCCGCCGCGACGCCGACGGCGATCAGCGCCCGCGCCATCAGGCCCTTCGAATACGGAAGCTCCGCGTCGCCGAGCGGAAGCGGGTCGCCGTGGCGGCGCTGGCTCATCAGACGACCACCCTGACCGGAGCGAGCTCGAGCAGCGCGGAATCGAGGTCGCCCGCGAGCGGCACGACGTCGTTCGCCGCGAGCACGACGCGGCGGTCCGCCGCGCGGTGACGGAGGGCTGGTCGATCGTGCTCGAGGGCGTGCACCTGGTGCC
>DATIOD010000045.1:0-1878 GCA_035473635.1 Gaiellaceae bacterium | reverse complement strand
ACGCCGACGCATCGCCGAAGGTCTCGTTCGACAACGGCGGTGAGTTCATTCGGCAGACCCGGCGCGACGTCGAGGAGTACCTCTCCCCTCGTCATGTCCGCGTGCGCGGCCGGGCCGAGCTCTACGCAAAGGGCGTCGTCGCGTTCGCCGTGCTGCTCGGCTCGTGGGTGACGCTCATGCTCGGCAGCCCGGGTGTATGGCTCGGTCTGCTCAGCTTCGGCGGCCTGATCTTCGGGACGTCGCTGACGGCGTTCAGCGTGATGCACGACGCCAATCACGGCGCGTACTTCCGGAAGCGCCGCCTGAACCACCTGATGGGCTGGACAGCCGATTCGCTGCTCGGGCTCTCCAGCTATGCCTGGCGCGTGAAGCACAACGTCGCCCACCACACGTACACGAACGTCGACGGCTACGACGCCGACATCACCCAGGTGCCGTTCGCTCGGCTGATGCCCGTCCAGGAGCCCCGCCCCTGGTACCGGCTGCAGCACTACTACATCTGGCCGCTCTACTGCCTGATGGCGCTGCGCTGGCAGACCGTCGGCGATGTCGCCGCGTTCGCTCGGGGAACCATCGGCACCAGCACCCTGCGCCTGCCGCGGGGCTGGGATCTCGCCGGCCTGGTCGGCGGAAAGGTGATCTTCGTCAGCTGGGCGATCATCGCGCCGCTGCTCGTCTATCCGTGGTGGGGCGTCGTCGTCGCCTATCTCGTCTACTCGATGGTCGTGAGCCTGATCATGGCCGTGACCTTCCAGCTCGCGCACTGCGTCGAGGAGGCCGACTTCACCTCGGCCGAGCAGCTCGCCGCCGAGAGGCGGCTCTGGGCAGTGCACGAGGTCGAGACGACCGTCGACTTCTGCCCGCGCAATCCCGTTCTCAGCTGGGTGGTCGGGGGCCTCAACTACCAGATCGAGCACCACCTGTTCCCACGGGTCCCGCATACGCACTACGCCCATATCGCCAAGATCGTGCAGCGCAACGCGGAGCAGCACGGCGTCCGCTACGTCACGCAGCGCTCGCTGCGCGCGGCGCTCCGGTCGCACTTCCGGCACGTGCGCACGATGGGGCGAATGGGTGTTCCGGTCGCACTCGAGATGGGCTGAGGCCCGCTAACGACCCGGCGCGTGACTTCGCGCCTCGACCCGCAGCGTGGCTGCCAATGACTTCCCTAATGACTTACGGCGCCCGCTCAGGCGAGCGCCCTGCGCACTGACAGCTCCGTCCCCTCGTACCGGACGTCGAGTCGCCCGAGCACCCGCCGGAGCAGCGACACCGCGGCCGTGTTCTCGCTCGAGACGAGCGCCGTGACCTCGGTGATCCCCGCCGCGCGGGCATCTGCGAGCAGCTCGGCGGTGAGCGCCGACCCGATCCCGCGCTGCTGGTGCTCGTCCGCGACTTCGAACGCGATCTCGGCGCTCGACCCGTCCCGCACGAGCCGCGCGATCGCGACCGGACGGGCATGTCCTGCGAGGTACCCGACGAGGACGTGGCGCATCTCGTCGACCGTTGCAAGGTGCTCGAGCTCGAGGTCGCTCAGCCGAGGCTTCGGCCCGTTGAAGCGCATCCGGCGCGACGTCTCACCCAGCCTCTCGAAGACCGCCGTCACGGTCTCGACGTCTCCGTTTCGCAGGGGCCGGATCACGAGCCCCGAGCCGCGTCGCAGCGGGACGTACCGCGTCGGCATGGTCGGTGGGTGCTCGACCGCCGTCTCCCGTGCGCCGGCCGCCGGGGCCATGGCGACGACGGGCCGCGTGCCGAATCGGAAGGAGACGTACGGCAGGGTCGATGCGAGCAGCAGCCCGCCGAACGCGACCGCGAGCGCCGGGAAGCCGCCCAGCGCGAACGCCGCCCCGCCTGCGAGCGAGCCGATCAGGTATC
>DATIOD010000044.1:0-1632 GCA_035473635.1 Gaiellaceae bacterium | reverse complement strand
GAAGGTGTCGTTCATCATCAGCATCGCCATGTCGCAGCGCACGCCGTCGCACTGCGCGGCGATCGCGCCCAGCGTCTCGATCACGGCCGCGCGCAGCTCGGGCGAGAAGGCATTCAGCTGCACGACGTCCGGCCACGCGGGGAAGTAGGGGTCGCGGCCGTTCGCGAGCACGCCGTCGCCAACGCGCACGAACGAGGCCGGGTCGCGCGCAAGGTCTTCGTCGCTCCCACGCACGAAGTACTCCGGATGCTCGCGCGTCCAGGGGTGGTCGGGGGCGACGTGATTCGGGACGAAGTCCAGGATCAAGCCCACGTTCCGCTCCGCGAGCGCCGCCCGCGCGGCCGCGAGGCCGGACGGCCCGCCCAGGTGAGCGTCGACCGCGTAGCCGCGGATGCAGTACGGCGAGCCGACGACATCCTCCGTTCGGACGTCCGGCAGGGCGCGCCGGAAGCTCTCCACGAGGCCGTCGTTGGCGAGCGCGATCGCGATCCCTGCGGGGCTGCGCTCCCAGACGCCCATCAGCCAGACGACGTCGAAGCCGAGCGCGGCGATCGCGTCCCACTCGCTCGCGGGCACGCTCGCAAGGTCGATCGTGGTGCCTTCGCGCCGGCTCAGCTCGTCGAGCCAGACCCACGTGTTGATCTCGTAGATGAACGGGTGTTCGACCGTCGCCTGCTCCTCGCCCCCGGCTCCGTCAGCGGACACCGTGCGTTGAGCATCGCACGGCGGGCGTCACGGGGGCGATTCGAGGGTGCTCAGATCTGCTGCTCGGTCTCCTCGTCGAAGAAGTGCAGCCGGTCGACATTGATGGCGAGCCGGAGCCGCCGGCCCGCGCGGGCGGAGGACTGTGGGCTGAGCCGCGCAGTCAGAGTCGCGCCAGCGGTCTGCTCGAGGTCACCGGTGGCATCGGCCGTCGCGCTGTCGCCCGGGAGCGGGAAGTGGGCGATCAGCTCGGCGCCGAGAGGCTCGGCGAGGGCGACGTCCACGTCGAGGCAGGCGCCGTTCGAGTCCGGCAGCAGCGCTGCGTCCGCCAGGTCCTCGGGACGGATCCCGACGATCACCGAGCGGCCAAGGTACTCACGGAGACGCGGACGTCGCGAGAGAAGTGCGGGCGTCAACGTGATCGTCGTCCCGCACAACTCGACGCATGGTGCGCCGTCGCCGGCTTCGAGCTTGCAGCGAATGAGGTTCATCGCCGGAGAGCCGATGAAGCCCGCGACGAACAGGTTCTCGGGACTGTCGTAGAGCCGTTGTGGCACGTCGCACTGCTCGAGGCGCCCATCGCGCATGACCACGACGCGGTCGCCCATCGTCATCGCCTCGGTCTGGTCGTGGGTGACGTAGAGCGTCGTGGTGCGCACGCGCTGGTGCAGAAGCGAGACGTAGGCGCGCATCTCCACGCGCAGCTTCGCGTCGAGGTTCGAGAGGGGCTCGTCCATCAGCAGTGCGTCCGGCTCGCGGACGATCGCGCGGCCCATCGCGACGCGCTGACGCTGGCCGCCGGAGAGCTGGCCGGGCTTCTTCTTCAGCAGGTCGCTGAGCCCGAGCATCTCGGCCGTGGGCAGCACCCGCTCTTGGATCTCGCGCTTCTTCAGCTTGTGCAGCCGCAGCCCGAAACCCATGTTGTCGTAC
>DATIOD010000043.1:0-115342 GCA_035473635.1 Gaiellaceae bacterium | reverse complement strand
CCCAGGCGGGCCACGCAAGCGGCAGCGACTGGGCGGCGCAGGGGAACATGCTCGCCTCCGACCGGGCCTGGCATGAGATGGGCGCCGCGTTCGAGCAGACGACCGGCACGCTCGCCCAGCGCCTGCTTGCAGCCCTCGACGCGGCCGAGGCCACCGGCGGCGACTGGCGCGGCCGCGGCGGCGCGGGGATTCTCGTCGTACCGAGCGAGGGAGACCCCTGGGAGCGGGTGATCGACCTCCGCGTCGAGGACGGTGACGGATCGCTCGTCGAGCTGCGCCGCCTGCTGGAACGGGCGCTCGGCTACCGGAAGGCGAACCGCGCCGAGGGCGACCGCGCCGGGGTCGCGCGCGCACACGGCCTGCCGGGAACCTACGTCGAGCTCGGCGCAATCGTCGACGCGGCCGAAACCGGCGACGTCGATGCTGCCCGCGCGCTGCTCGCCGAGCTCGAGCGCAAGGACGCGCGCTGGGGCGACACCGTCCGCTCGATGTCGCTGCTTCCCGACCTGGCGTCGCTGCGCGCCCTCTTCGAGGAGTAGCGGGCCCCGTGCTCTTCCTGCTCGCGTTCGTACTGCTGATCGTCCTCGGCTCGCCGTGGAACATCGTCGGGTTCGGGATCTGCTTCGTCCTCGGAATGGGTGAGCTCCTCGTCTGGAACCGCACGGTTCGCAAGAAGCCCGCCGTGGTCGGAGCGCAGATGCTGATCGGCAGGGAGGCCACGGTCATCTCGCCGTGCCGGCCGGAGGGCCAGGTGCGCCTCGACGGCGAGATCTGGCAGGCGCGCTGCGCCGCGGGCGCCGATCCCGGCGACGCCGTTCGCGTGACCGCGCGCGACGGCCTGCTGCTCGTCATCGAGCGCCTCTAACCAAGTCCTCAGTCCGGCGGCGGGACGTACCGGGCGCCGGCGAACGCGCCGTCCGCCACGTCGATGATCCAGGTCGACCCCTTCTCGAGCGCGACCGGCCCGTCGAGCGGCACCTCACGCCGCGACAGCTCGTCGAGGACGTTCTCGATGATGTCGCCGTGCGTGCTCAGCGCGACGGTGGTCCCGTCGGCGGCGCTGCGGAGCAGGAGATCCACCGACGCAGCGCGCGGCGCGCCCTCGGCGAGCTCGTCGGCGTTCTCGATCGTGAGCGAACGAGCCTTCGCGAGCGGCTCGAACGTCTGGACGCAGCGCACGTACGGGCTCGACAGGAGCCGCGCGAACGGCTGCTCGTCGAAGAGCCCGACGAGCGCCTCGGCCTGTCGCCACCCGCTCTTGGTGAGTGGGCGTAGCTCGTCGGGCTCCGTCCACCGCTCGCGATGGCCGGCTTTCGCGTGCCGGACAAGGTAGATCACGAACTGGTCGTCGTCTTGCGGCGCGGCTTCGTTGCGGTTTCGGCCTTGAGGCGGCCTGCGAAGAACTCGAGCGCGGTGCGCGTCTTCGTCTGCTGCTCGCCCCCGATCGACACGCCGCGCGAGGCGAGGAACGCCCGCGCTTCGCCCGAGACCTGGAACGCCTCTGTGGGCGCGCACTTCGTCGACAGCTCGAGGATCCAGCGGTCGTCGGGATAGAGCCACATCTCGCCGACGAGCGGCCGTGAGAAGCCTTCCGGCACGTACTTCAGCTTGAGGACGAAGATCGGCCCCAGCACCTTGAGATCGTCGAGCGTCACGCCCTCGGGCGCGTACTCGGCGAAGACCGCGCGCTGCTCCTTCGAGAACAGCTTCTTGATCGGCTTGCCGTCGAGGATCGTGTCGCGCACGACCCCAGGCCCCATCGCCCGCTTCATCGAGCCCGAGCAGACGAATCCACCCGGCATCGCGTCGACCTCGACACCGAAGTTCGGCGACTTGCGGAACGGGCCCGGAAGCTCGTGCGGCACCACGGGGCGCAGCTTGACCACCGAGTCGTCGCCCTTCTTCTGCACACGCCGCGCGCGCACGACGACGCCGTGCGTGTCGAGCGTCAGGTCGGGCGTGTCGAAGAAGTAGACCTGCCGGATCTGGGCGTCGAGCGGGTCCATCCCGAGCGACGCGATCGTGGTGCGGTGCGCCGCCTGCGGCACGGTCAGCTTGAGCTCGACGCTGTCCGCGCCTTTGACGAGCGACGCAAGCTCCATGAACTGCTCGTCGGTGAGGGTGGGCCTGGCTGGGGTCGCGATGGTGGCCATCTCCGTCCTTTCGTGTGCGTTGAGCGTCATTCTCCTGCAAATCGGCGGCGCCGGGCATCACCCCGACGGGACTAGTGGCTGAGCGTGGCCTTGAGCACCACGAGCGCCATCCCGAACGCGAGGTTGACTCCCACCGAGACGAGCGTCCCGCCCCGGCTCAGGTTCTCGAGGCGTGCATACCTGATCCCCTCGATCGTGAGAGTCGCCACGCCGATCGCGACGGCGATCCAGAGGGCCAGCGTGTTGCCCAGCACCCCTAGCGCGCCGAGCGCGACCGCCCCCATCGGCAGCACGGCGGCGAGTGGGATCGCGAGCTCGCGCCTCGCAACTGTGAGCACCTCGCCGCGTGTGAGCCGGTGACCGTGGTGGAGGCTCTCGCCGAGGATGTGCGCATAGACGTGCGCCAGCCAGAACACAAGCACCGTCACGGCGCCGATCACGACGAGATTCCATTCGCCGTGCTCGAACGCCGGGGCGCCGGCCGTCACGACGGAGAGCACGACAATCGTGCCGTACACCGTTCCGGCGATCGTGTCGCGGGTCCCGAGCAGGAGCGTCTTCAGCGCCACGTGCGCATCATCGCGCCCCCGCACCGCACGCGCGCAGGGTTGCCTTTCGCGTGGCGTCTGTCACGATCGCTGGTCAGGAGAAGCACGTGACCGAGATCGTCGGCCGGGAAGAGGAGCTCGAGGCGCTCCACGCGTTCGTCGGCGACACGCCGATCGGGCCGCGCGCGGTCGTGCTGCAGGGAGAGGCGGGGATCGGGAAGTCCACGCTCTGGCTTGCCGGTGTCGACGACGCTCGCGAACGCGGATGGCGCGTGCTCTCGTCGCGGCCGGCCGAGGCCGAGCTCGCGCTCGCCCACGTCGGGCTCGGCGATCTGTTCGACGGCGTTCTCGACGACGTGCTGCCGTCGCTCTCGACGCCGAGGCGCCACGCACTCGAGGTTGCGCTTCTCCGCGAGGAGCCGACCGAGGCGCGCGTCGACCGGCGCGCGCTTGCCGTCGCCGTGCGCGCTGCGCTCGAGGCGCTGAGCGAGCGCGAACCGGTCCTGCTCGCGATCGACGACGTGCAGTGGCTCGACGCGTCCTCCGCCGGCGTGCTGGCGTTCGCCCTGCGGCGGCTCGAGGACAGCGTCGTCTGCCTGTTGCTGGCCCGCAGGGTCGGCGAGGGAATCGGCCCGTCGCCGGTCGAGGAGGCACTGGCGTGGGACGACGTTCGGCTGCTTCCGGTCGGGCCGCTGAGCGTCGGCGCACTGCACCTGTTCCTCCGGCGGAGGCTCGGGCGGACGTTCGCCCGGCAAACGCTGCTCCGCATCCACGAGCAGTCGGGAGGCAACCCGTTCTACGCGCTCGAGCTCGCCCGTGCCCTCGAAGCGTACGCCGATCCGCTCGAGCCGCTGCTCGTGCCGGACACGCTGGACGAGCTGCTCGGCGCGAGGCTGTCGGGGCTGCCGGCACCGACACGCGAGGCGCTCGCGTTCGCCGCCGCCCTCGGCGCGGCCTCGCCTGCGTCGCTGCACCGGGTGGGAGTCGAGCCCGGTGCGCTCGACGCGGCAGCAGCCGCCCACGTGATCGAGCGCACTCGCGGAGAGGTTCGTTTCACACATCCCCTGCTCGCCTCCGTCTGCTACCGCGGCCTCGGCGCCGACGGCCGGCGGGCGGTGCACGCGCGCATCGCGGACTGCGTCGACGACCCGCTCGTCCGCGCCAGGCACCTCGCGCTCTCGAGGGACGTCCCGGACGCCGCCGTCGCCGGCGTCCTCGAGGACGCCGCTGCGCTCGCCACCGATCGCGGCGCGTTGGCGCTCGCGGCCGAGCTCGGGGAGCATGCGCACCGTCTGACACCGCTCGGCGAACGCGACGAACGGATCCGCCGGGCGCTGCTCGCGGCGCGCGCGCACCATGCGGCCGGAGAGTGGACGCGCGCGAAGTCAATCGCCGTCGAGGTGCTCGACGAGCCCGACCACGGCGCCCGGCGCGCCGACGCGCTCGTGCTCCTCGCCGAGCTCGAGGGCTCCGGACGGGCTGCGGAGCTCCTCGAGGAGGCGCTGCGCGATCGCTCGACCGGCCCCGCCCTTCGGTCGGTGATCCTCTGCCGCCTCGCGTGGGCGACCCGATCGCAAGACGGGCTCCGACACGCGCGCGCCGCGTTGCGGATCGCCGAGGAGCTCGACGACCCGGTGCTCATCGCGCGGGCTCGGGCAGTGGAGGCGATCCTCGTTTGGTTCCGCGGGACCGCGGTCACACCGGCCGATCTGCGCGCGCGCATCCACGACTTCACGGCCGCCGTCGGCGGCGATCAGCTCGTGCAGGAGGCGGCGTCGGCGTTCGTGAACACGTTCGCGCCTGCGGCGGGGAGGGATGAGGCGCGCGACGTGCTCGAGCGCGAGCATGCGGAATGGCGCGAGCGCAACGAGCCGCGCAGCGCACGCGCGCTCTGGGCGCTCGCGTGGCTCGAGCTCTGGGCGGGACGTTGGGAGGTCGCGGCCGCGCACGCGACCGCTGCGCACGACATCGCGATCCAGTACGGGCAGGAGGCGGCACCGGACCACCTTCCGATCGCCGTGATCGCCGTCCACCGCGGGCAGCTCGAGCTCGCGCGCGCACACTCGACGCACGCGCTCGACCTGGCGAAGGAGCAGTGGAGGAGCCACCCGCCCCAGCACATGGCGGTGCTCGGGCTGGCGGCGCTCTGGAGCGGCGACCGGGCAGGCGGCGAGGAGTGGCTCGGGAAGGCCGAGCGGCGCGCCGCGGAGTACTCCTGGGGCGAGCCGAGCGTGCGCTGGTGGACCGCCGACCATGTCGAGCTGCTGCTCGAGCTCGGGCGCGTCGACGAGGCCGTCTCGCTGCTCGAGGCGTGGAGCGACGACGCTACCCGCGTGAAGCGGGAGTGGGTGCTCGCGCACGCGACGCGCTGCCGCGGCCTGGTCGCGGCAGCGCGCGGAGACGTCGAACGGGCGACTGCCTTGCTCGAGCAGGCGATTGCCGAGCACGAAACGGTGGGCGATCCCTACGGACGCGCCCGCGCACAGCTCGCGCTCGGGATCGTGCTCCGGCGCGCGCGGCAGAAGCGCGCGCCACGCGCTGCGATCGTCGCCGCCTGCGAAGGATTCGAGGAGCTCGGTGCAGCGACCTGGCTCGAGCGGGCCCGCCGCGAGCTGCAGAGCATCGGAGGTCGCACGCACGAGCAGGGCCTGACCGCGGCCGAGCTCCGCGTCGCGGCGCTCGTCGCCCAGGGACGGACGAACCGGGAGGTCGCGTCGGCGCTCTTCCTGGGCGAGCGCACCGTCGCGAGTCACCTGACGCACATCTACGCGAAGCTGGGCGTGCGGTCACGCACCGATCTCGCGCGCAAGGTTCAGACGTTCTGACGTTTCCGTCCGTGGGGCTTCGTCCTAGCGTCGGGAGTCGTGCCGAGCTATCTGGTCGAGACGTTCCTCGCCCGCGGCCACGCGGGCGAGCGCACGGCGCGTGAGCGGCGGGCACGCGCCGCCGCCGACGAGCTGACGCGGGAGCGGGCCCCGGTTCGCTTCGAGCGCTCGATCCATCTTCCGGAGGACGAGATCTGCTTCTTCGTCTTCGTCGCCGGCTCGGGCCGGGAGGCGGCGCTCGCCGCCCAGCGAGCCGAGCTCGAGCCGCTCCGGATCGTCGAAGCGGTGACCTCTCGAAAGGGGGAACGATGAAATCGAAGTGGACGTGGGCCCTGTTGGTGGCCCTGGGGGGTGTGGCGATCTACGCCGGCACCGTGTTCGCGACGCCGAGCATGGGCGGGCAGACGACGTCGACGGTGGCGAAGTCGACCTTCGACTCGCTCAATCTGAGCGGCTCCCAGATTGCGATGCGCGGGTCGTCGCATCCGAGCATCTGGCTGTCGTGGATCAAGACCGTCGGGCAGTCGGATCTGTACGTGATCGACAACAAGTTCCAGCCGGGCGCCACCACGGGCTGGCACTCCCATCCGGGGCCGAGCATCATCTTCGTGGTCGCCGGGACGATCACGAACTACTCGAGCGACGATCCGAGCTGCAGCCCGCAGGTCTACAGCGCGGGCACGGGGTTCGTCGACCCGGGCGGCCAGGACGAGCACATCCTGCGCAACGAGGGCAGCGTCGTCGCCGAGACGGTCGCGGTGCAGTTCCTGCCGAAGGACGCGACGCGGCGGATCGACGAGCCGGATCCCGGCAACTGCCACTTCTAGCGTCGGGGAGGGGTCGCGGGAGGGCGGACGGGCGTCCCGTCCTCCCGCGGTCGTCGTTCGGTGCGATGATCGTCGGATGGCGGCCGGCGAAGCCGTCGCGTGCGCGACGGATCAACACGAGCTCGGCGAGGGCGCGCGCTGGGACGCGCGCCGCGACGAGTTCCTCCGCATCGACATCCTCGCCGGGAGCATCTACCGCGACACGATCGACGCCGACGGCGATCTCGTCCCCGTTCGCATGTACCAGCTCGACGGGACGATCGGGTCGCTCGCGCCGGTCGCCGACGACGAGGGCTGGCTGGTCTCCGCCGGCCGCGGCTTCGTCTACCTGTCGCCCGACGGCGCGGTTCGGCAGATCGACGAGGTTGCGCCGGCCGGTGTGAGGATGAACGACGGCGCCTGCGATCCGCAGGGCCGCTTCTGGGCCGGGACGATGGCCGAGGATCACAGCGGCGGCGGCGGTGCGTTGTATCGGCTCGGGCGCGACGGTCGGACGGAGCAGATGCTCGACGGCCTCTCGATCTCGAACGGGCTCGGCTGGAGCCCCGACCAGATGACCATGTACCTGGCCGACAGCGGGCCGGGCATCGTTGACGCGTTCACGTTCGACGCGGACTCCGGCACGATCTCCGACCGGCGCACGCTGGTGAGCGCCGCGGCCGACGAGGGGTCGCCGGACGGGCTGACGGTCGACAGCGCGGGCGACGTGTGGGTCGCGTTCTACAACGGCGGCCGCGTCAACCGCTACTCGCCCGACGGCGAGCTGCGCGAGGTGCTCCACGTTCCGGCCGTCCAGACCACGTCGTGTGCGTTCGCGGGGCCCGGCCTGAGCCGCCTCTACGTCACGACCGCGACCGAGTTCTGGAACGACGAGCGGCGCGCCGCCGAGCCTGCGGCGGGGCTCGTCTACCGATTCGAGACCGACGCGACCGGACGGCCTGCGGAGGAGTTTCGCCCCGAGCCGGGGTGGTGGCGGGACGTGACGGCCTAGCGCGAGACCGCGCGCCGCGCGCGCTCGACCGCCGCGCGGGCCTGCTCGACCGCGCGCCGTGCCTTCGCGAGCCGCTGCTCGGCCTCTTTCTGCTCGCCGAGCCGGGCGACGAGCATCGCCTCGGCGGCGCGGAGCGCCTCGCGCGCCTTCGGATCGACCTCGGGCTTCGGCGGCGGCTTGGGCTTCGCCTTCGCTTTCGGCGCGCGGGCGCGCGGCGGCGCGTGCGCGAGCAGCGTGCCGAACCCGCGCGGCTCGAGCTCGCGCGCGAGCCGGCCGGCGAGCAGCTCGGCCGCCGCCTCGTCGTCGACGGCCGCCGCCGTCAAGGACTGGCGCACGTCCTCGCCGCCCTCCTGCACGAGCCGTTCGAGCGACTGCCGCTGCTTCGCCGTCGCTGTCTCCAGATCGCCCTTGCCGGCAAGCTGCGCGTCGCGCAGCGCGGAGTTCGCCTCGAGGAACCGGTCGACGTCGCCGCGGTGCTCGCGCACCAGGCGGTTCACAGCCGCGGCGGCGGCAGTCGGCTTGCGGAGCGCCTTCGCATCGGCCGCGTCCTCGCTGCGACCGTCCGCCTTGAGCGCGCGTACGGCCTCGTCGCGGGCGTGGGTGAACTCCTCCGGCGGCAGCCCGTAGAGCCGGTCCGCGACCTCGTCGATCGCCACGTTCTAGAGCTCGTTCGGAGGCGCGAAGCGGTAGAAGACGAGGCCCGCCTTCCCGAGCACGCCGGGGACGAAGTCCTCGAGCGCGCGCGCGTTCTCGAGCCCGCCGATCCCTACCGGCTCGTAGCCGGCGTCGCGGATCAGCTGCTCGGTGACCTCGCGCGCCTCGTCGTCAGCCGCGAAGAGGCAACTCGGGCGCACGCGCTGCGCGTCGATCTGGTCGTAGAGCTTCGCGAAGTTCGCGTTGAACGCCTTCGCCGTCGGTCCGTTCGTGTGCGCCTTCACCTCGTGCGCGAACGACTCGTACTGCTCGTTACGGCCCGCGAACGCGTTGGCCGTGTCGATCGCGATCTTGCCCTCGAGCCCCGTCACCTTTCCGAGCGCGTCCGAGATGGAGCCCGAGGGGACCGCGACGAGCACGACGTCGGCGCCCGACGCGTCGCCGCCTTCCCGGCCGAGCGTCGTCACGCTGTGACCCGCCGATTCCCACAGACCGGCGAGCCCACCGCCGATGTTCCCCTTGCCGATGGTCGTGATGTTCACGGCGACCTCCCACGTCGTTCCTCGAATCCCGATCGAGCTTACGTGCGACGGGAAGGGCTGAGAGCGATGCGACGTTGTCGAGTCCGATGTCGCTGACCGCGGGCAGCGGGCCGTTCGGCGAGCGGCCGCAGGGCCGGTTCAACTTCGACCCACAGCCGCCGGGCGCGGCGATCTTCTGGGAGCCGGTGCCGTACCGCGTCCGCGCGCTCGTGGCAGGGGAGACCGTGGCAGACTCGCGCGGCGCGCACCTGCTCCACGAGACGGGCCACCTGCCCGTCTACTACTTCCCACCCGACGACCTGCGCTCCGACTTGCTCGTTCCGTCGGAGACGACGACGCGCTGCCCGTACAAGGGCGACGCGAGCTACTACTCGTGCCGCGTGGGGGACACGCTCGTCGAGGATCTCGTGTGGGAGTACCGCGAGCCGATCGACTCCGCTTCCTTCATCGCCGGCCGGCGGGCGCTCTACTGGAGGAAGGTCGACGCGTGGCTCGTCGAGGACGAGCCGGCGCTCGCGCATCCGCGCGATCCGTACCACCGGATCGACGTGTATTCGACGAGCCGCCGCGTCCGCGTGCTGCTCGACGGCGAGTGCCTCGCCGACAGTCGACGCGCAAAGGGGCTCTTCGAGACCGGGCATCCGGCGCGCTGGTACATCCCGCCCGGCGACGTCCGTCTCGACCTGCTGGACCCGAGCCCGACGCAGACGCTGTGCGCGTACAAGGGAGCCGCCTCGCACTTCCACGCGCTCGGGCACCAGGACGTTGCGTGGACCTACCCTGAGCCACTCCATGACGGCGAGCGCGTGCGCGGCCTGGTCGCGTTCTACGGCGAGCGCGTCGACCTCGAGCTCGGCGGTGAGCTGCAGGAGCGGCCGACCACGCAGTGGTCGCGCTGACGTCGCGCTAGTTGACCTTGCAGGCGGGATCCTTGAGCGCGGCTCGCTGATCCGCGTTCGCCGCGAGGTCGGCGGCGCGGTTGTACGCGCCGGGTGAGCTCCCTTGCCACATCACGTCCGGTGTGACGCCCGGGCCGATCACGGTCGCCCGGTACTTCGTTCCCTTCCCCGTCGGATGGCCGCCGTGCGGATAGAAGCCGTAGCAGAACGATCCGTTCGGGCGGTGCGTGAGGAAGCTGTTCTCGCGCTTCCAGCCGGCGCCGTACGCAGACCCGAACGTGTCGATGTAGACGTTGCGCCCGAACGTGTCGAGGGGGCTGCCGGTGGGCGTCGAGCGGAAGCCGAACACGCCGCCTCCGCCGTAGGTGAGCGACCCGTACAGATGGTCGAAGCGCCGGTACGACCAGTCCTCCTTGATCGTCAGCACGGCGAGCGGCCCCGTCCAGTGCGAGAGATGGAGCTCCCACACCGACTGCGCGGGCGCAGCGGGAACGCCGTAGTCGGGCAGCGAGCGCTGCCACGCCTGGAGCGCCCAGTACGAACCGTCGGACGCCTTGCACGCGACGACGAGCCACGCGATCGGCGGCCCGTCGTAGTCGCCGCAGTCACTGCCGAACGTCTTCCAGTAGTCGCGGTGGTACTTGCCGTAGCCGCCGGAGTAGTCGAGCGAGAACTCGACTTGCTGTCGCGCGCTCGTCGGCGCAACCGCGTTCACGGCGCCCCAGGCGAGCACATGCTTCGTCGCGCCGTCCGCGTCGTAGGTCAGCAGCGCCTCGCCCCTGGCGTTCACGGCGAGCTTCACGTTCGACGCGTTACGGTCGACGAGCTGAGACGAGTGCGCGGGCGCGGCTGCGAGAGCCGCTATCAGTGCCGCAGCGAAGAAGAGACGCACGCGTCACCTCTCACTCGGGATCGCGACCGAGGCTAGCAAGAACGCCGTGAGACGGTCGAGCGGCGCGAGCGAATACGCTGAAGGTTGTGGCGGAGATCGACCGGAACAGGCTGTGGCGCAGCGTCCGGCAGAACTGGGCGGCCTTCGACGCGAACGCGCCGGAGGGGTACGAAGCGGTCGTCGAGGTGTTCCTCGCCGGTGCAGCGGCGCCGGTTCTCCTCAAGCAGGTGCAGACGACACGCGACCCGGCGTTCGCATGGGAGCTCCTGCTCTCGAGCGAGGTGTCGTCACCCGAGGCCCACCCGTCCGACCGGCTGACGTTCGTTCCGGAGCATCTGATCGGCCGCGTCGAGGTCGGCTACCGGCGCAAGGGAGACACGCCGTTCGGCTTCGCCCACGTGGTGATCGACGACTAGCGGTACGCCGTCGCCTGGTCGCCCGCCAGCGCGACGAGGTCGCCGAGCGCGACGTTGACGTCGAGCACATGCAGGCCGAGCACGGCGCCGTTGAATCGCGTCAGGTCCGGACGCACGTCGCGGGCGGCTGAGTGGGTGATCTGCAGCCACGTCGCGTTCCCGGACGACTCGCACCTGCCGGTGTACCCGCCCGCGTAGCCGATCCAGGGTGTCGTCGCGGTAACCGAGCTTCCCGACAGGACGAACGCGAGGGTGGGTAGGTACGGGCGCAGTACGTGCTGCCCGCCGGCGGGCGCCGCCGGGTTCACGCAGACGATCCGGCCGCGGCCGCTCGTGCGCGGCGTGAGCAGCCCGACACCTGCGTTGGAGTCGGTGCGCCCGAACTCGCTGTGCGCGGCCGGCGCGCTCGTGAAGCTCGAATAGGCGACGACGCAGCGGGTCTGCGTTCGCGACCGGCACGGCGTGACGTGTCGGAAGTCGCCGGTCCTCACGTTGCCTCCGAGCAGGAACGCCGACACGAGCCGCCGCCGGAGCGCGGCGTCGGGATCGATGCGCAGGGCGAGGAGTCGCGTGAGGATGATCGCGCCCTGCGAGTGGCCGACCAGCACGAAACCGCGGCCGTGGTTGTCGTGCGCGAGGTAGTCGTCGAACGCGCGCTCGACGTCGCGGTAGGCGAGCAGCGCGGCCGCGAGCGTGATCCGCCGCGGACGAGCGAGCGCTGCGAGCGTGACCTGGCGGTACACGGGAGCGAAGACGCGGCAGACCTGCGAGAAGCGCGACGCCTGAGCGATCGCGACCTCGCGCTCGCGCAACCCGATCTGACGGTTCGCGTTCACCGTGCGCTCGGCGCTGATGGTGGGGTAGACGTAGAAGCAGTCGACCGGCGGGCTCGCGGCCGGAACCGCGTGCTCGACGCGGCGGGCGCCGGACGGTCGAAGGACGGTCGCGGCCAGGTCCGACGTGCACGGGTCGTCGGCGAGCCCTGGACTGCAGAGCCAGACGGTGGCCGCCTGCTTGGCGTTCGTGGAGGTCGTCGGCGTCGTCGAGCTCGTGCCGCAGCCGGCTGCGAGCAGGACGATCGGCAGGAGGAGGACCAGGGAGCGGCGGCGGGCCACGGCTCCATGATGCAGGGCGGTTGGCGTCTAGACGCGAGTGGCGCCGTGCGTGACGCCGACGCGGACGTCGCCCTCCGGCGACCAGCACGGCACAGGGCCGCCACAGTGGCGGCACACGCCGGCGGCAAGCCGCATGCGGTAGAGCTCGTCGACCATCGCGCACGTCGTGCGCGGCTTCAGCGCGTTCGGGATCGCGAACGGCGCGATGCGCTCCGGCTCGCGCCAGCCGGGCCAGTTCGGGGTCGTCCTCATCACACCGCCATCGTGCCGCGGCAGGTGCGCAAGCGCCATGACGCAAATGAGTCCTTCTCCGCAATCGGCGGAGTCGCCGTGTCCGCGTCGAATGCAGACCCGCGATGAGCTGGTTGAGGCGCCTCTTTCTGACCGATGATCGGGCCGGCTGGAGCGAACGCGCGCGCGAGTCGATCCTCGACCTCAACGACGGGATCGTGTCGGCTGCCGGGGTCGCCGAAGGGTTCACCACCGCCGGCGCCTCGACGCGGGCGCTCGTGCTCGCCGGGGCAACGGTGATCGTGGCCGGTGGCTCCGCGGCGGCGGCGAGTCGCTACTCGGAGGAGCGGACCGAGTGGGAGATGGTCCGCCGCCTGATCGAGGAGGAACGAGCGAGCCTCGCGGCCGATCCCGAGGGCGAGCTCGACGAGCTCACCGCGATCTACGAGGCGAAGGGCCTGGAGACCGACCTGGCGCGGCGGGTCGCCGTGGCGCTCAGCGCGCGCGATCCGGTGGCCGCGCACGCCGACGCGGAGCACGACGTCGAGCGCGAGGCTCCAGCGCGCGCAAACGTCTTGCACGCTCTGAACGCCGGCCTGTTCTACGCACTCGGCGCCGCCGTTCCGCTCCTGACGATCCGCTGGCTTCCCGCGGACGAACGGATCGAGCTGGCGTTCATCCCGGTGCTTCTCGCCCTCGCCCTGACCGGCTGGTTCGCCTCGTGGCTCACGAGGCTCCCGGCTCAGCGAATGGTCTTTCGCAACCTCACGCTGGGCGCCGGCACGATGGCGGCCGGCCTCGTCGTCGGGCTCGTGATCGGTCTCTAGAGGCGCGCCACCGCGCGACCTGCTTCACTCCGGGGACGATGCCGATCCAGAACATCAAACGTGTCGTCCCGATGCCCGAGGCACCCCCGGGAGTGGACGTCCAGGGTGGCTCGTACGCCGTGCACTACGACGACGGCTCGGAGCCCTTGATCGTGGTCGTCTACGTCGACGAGGGCTATCCGGACGCCGGGGAAGATCACGTCCGCGCCACCGCCGGCCGCCACGTCGACGAGCACGGGCTGCCCGAGCAGCGGATCGTGATCGTCGTCGACCGCCAGGGCAACACCACGGCGGTTCATCACGGATGACGCAGACGGCGACCGATTTCGGAGCCGCTATTCGCACGGCGTACACGGTCGCCGGGCCGGCCATCGACCTCGGCCGCGGCGTGCACGACGGCGCGGTGGTGGCGGAGGCGGTGGTGCAGGTGCCGCTGTCGATGATGAACCGGCACGGCCTGGTTGCGGGTGCGACGGGAACCGGGAAGACGACGACGCTGCGCGGCCTCGCCGAGCAGCTCTCCACGGCCGGCGTCTCGGTCTTCGTCGCGGACATGAAGGGCGACCTGTCCGGGCTCGCGGTGGCGGGCGCCGCGGACGGGCCGGCGGCGAAGCGCGACGCGGAGCTGGGCGTGCCATTCGCGCCGGCCGCGTTCCCCGTCGAGTATCTGGCGCTCGGCGGCATCGGCGCCGGCGTGCCGGTCCGCGCGACGGTCTCCGATTTCGGGCCTCAGCTGCTCGCGAAGGTGCTCGAGGCGAACGAGACGCAGGAACAGTCGCTCGGGCTGGTGTTCCGCTACGCCGACGAGAAGCACCTGCCGCTGCTCGACCTTGCCGACCTGCGCGCGCTCCTCACCTACCTGTCCTCCGACGAGGGCAAGGCGGAGCTGGCCGGGATCGGGGGGCTCTCGTCGCAGACGGTCGGCGTGCTCCTGCGTGCACTGGTCACGCTCGAAGACGGCGGCGGCAACGAGTTGTTCGGCGAGCCGCAGTTCGACGTCGCCGACCTGCTCCGAGCGGCGCCGGACGGACGCGGCGTCATCTCGTGCCTCGAGCTGCCGGGCGTCCAGGACAAGCCGAAGCTGTTCTCGACGGCGCTGATGTGGCTGCTCGCCGAGCTCTTCGAACAGCTGCCCGAGGTTGGGGATCTCGACAAGCCGAAGCTCGTGTTCTTCTTCGACGAGGCGCATCTCCTCTTCGACGGCGCGTCGAAGGCGTTCCTCGATTCCATCGAGCAGACGGTGCGGCTGATCCGCTCGAAGGGAGTCGGGGTCTTCTTCGTCACGCAGACGCCGAAGGACGTCGCGGGCGACGTGCTGGGCCAGCTCGGAAACCGCATCCAGCACGCGTTGCGGGCGTACACGCCCGAGGACGCGAAGGCGTTGAAGGCCACGGTGTCGACGTTCCCGAAGTCGGAGTTCTACGACCTGCAGCAGCTGTTGACCCAGCTCGGGATCGGTGAGGCCGCGGTCACGATCCTCTCCGAGACCGGTGTGCCAACGCCGGTCGTGCACACGAAGCTCCGCGCTCCCGTGTCGAAACTCGGACCAGCCGACGATGTCGACGCGCAGGCCAAGGCGTCACCGCTCTACGCGAAGTACGGGACGCGTGTCGACAGCCAGAGCGCCCGCGAGCTGCTCGCCGCCCGGCTCGAACAGCCCGCGGCCGCACCGGGTGCGCCGCCGCCTGCGCCGGCGCCGAAGCACCGGGAAGCGGCGGGCGCGATCGCCGGCGGCGCCGGCGCGCTCGGGACCTTCCTGGAGTCGAAGCAGGGTCAGCAGCTCCAGAAGGAAGTCGTTCGCGGCGTCTTCGGCCTGCTCAAGAAGCATCTGTAGACGACGCTCGTAGCCCTACTCGTCAGCCCACCAGCCGCGCCGGCCGTCGACGTCGCCGCGCGGATCGTCGCCGAGATTGGGCGCGCCGATCACCAGGATCTCGAGCCCGTCCGGCCCGGCCTCGTAGCCCCGCCACGTCCCGGGCGGGACGCGCACCGCGTCCCATTGCACGAGCTCGACGATCTCGTCGTCCAGCTTCATCCGCCCGCTCCCGCGCAGCACCACGTAGACCTCCTCTTGCTCCGTGTGCGTGTGGCCGTACGGAAAGCGATAGCCGGGCGGGACGCGCTGGTAGCTCAGGGCGGAACGTTCGAGCTCGAGCGGCTTCGTCGCCGCGCGGAACTCCAGGTCCGGCGCGCCGTCGAATCGAGAGCCGATGTCTTCCAGATCCTCCTTGATGTTCCTGAGCGTGAACGGCACCGCGTAATCGTAGAGCCGCGCGCACGAAGAACTGACGCATCTGCGTCATCGCGAGTGGCGGTCACCGGGTCGATCTCCTGGACAGGTCCGAACGGTGAAGGAGGAACGATGAAGGCACTCTCCCCGGTACGCCCAGGAGCGGAAACGCCGGCAGCTCGGGTGCTCGTCAGGAAGCGCGTCGAGTTGTGGCGGCGAGCGTACGAGCGCGGCGACGCGGCCGTGCTCGCCCAAGCGGTGGCCGAGCAACGCATGATCCCGGTACTGCTGCGCGCCAGCCTCGATCAATTCGACCAGCGACGAGCGGCGTAGCGGCAACCCGCGCGCCGCCCGTCCGAGCCCCCGGCCGGGGGCGGCGTAAGAGGTTGACTATTTGAGCGTCTTCAAGTAGGCGACCAGCGCCTCGAGCTGGGACGGTTTGATGATCCCGCCCCAGTGCGGCATGCTGACGATCGGCGCCTTGCCGATCACGCTCCCGCTGCGGATGACGTCAATGATCTTCTGGTCGGTATTGAATTGGTGACGGAAGTCCTGCCCGGAGAGCGGCGGGATCGTCTTGTCTGGCGACAGCGGGTTAGGCACCCCGCCGAGCCCGTTCGGCCCGTGGCAGTTGATGCACCCGTCGCGAACGTAGAGCACCGATCCCTCCACGGACGCGCCCTGCCCGGTCGGCACCTGAGGCGGATCGGCGGTCGCGACCTGAGGCAGACCCGCCCGGAGGTACGAGATCAGGGAGTTGACCTGTGTCTGCGAGATCACTTCACCCCAAACCGGCATGTATGGCTTGGTCGGATTGGCGGATTCGCCCAGCCCGTGGTCGATGATCTTGCGCAGCTGCGCCGGCGTCAGCGTCGTGGCGACGTTCGTGAGGGCCGGAACGTCGGGTGAGACGCCTCCCCTCCCTTGGAGCCCGTGGCACTGCACGCACGCAAACTGGACGAACAGGTGCGCCCCAGCCGCGACCTGCGGATCAACGGACGCGGCGACGCCCGTCATCGACGTGACGGTGACCGTCTCCGTCTTCCCCTTCGACGAGTGGCCAATGACCCAGCCGAGGATCCCGGCCGGAACGAGCAGCCCCAGGCACGCCAGCACCAGTCCCCCCTCGATCACCGCGCCCGGGACCGGCCGTCTCGCCATTCGGTGACATTACGACAGCATGGGCCGGGATGAGACCGTAGTTGTCCGTACGACCACGGATGGCGCCTCTCGAGGTGAAGCGTTGTAGGTCGGTTCGCGAGAGGTCGGCGGCGCGGTCCCGTCGGCCGGGGTCTAGGACGCACCCGCCCGCCGAACGTGGTCTCCGATCTGAGCCACGACGGGCGTGTTGACGCCGAGGATCTTGAGCCCGTCGGGGTCGCGTCGAACATCGTCACCGTGCCGTTCCGGATCAACGGCGCCCCGGCCGCAGAAGAAGTGAGGCCGGGACGGCGGCAGCACGCCGCGTGAACGCGAGGATTTACCGATTGCGATCAGGGCGAAACCCTGATGACTCCGGAACCGTCTCAGTGGAGACTCAGTCTTGGAAAGGGGGTGTAGACGATGTCGACTCTGTCGCACGAGCCGTCGCGAGTCGTTCGCGAGCCGTCACGGTGGTCATCGCTATGGCGCGTTCCCGAGATGTGGCCGTCGCTCGGCATAACAGCCATGTGGGTCGCCGTCTTCGTCACCGCAATCTGGGGGCCAGACGCGCGGTTCAACGGCAACGACGGGAGCAGCTCGACCATCCCGACCGCGATCTTCGTCACGGTGTTCGCGTTCTTCGGCACATGGGTCGTCGCGAAGTACGGCCTCCGGCAGCAGAAAAAGGACTGACCGGACGCGATGCGTGACGTAACGCCGCTGCCGGACCTGCTGCACGGTCATGGCCACACTGGACCGGTCCGTGAACACCGGCCCGTCTACGTCGACCTGCTGCCACCGTGCAATGCCGGCTGCCCGGCAGGTGAGAACATCCAGGCCTGGCTGTCGCACACCAAGTCGGGCCGGCACGAGCAGGCCTGGCGCCAGCTGGTCGCCGACAACCCCTTCCCCGCGATCCACGGACGCGTCTGCTACCACCCGTGCGAGAGCGTCTGCAACCGTGCCGATCTCGACTCCGCCGTCTCGATTCACTCGGTCGAGCGGTTCCTCGGCGACCTCGCACTGGAGCGGGGATGGCAATTCGATCCTCCCCCGATCCGAAGCGGCCGGCGCGTGCTCGTGATCGGCGCGGGACCGTGTGGCCTGTCGGCCGCCTACCACCTCGCCCGGCTCGGTCACGACGTGGAGATCCGCGATTCCGGCGAGCAGACAGGCGGGATGATGCGGTACGGCATCCCGTCCTACCGGCTTCCCCGAGACGTGCTCACCGGGGAGCTCGACCGGATCGCCGCAATGGGCGTGCGCGTGACGCGCCGGCACAAGGTCGAGGACCTGGTCGTCGAGCGCGAGGAGGGTGCGTTCGACGCGGTGTTCGTCGCGGTCGGAGCGCATCTCTCGAAACGGGTCGACATCCCGGCCCGTGATGCAGGCCGGATCGTCGATGCAGTGTCGTTCCTGCGCAGCGTCGCCTCCGGCGAGCAGCCGGTGATCGGCCGGCGCGTGGCGGTCTACGGTGGGGGCAACACCGCAATGGACGCCGCGCGGGTGGCCCGCCGGATGGGCGCCGACGAGGCGATGATCGTCTACCGGCGCACGCGAGAGCAGATGCCCGCCCACCTCGACGAAGCCGAGGATGCCGAGCGGGAGGGGGTGCGGATCCACTGGCTGCGCACGATCGCGACCTTCGACGGTCCTGAGCTCGAGGTCGAGGTGATGGACCTCGACGAGTCCGGTTATCCGCAGCCGACCGGCCGGTACGAGACGCTCGCCGCGGACACGGTCATCCTGGCGCTCGGCCAGGAGTCCGACACCGCCTTCCTGCGCCGGGTGCCGGGAGTGGAGATCGCACCCGACGGCACCGTGCAGGTGTCGACCTCGCTTCAGACCGGGAGCCCCGGTCTGTTCGCGGGCGGGGACATGGTGCCGAGCGACCAGACCGTGACGGTCGGCGTGGGCCACGGCAAGAAGGCGGCCCGCCACATCGACGCGTGGCTGCGTAACGCCCGTGCGGTGGGTGCGCCCAAGCACGAGCCGGCGAGCTTCGACAAGCTGCACCTCTGGTACTTCGGCGACAATCCGCGCAGGCAGCAGCCCGAACGTCCGGTCGAGGAGCGCGTCGCGGACTTCGCCGAGGTGGTCGGCGGCCTTTCCGCCGAGGAGGCTGTCTACGAGGCCGGCCGGTGCCTCTCCTGCGGCAACTGCTTCGAGTGCGACGGGTGCCTGGGCGCGTGCCCGGAGGACGCGGTGATCAAGCTCGGTGAGGGGCACCGCTACCGTTTCGACTACGACCGGTGTACGGGCTGTGGCGTCTGTTTCGAGCAGTGCCCGGTGCACGCGATCGAGATGATCCCGGAGCCCGGTCGCTGATGCGCGCGACGGTCGACGGCAACGAAGCTGCCGCCTCGGTCGCCTTCCGGCTGAACGAAGTCTGCTGCATCTATCCGATCACGCCGTCCTCACCGATGGCCGAGCTTGCGGACGAGTGGGCGAGTCACGGTCGGACGAACGTCTGGGGCACCGTGCCGGCGGTGGTCGAGATGCAGAGCGAAGGCGGGGCCGCCGGCGCGCTCCACGGCGCGCTTCAGAGCGGCGCGCTGGCGACGACGTTCACGGCCTCCCAGGGCCTGCTGCTGATGATCCCGAACATGTACAAGATCGCCGGCGAGTTGACGCCGGCCGTGCTTCACGTCGCTGCCCGTTCGCTCGCGGCGCAGGGCCTGTCGATCTTCGGCGACCACTCCGACGTGATGGCGGTCCGCCAAACCGGCTTCGCGCTGCTCGCCTCGGCGTCTGTACAGGAGGCTCACGACCTGGCGCTCGTCGCACAGGCCGCAACGCTCCGGACGCGGGTTCCGTTCGTGCACTTCTTCGACGGGTTCCGAACCTCGCACGAGCTGAACACGATTGAACTGCTCTCGGACGACGACCTGCGCGCTCTCGTGCCCGAGGAGCTCGTCCAGGCACATCGCAGCCGGGCGCTCTCGCCGGAACGGCCGTTCATCCGTGGCACGGCGCAGAACCCGGATGTCTACTTCCAGGCACGCGAGACCGTCAACCCCTTCTACGCCCGTGTCCCGGGCGTCGTCGAGGAGACGATGGCACGTCTCGCACAGCGCACGGGTCGCCGCTACCGAATCGTCGACTACACGGGGCACCCGGAGGCCGAACGAGTCCTCGTGGTGATGGGATCCGGTGGCGAGACGGTGAAGGAGACGGTCGCATGGCTGAACGCCCGCGGCGAGCGCGTCGGCGTCGTGCAGGTCCGCCTCTACCGGCCGTTCCCCGCGCAGGCTCTCGCCGACGCGCTGCCGCCGACCGTGCGCCACGTCGCCGTCCTCGACCGGACGAAGGAGCCTGGCTCGGTCGGCGAGCCGCTCTTCCTCGACACGGTCGCAGCGCTCACCGAGTCGTTCAGCGACGGCGAGCGGGCGGTGATGCCACGAATCGTCGCAGGCCGCTACGGCCTCTCCTCAAAGGAGTTCACGCCCGGGATGGTCGCAGGCGTGTTCGCCGAACTGACTGGAGAGCGGCCGCGGCGCCGATTCACGATCGGCATAACCGACGACGTCTCCGGGACGAGCCTCGATTGCGACGCCACGGTCGACATCGAGCCGCCGGAGACGGTGCGCGCGATCTTCTTCGGTCTCGGCTCCGACGGGACGGTCGGGGCGAACAAGAACACGATCAAGATCCTCGGCGACGAAGGGCTGCATGCTCAGGGCTATTTCGTCTACGACTCGAAGAAGTCGGGCTCGCAGACCGTCTCGCATCTCCGCTTCGGCCCGCAGCCGATCCACGCTCCGTATCTGGTACGGCAGGCCTCGTTCATCGGCTGTCATCAATTCGCGTTGCTCGACCGGGTCGACGTGCTCGGCGCCGCGGCGGACGGCGCGACGTTGCTGCTCAACTGCCCGCGACCGGCCGACGAGGTTTGGGAAGCGCTCTCACGCCCCACGCAGGAGCAGATCCTCGCCAAGCACATCGACGTCTACACGATCGATGCCGGCCGGATCGCCCGCGAAGTGGGGCTCGCCGGCCGGACCAACATCGTGCTCCAGACCTGCTTCTTCGCCCTCTCCGGGGTCATGCCACGGGAGCAGGCGATCGAGCGGATCAAAACAGCAGTCACCAAGACCTACGGCCGCCGCGGCGCCGAGGTAGTCGAACGCAACCAGGCAGCCGTTGACAGCGCGCTTGACGGCCTTCACCGGGTCGAGGTGCCCGACCGGGCAACGGCCACTCGCGAACCGCCGGCGGTCGTCCCTGCATATGCGTCGGAGTTTGTTCGTACCGTCACCGCCCAGATGCTCGCCGGACGGGGCGACGACCTGCCGGTCAGCGCGCTGCCGGTGGACGGCACGTATCCGAGCGGCACCGCGGCCTACGAGAAGCGCAACATCTCGGAGCTCGTCGCCGTCTGGGACTCCGACATCTGCATCCAGTGCGGCAACTGCAGCTTCGTCTGCCCGCACAGCGTGATTCGCTCCAGGTACTACGACCAGGCCAACCTGAAGGGCGCCCCGGACGGGTTTCGATCGGCGCCGCTCGATGCTGTCGGCCTGCCCGACACCCGGTACACGCTGCAGGTCTATGTCGAGGACTGCACCGGCTGCGAGCTGTGCGTTCAGGCCTGCCCGGTCGTTGCGCCTGGCAGCGCGGGCCGCAAGGCGATCAACCTCGCGGCGCGCGAGCCGCTGGTCGCGACCGAGCGGGAGAACATCGCGTTCTTCGAGACACTGCCCGAGAGCGACCGGTCGCGGGTCGACTTCGGCACCGTGCGCGGCACCCAGTTCCTGGAACCGCTGTTCGAGTTCTCGGGTGCGTGCGCAGGCTGCGGCGAGACCCCGTACCTGAAGCTCCTCTCGCAGCTCTTCGGCGACCGGCTGATGGTCGCCAACGCAACGGGCTGCTCTTCGATCTACGGCGGGAATCTCCCCACGACACCCTGGACGACCGATGCCGATGGGCGCGGTCCGGCCTGGTCGAACTCGCTCTTCGAGGACAACGCCGAGTTCGGGCTCGGCTTCCGGCTCGCCGCCGACCGGCACACCGAGCTGGCCCGCCGCCGCGTCGGGGAGCTCCGCGAGCAGATCGGCCCCGAACTGGTGGACGAGATCTTGGCGGCGCCGCAGCTGCGTGAATCGGAGCTACGGACTCAGCGCGAAAGAGTGAACGAGCTCCGGCGGAGGCTCGACAAGCTCGACGGGCCGACGGTCGCCGACCTGCAGAGCGTGGTCGACCACCTCGTCCGGCGGAGCGTCTGGATCGTCGGCGGCGACGGTTGGGCCTATGACATCGGCTCGGCAGGGCTCGACCACGTCCTCGCCAGCGGCCGCAACGTCAACGTGCTCGTGCTCGACACCGAGGTCTACTCCAATACGGGCGGGCAGATGTCCAAGTCGACGCCGCTCGGCGCCGTCGCCAAGTTCGCCGCGGCCGGCAAGACCGTGCCCAAGAAGGACCTCGCCCTACAGGCAATCGCCTACGGCTCGGTCTACGTCGCCCGGGTGGCGATGGGCGCCGACCCGCAGCAGACCCTCAGCGCACTTCGCGAAGCGGAGGCCTATGACGGTCCTTCGCTCGTGCTCGCCTACAGCCACTGCATCGCGCACGGAATGGAGATGCGGGACGGGCTCGACCAGCAGTACCGCGCCGTCGCCAGCGGCTACTGGCCGCTGATCCGGTACGACCCGATGCTCCGCGCGACCGGTGGCAATCCGTTCCTGCTCGACTCGCCGCGGCCACGGATCCCGCTCGCCGACTACACCAACCGCGAGCTGCGCTACCGCACACTGACGAACAGCGACCCGGCCGAGGCCGAACGGTTGCACGGCCTCGCCGAGCAGGCTGTCGACCAGCGCTGGGACGTGTACGAGGAGATGGCGACGCGCGGTGCGCCGCACTTCGCCGCCGACGCCCGGCAAGACCGCGGATGAACCTCGCGACGAGCTACATGGGGCTCGCGCTGCGCAATCCCCTTGTCGCGTCGGCGTCGCCGCTCTCGCAGACGCTGGACGGAGTGCGGCGAGTGGCCGAGGCCGGCGTGGGCGCGGTCGTCCTCTTTTCGCTCTTCGAGGAGCAGCTTCGCCGCGAGGCGGCAGAGAACGCGCGGCTGGTCGACGCCGGCACCGAGAGCTTCGCCGAGTCGCTCTCCTACTTCCCCGCCGCCGCCGAAGACGAAGCCGGCCCGCGCCGCTACCTGAGCCTGCTCGAGCGAGCCGCCGCGGCCGTCGAGCTTCCTGTAATCGCCAGCCTGAACGGAGTCACACGCGGCGGCTGGACCGACTACGCCCGCGCGATGCAGGACGCCGGCGCGGCGGCGATCGAGCTGAACATCTACTACCTCCCCGGCGATCCACGCATCTCGGGCCGCGACGTCGAGCAGCGGCACATCGACGTCCTCTCACGCGTCAAGGATGCGGTCAGCGTGCCGGTCGCGGTCAAGCTCAGCCCGTACTTCAGCTCCACCGGCGAGCTCGCGCTCCGGCTGGACGAGGCGGGCGCCGACGCGCTGGTGCTCTTCAACCGGTTTCTGCAGCCCGACATCGATCCGGACAAACTCGCCGTCGAGGCCCAGGTCGGGCTTTCCAGCCAGGCGGAGGCGAGGCTGCCACGCACGTGGATCGCACTTCTCCATGGACGCGTACACGCCTCGCTCGCCGCGACGACGGGTGTCGAGACCTCGGCAGACGTCGCCAAGTACCTCCTCGCCGGCGCCGATGTCGTGATGACGACCTCGGCGCTCCTCCGGCACGGCCCGGAGCACGCGACCGTGCTCATCGACGGGCTGTCGGAGTGGATGGCCCGCAAGGGGTTTTCCGCCGTCGACGATGTGCGCGGGCTGCTCGCCGTGCCCTCCGATCAGGACGAAGCAGCCTACGAGCGCGCCGGCTACGTCAGCGCGATGCGAAAGGCAAACAGCGGTATCTACCAGCCGTGGTGAGCTGTTCGCCCCTCGGGCGTCAGCTGGATCAGTCCGATGTAGGTGAACACTCTGCACCTCCTTCGACACTTGCTCACCTTGCTCGAGGAGGCTCGCACGAGGACACCGCAGTGGCATCGGCGAGCACACCGACTGGGGCCGCTCGAAGCTACTGCGTCCGAGCCCGCGCGACGCTCTGCGCGGCGAACTCGATGTTCGTTGCGGTCGTGACTCGCTGCGATGTGGGTTTGCCGCAGACGAATGCGACCGCTCGCGGATTGCGCGACGCACGCCGAGGGGGAAGACTCGAGTCGATGGCGAACACGCATCGTCCGAAGAGCTTCGACGGTCTCCGCGTTCTCGTCGCCGGGGGCGGCGTGGCCGGCCTGGAGACGCTGCTCGCGCTGCGCGCCCTCGCCGGCGACCTGGTCGACCTCGAGCTCCTCGCCGCTGAGCCCGCGTTCTGGTATCGACCGCTCGCGGTGGCGGAGCCGTTCGACGCCGGCAGCGCCCATCATTTCGAGCTCGCGGGGATCGCCGAGGCAGCAGCCGCCGGGTTCACGCTCGCCCAACTCGCCTCGGTCGATGCCGACGCCAACCTGGCCCGCACGAGCCACGCGATGGAGATCGGCTATGACGCGCTCGTCATCGCGTGCGGCGCTCTGCCGCGGCCTGCGCTTGCAGGCGCGCTCACCTTTCGCGGGCCGGCCGACACCGACGCGTATCGCCGACTGCTCGTCGAGGCCGAGAGCGGGAGCATCGGCTCGATCGCCTTCGTCGTCCCCGCCCCGGGCATCTGGCCGCTTCCCCTCTACGAGCTCGCGCTGCTCACGGCGACTCATCTCGACCGGCGCCACGAGCAGGTCGAGCTCACATTGGTCACCCCGGAACCCGCCCCCCTCGCCCTCTTCGGGGCCGCAGCAAGCGAAGCCGCTCGCGAACTGCTGAGCAGCCACGGCGTTGCTCTCCGAACCGGCTGTCACGCGACCCGCTACCAGGCAGGAAGACTCGAGCTCGACCCCGACGCGACGCTTCTCGCCGAGCGCGTGGTCGCGCTTCCGCGCCTCGAGGGACAGCGGATCCTCGGGATGCCGCAGGACTCGGACGGCTTCATCGCCACCGACCTGAGCGGCCGTGTCTCGGGCTTCACGAACGTCTTCGCCGCGGGCGATATCACACAGTTCCCGATCAAGCAGGGCGGAATTGCCGCCCAACAGGCAGATGCCGTCGCGGAGGTGATCGCCGGGCTGGCGGGGGCACGTGTCCATCCGCACCGGTTCCAGCCGGTGCTCCGCGGTCTTCTTCTCACCGGCTCGGCACCGCGATACCTGCGCAACGAGCCGCATGGAGCCGAGGGCACCCGCAGCACCGTTGCCGGCGATGCCCTCTGGTGGCCGCCGAGCAAGATCGTCGGCCGCTATCTCGCTCCATTCCTCGCCAGGTACGGCGGACTCGAGATCGAACCGCCGGCCGATCGGAGCGGAGCGATCGAAGTAGAGATCGATCTACCAGTAGGAGGTTCGCCATGACCGTCAACTCCGCCACGCTCACGACCGGCACCGTCGCTGAGGCGATGACGCCGGGAATCCTTACGTGCCTGCCGGTAACGCCTTTGCGCGTGGTGGCGCAGATGATGGCGACGCACCGCGTCCACGCAATCGTGGTCTTCGGCAACGAGGACCTTCTGCTGCCGTGGGGTGTCCTCTCGGACCTCGACCTGGTGGGCGCGATCGAGAGTCACGCCCCGGCCGGGGCCGTCGCCGCATCGCCGGTCGTCACCGTAACGCCAGGCGACTCTCTGCTTCAGGCGGCGTCGTTGATGCGTGAGCACTCGACGTCGCACCTCATCGTCGTGGCAGACGAGTCGTCGCCTCTCCCAATCGGCGTACTGTCGACACTCGACATCGCACGAGTGCTTGCGACGGAGGCCGCGCCCGTGAGCCGCGGCACCGCATCGGTCTGCGGAGAGCGCTCGCAGTAGAACTGCCGTGTCGAGCAGCTCCTGCAGCGTCGTTACCCGGAGGACGTGAGACCGCTGCAGACACCGGCATCCTCCATACCGAGTCAGCCTCTCCAGTTCCGAACCGCCTGGGCCAGCTTCTTCACCGAGTGGGCGTCGCGCTCACCCCGATCTGTGTCGGATGCTACTGCCACCTCACGACCACCCATGTCTACGTCGACGTCAAACCCTTCGCCGGCGATCCACGCGCCGTCCTCTTGACCGAACACTCGCGCATCCGCGCAATTCCCAGGCGCCGGCCGCACGCGCCCAACTCGCATAACATCGCAGGCGATCCGACCAGGAGGGAGCCGTAATGGCGATCGCATACGTTCAGGAGTTCAAGATCAAGGACGGCGACACGAGCACCACCAACTACGACGCGGTCAACGACGCGCTCAACCTTCAAGGCGCCCCCGAGGGGCTCCTGATCCACACGGCTGGTTTCGACCTCGACGCCGGCGTTTTCCGCATCTTCGACGTCTGGGAGACGCGCGAGCACGGCGAGAAGTTCATCGGTGAACGACTGACTCCGATCATCGAGCCAATGATCGCGGCGGCCGCCGAGGATCCCGACGCGAACGTCGACCCGCCGAGCCGTGAAGCCTGGTACGAGCTGCACGACTCGCTCAGCGGCTGACAGATCGTCGCGTCTTGCGCATGCGGCGACCCTGGTGCCATCCCCCCGGCAGTGGCTGACTTTTCTTCGCGGCAGACGCCAACGACTTCGTAGTCGCGATCGAGCGCATGCTGCACCATGTCTGCCCGAGCTTCGCGAAGGCGCCGACGATGCAGACCTTCGTGGGACATTGGGGGTCGTTCGGCGCAGTTCGCGTCTCGCTTCTTTTTCGATCGGCCTGAGGCGCGTGTAGTAGTCGGGGAACTCGTTCAGGTGCGCGAGTGCGATTGACGTTCATCACGTTGCGGGAGTTGCTCGACGTCGAACGGCGAGGAGGCCCACTTGATCCCTACTTTGCCTCGAAGCCCCTTGGGATCGCGCTCAATTTCTGTAGGTGGCAGGAACCACCGTCTTGACCATGATCCGGTGTAGGTCTTGGAACTGTTCGAACGCGGTTGCGTGCCCCGTGTCCGAGTAGTCGTAGAGGCGCTTGATTGGCGCCTCTAGCCGCTTGAACCAGGCGAGGGCGAGGTCGCGGCGTGCGGCGAGTTCGTGCTTGCCGGTGAAGATGTAGACCGGTACTCGGAGCTTGTCGGCGGTTCGCCGGAAGTCGATCGTTTGCCATTGCGGGTATACGACCGAGAAGACGTCGACCAGGCCGCGGAGCACGTTCATCTTGTCCGGCAGCGTGTACTCGCTGCCGAGTAGGCCGAACGGGCCGACGCCGGCCTTCTCGAGCGCGTCGGTGTAGGCCTTCGGTTCGGTGTAATCACCGGCAAGTTTGTCGTACTGGCTCATCACGTAGCCGTAGCCGTAGACGGTCGTGTAGGGGGGCGGGCCGTATCCGCGAAGCGTGTTCGCGAGGCCGCTGTCGTGGTGTACGGCGGCGTAGGCGAGCAGGTCGTGGTAGATGCGCAGGTCGGTTTCGCGCGGGTCGACCATCTGGCCGCTGCCGATCCACGCGTGGTACAGCTCGGGGTGCTGCTGAATGGCGAGGATGCCGATGATGCTGCCGCCCGACTCGCCGAAGAGGTAGATCTTGCGTTCGTCGAAGCGTTTGCGGAGGTAGTTGGTGAGCGCGATCGTGTCCGCGACTGCCTGCCTCGTAGTCAGCTTCTTCGGGTCGAAGGACGCGTACGACTTGCCGATCCCGCGCTGGTCCCACGAGACGACGACGAAGTCCCTTGCGAGCGTCCCGAGCGTAGGCCGCGACAGGGCGAGGTCGCTCTGTCCGGGGCCGCCGGGGATGCTGAGCAGCACCGGCTTGTCGGGGCTCCAGGCGCGTATCTCGATCCACTGATCGGACCCGTTGATCCGTACCTTCTCCAGCGAGGCGATGCTGCCGGGGACGATCCGGCCGCTCGCGTCGCGGATCGGCGGCACACTCGCCGGGGTCGCGAGCAGGTACGCGACCCCGAGCACCGCCAGCGCCGCGAGCGCGGTCACAACTCGGCGGAAGTACAAGCCGATCCGAGTGGGGAGGCGACGGCGCCGCTTCATCTGCGAACGGCGGGCGACCGCGGCGCCGTAGTCGGCGGCGACGACCATCGGCAGCACCCCCACGATCCCGTAGAAGCCGCGGCCGACGAGGAACGCGAGAGGGCCGAAGATTCCGTCGAGGCTGATCCCGTCGACAGTCGGGCCGGACGCACCGACCCGCGCCAGCTCGAAACACGCGATATGGACAGTCGGAGCGAGAAGCATCGCCCAGCGCGCCCGCAAGACGAGCCCAGAGGCAAAGCCGACCGCGATTCCGACGATCAGGAGCACAAGCGCCTGGCCGGAGGTGACCGGGCCGCGGGGCACTGCAACGCCGATGCAGAAGCCGCTCACAGCCCCGATCGCTGCGACGAACAGGAACCGTTGCCACAGCCGCGCGTTTGCGGACGCGTCCCGCAACCGTCGACCGGCGTGCACGAGGTTCGGAGGGGGTGTCAATTGGGGGCGTTGGTGGGCGTGAATGTCGGACATGGCTCACCCACTACGGATAGCTGTGATCAACCTGTCTGCCGTCGTGCGCCGGGCGGAACGACACGAACGGTCTGTTGCGAACGAACTCGCGCACGGCGGCCTCGGTGCTGAGCTCACCCCAGCCGAGAATCGTCGCGAGCAGGCGCAGCCGCCCGGGATGACGGTGGCGGAACTCGAGCGCGACAGCGACGGCTTCGTCCTCGGAGAGGAAGCGTTGCTCCGGGATGAAGGACTCGCGTCCGGTCTGGATCCGGAGTGCCGCGTGGACGCGGAGGTTGCGGATCCACTCGGTATCTGGGCCCCAGGCGGAGCAGACGACCGTCTCCCGTGTCTCCGGGTCGAAGGTCACCGCCATCGCGACCGTCTCACGGCGCTTGCCGCTCTTGCGGCCCTGGTGGGTGATCAGAAGAAAGGTTTGGCCGAGAAGCCCGCCGAAGCCGCGGTGATAGAGCCGGCGTGGCAGACGCATCGCCGCGAGCACGAGCCGGCCCGGCTGCCGTCGAAGGCCGAGCAACGGTCTTGCGCTCCGGCTCGCTCGTGTGCCGCCGCTGTCATGCCTCAAAGCCCGTCTCATTCCGAGCCTCCTGTTGGCTTTAGTCGTTGAGTTGGAACGGTGGTACGACGATGTGGCTGTTGCACTGCGTTGTGAGGAGGCCTTTGGTGGTGTCGCGCGCGACGAAGTTCGTCATGATCGAGTCGACGCAGCCGCCGATGCCGAATGCGTGGCCGATGTGGGGGAGGATGACGGCACGGCTGTCGGGGAAGTTGCGCTTGAGGCGTGGGAGGTTGGTGATCGGGTCTTGGGGGTCGGCGCCTCCCTCGAAGACCAGGACTGGTACGCGTGTGGAGGAGGGGAACGTCCATAGCGAGCGCGGCTCCGCGCGTTTGGGCATGAACGTGCAGCCTCGTCGGAATGTGTTGATGAAGGTCGTCGCGTAGCTGTCAAACTCGGTGCCCCAAGGGCCGTGTACGTTCAGCCCGGTCCAGGGCTCGTTGCACCAGATCGACCAGTACATGATCTGGGGGCTGAAGCTGAGGTCGCCGCTGCCTGCCTCGTTGAGCGGCCTGTACTCGCCGTTGGCGGCGCGGCTGACGAGCAGCGGGATCGAGGGCGCTTTGCGGGCGTCGACCAGCATGCTGTGCACGACGGCGGCGAGCTGAACGCCGGTCATAGTGACGCCCTTGCGGATCTGCGCCGGGTGGGCGTCCCAGGCCTTGACGAGCTCGCCGAACTGGCGCTTCCAACCCGGGAACGCCTTGTGGCAGGCCGGCAGTGAGTCGCAGAACTTTGCCCACTGGTCGAGCGTGCGCTGCGCGTTGACGGCCCAGCGCCCGAACAACGGAACGTCGAGCGCGGTCGCGCCGAAGAGCGTCAGCGTGCGTACGGATGAAGGATGCAGCTTCAGGTACACCTGTGCCGCCGTGGCGCCGTAGGAGCCGCCGGCAACGTCGAGCTGGCGATAGCCGAGCGCCGCCCGTATCGCATCAAGGTCGTCGGCAGCCATCCGCGTCCCGTACTGTCGGATGTCGCCGCCGAACGCCTTTACACAGGCGAGCGTCCAGGCGCGGAGCTGCGCCCTCGACATGTCCGGCGTCTTCGGGTTTGAACAGGAGTAGGCGTTCGACTTCCCGGTGCCGCGCTGGTCGACCAGCACGATGTCGTGATGCAGATTCAAACCCGGCCAGGCCTCCCACAGACTGGCAGTCTCCGAGGTCGCCGCGCTTCCAGGGCCGCCCGCCAAGTACGTGACCGCATCCTTCGCGGCCGGCTTCATCAACGCGGGCAGCACGACGACGTGCAGGCCGATCTTCCGACCGTTCGGCTTCGTCCGGTTCTCCGGGACGACGAACATCCCGCAGCGAGCCGTGATCCCTTGCGCCAGGCACGGCCTCAGCGTCAGTCCGGAGACACGTGCTCCAGCCGCCGGGACGACCGCAACCGAAACCACCGCGACCACGAAGATCGCTGACCGGAAACCTCGCGCGCAGCTCAACATCGCATCGCCTCCTCGAACGCCTCCATCGTCTCCGGTGGCGGCCCGCAAGAGATCGGACGATTCACTGATTTCGCTGCGGGAAAGTCGTTGAGCAGGCTCAGACGACCGTTCAAGCAAGAGCCGGGCATCACCGCTGGTCGACGCCAGTTCTCGGCCACAGCGTCGCAGCGAGACTAGGTCGGGGTTGCTCGATGACCCGCATCCCGTATTTGCGGCCGATCGTGTCGATTTCATCACGTCGCAGCGATCCGCCGCGAACAGACTTCACTGAGGCTCGCTCAGCGAAGAAACCCTCAAGACAACGACGGACGCGAGACAACGCATCGACCGCATCGCACTTGCCACCGGAATCGGTCCTCGGGAGCAGCAGGCCGCCTCAGCGGCTCGACGCATCTCCTTGCCTGCCACTACCGAACTGCAGCGACCGTTGGCCAATGCGTAGTTTCCCTGGGGCCGGTACGAGCGGGCGCGGACGTCTGATCGGAGCCGGTCAGTCAGCGTCGGCTCATGCGGTTTCTGTCAGGTCGGCCTCGCTGGCAGTACTGGGTCACTGGCGCGTTACCCCTTCATCAAGTTGGCGCAGGCTTTCTGGCTGGATCAGGGTGGCAGCCGCCGCAGGTGAGGACGCCGTGTGCGAGCCAGTCAAGCCCCGCAGCCCGGTGCACTGGGTAGCAACAGGAGACGGGAGTCGGCGTAACCGCGTGCGCGTCGAACGTCCCACTCTGCAGGCTGTTCGTGATGGGCCGGGCAGGGATCGAACCTGCGACCTTGGGATTAAAAGTCCCCTGCTCTACCAACTGAGCTACCGGCCCGCACCGGGGGAGTAGCCTCCACCCTGTGAGCAAAGGGTACGCGGAAGGCTCGGCAGTCGAAGAGCGCCTCGCGGCGCTCGAGCGCGGCGACGATCTCGACCGTCAGCTCGATGCCGGGCGCGCGGCGCTCTACGGGTCGACCGAGCCCGAGCCGGAGCGGCACTTCCTTGGCTGGGCCGACGAGCTCGACGCCGACGCGCTCTTCGCCTCCGGTGAGGCGTGGGGGCTACAGGTCGTGCGCCGCTCGTCGGGCCGCCGGGCTCGCTAGCGGCGGCTCGCTCGCCGTCGTCTCGAGCGACGCGACCCACTTCGCATGATGCTGCTGCGCCCATTCGCGGTCGACCCAGCCGCGCGTCATCCCGTTCAGCGCATGACGCGTCTTGGGATGGATCACGGCGAGGTAGAGGTGGCCGAGGAACAGGAAGAACGAGACGTACATCAACCAGTCGTGGATGAGGATCGTCTGCGCGAAGCGGAAGCGCGTGTTGCGCTCCCCGTACCAGAGGAGGAAGCCCGTCACCGAGAAGAGAACCGCGAACGCGGCGGTGACGATCGCGTTCACCTTCTGTCCCGCGTTCAGGCGCCCCTGCGGCGCGGGACGGCGGCCGCGGAGCCACTTGCGGTCGTCGGCGTCAAAGAGGTCGATCTCGCGCACGGTCGCACGCAAGCTCCGCCGGTCGCCGAGCGCGACGACGAGCGCGAGTGCAATCACCCACGCCACCGCCGTGTACACGTGGACGTCCTTCAGCAGCGGCCGACGGCCGACGACCTCGGCGAGGCTCGGCAGGTAGAGGCAGAGGCCGCTCGCGAGCAGGATCAGGAACGCCGTCGCGTGCACCCAGTGCACCGCGCGCTCGGTGCGCGTGAAGCGCGGCAGGCGGATGCGATCAGCCACGGCCGTTCGACCTTCCGACCCAGGCGTTCTGGTCGTAGCCGAGCCCTTCCCAGTACCCGGTGGGCTGCGTCGCGACGAGCTCCATCCGCTCCAGCCACTTGACGCCCTTGTAGCCGTACATCTCCGGGATCACGACGCGCGCGGGCGCGCCGTGCGGCCGCGAGAGCGGCGCGCCGTCGAGCTCGAGCGCGAGCATGACGTCCGGCAGCAGCGCCTGCGGGATCGTGAGCGAATCGTCGTACGGATGCTCGGCCGACACGAACCGGATCGCCTTCGCCTCCGGGAGCGGGTCGACGAGCCGGAGCAGGTGCTCGAAGCGCACTCCCGCCCAGCGCACATCGTTCACCGTCCAGCCGGTCACGCAGTGGAACGTGGACACCTGGTGTGCGCGCGGCAGCGCAAGCAGGTCGTGGTAGCCGAGGCTGACCGGTCGGCGCACGAGGCCGGTGATCTCGAGGCGCCACGTCGCCGGGTCGAAGACCGGCATCGAGCCAGAGATCGTGTAGATGCGCCAGCCGCCGACCGGGAGCACGTCGCCGACGAGCTGCGAGAACGCCGAGGTCAGCGGCGACAGCGTCCTGCTCGCCGCCGGCGCCCAGAGGAACGACGTCACGCCGCCGGCGAGCAGGGCGAGGAAGGCTCGCCGGCCGTAGGGACGCTCGTCGGGGCGTGTGCCGTCCACGTCTTCCAGACAGCTTGCAGGCAGCTCCGTTACGCGCGTGTTGCGAACGTTGCAGCAGCTCGCACGAGCGACCCCGGGCGAGTAGTTTCGACCGGTGGCGACCGAGTTCCGCCTGCTGGGGCCGATCGAGGCGCGCGCGAACGGGAGCACGCTGCCGCTCGGATCGCCGAAGCAGCGCGGCCTGCTCGCGCTTCTGCTGCTGAACGCGAACGAGCTCGTGTCCCGCGAGCGCGCGATCGACTGCCTCTGGGGCGAGCGGCCGCCGGCCCGGGCGGCGAACGCATTGCAGGTGTACGTGCACGGGCTGCGCAAGGTGCTTGGCGCCGACCGGATCGCCACGAGCGGTGCCGGCTATCGAATCGACGTCGGCGAGGACGAGCTCGACCTGCTCCACTTCACCCGGCTCGTCGACGAGGGACGGAGCGCGCTCGAGGCCGGCCTGGCGGCGCGGGCCGCAGAGCAGCTCGGACAGGCGACGGAGCTCTGGCGCGGCGAGCCGCTCGCCGGGCTCGAGGCGGACGCCTTCCACGAGACGGAGCGCGAGCGCCTCGGCGAGCTGCGTCTGCAGGCGATCGAGCTTCGGTTCGACGCGGAGCTCGCGCTCGGACGCGACGAAGCGCTCGTCGCGGAGCTGGAGGCGCTCGTGCGCGCCAATCCGTACCGCGAGCGTCTGCACGCGCAGCGCATGCTCGCGCTCTACCGCTGCGACCGGCAGGCGGATGCCCTCGATGCCTTCCAGTCCGCCCGGCGGGCGCTGACGGACGAGCTCGGGATCGAGCCGAGCCCGCGGTTGCGCGAGCTCGAGCGTGCGATCCTTCGGCACGACCCGTCGCTGCGGATCGAGCCTGCTGCGTCGACGTCGCGCCTCCCGAGGCCGCTCAGCCGTCTCTTCGGCCGGCGCCTCGCCGTCACTGCCGTCTCCTCGCTGCTCCGGGAGCCCGACATCCGCCTCCTGACGCTGACCGGGCCCGGCGGCGTCGGCAAGACGAGGCTCGCGGTTGAGGCCGCCCACCAGCTCGCAGGCGAGCTTTCCGCCGGGGCCTTCTTCGTCGACCTCGCGCCGCTCGACGACCCGGCGCTCGTCGGGCCGACGATCGCGGCGACACTCGGGCTTGCGGAAGAGACCGCAGACGTCCTCTCCACCCTCGCACGCGAGCTCGAGCAGAGCGACGCGCTGCTCGTGCTCGACAACTTCGAGGGGTTGCTCGCAGCAGCGCCGTTCGTCTCGGCGCTGCTCGTGCGGGCGCCGCGGCTCCGCGTGCTCGTGACGAGCCGGATACCGCTCCGCGTCGGAGGCGAGCACGAATACGAGGTCCCGCCGCTCGCCGTCCCCGGCGGCCCGTCGGAGCCGGGCGACGCGGTTGCGCTGTTCGTCGACCGCGTCCGGCGCGTCGATCCGACCTTCAGGCTCGAGGGAGCGACGGCGGCGACGGTCTCCGAGATCTGCGCGCGTCTCGACGGGCTGCCGCTCGCGCTCGAGCTGGCAGCGCCGCGGATGAAGCTGCTCTCGCCGGGCGAGCTGCTGGCGCGGCTCGAGCGCGCGCTGCCGGTGCTGACCGGCGGCGACATCGATCTCCCGGAGCGCCAGCAGACGCTTCGCGGCACGCTCGACTGGAGCTACGCGTTCCTCGGTGAATCCGAGCGGCTGCTGCTGGCACGGCTCGCGGTCTTCGTCGGAGGCTGGACGCTTACCGCCGCCGAGACCGTCTGCGGCGACGACCTCGACGTGCTCGCAGCGCTCGCGACGCTCCTCGACTCGAGTCTGCTCCGACGGCGGCAAGGCGCCGGTGGCGCCGTGCGCTTCGGGATGCTGGCGACGATTCGCGAGTACGCCCTCGAGTTGCTGGAGGCTTCGGGCGAAGAGGAGCGCGTGCGCCGGCGGCACGCCGAGAGCTTTCTCGAGCTGGCCGAGCAGGCCGATCGCGCGGCGAAGGCGGCGGGCGGGGCGATCGAGCTCGAGCGGCTCGAGGTCGAGCACGACAACCTGCGCGCAGCGCTTGCGTGGCTGCACGACGCCGGGGCGGTCGATCTCGAGCTCAGGCTCGTCAACGCGCTCTCGCGCTTCTGGTGGCTGAGGGGACACACGACCGAGGGCCGGCGCTGGCTGGCGGCCGCACTCGAGACATCGGGCGGCGACCCAAACGTGCGCACCGAGGCGTTGCGCCGCGCGGCCGTGCTCGCCGGCGTCCAGGGCGACTACGAGATCGCACGGGCCTTCGCCGAGCAGAGCCGAGCGCTGTACGAGGAGCTCGGCGACCGGCGTGGGGTCGCGTTGTCGGTGAGCAGCATCGCCGAGTCGCTGCTGCACGAGGGTGAGTACGCGCGCGCGCGGCCGCTCTACGAGGAGGCGCGGAGCCTGTTCGCCGAGCTCGGCGACGACTGGGACGTCGCCGCCGCGAACGTGAACCTCGGCTACGTCGCGCTCGGCGAGCGCGACTACGGGCGGGCGGCGACGCTCGCCGAGGAAGGACTACGCCACTTCGAGGAGCTCGGCGACCCCCAGAGCACCGCGACGGCCGTGTACGTGCTCGGGTTCGCTGCGCTCGGGGACGGTGACGCGGAGTCGGCACGCGGTCTGCTCGAGCGCGCGTTCGTGCTGTTCGAAGAGGTCGGCGACGGGGAGGGCGCGGCCGAGTGCCGCCTGGCGCTCGCCGCCGCGACCGCGTCGCTCGATCCCGTTCGCGCCGCCGAGCACCTGGGCGCGGCCGAAGCGCTGCGCGAGCAGACGGGCTCGTCGCTCGCACACTTCCAGCTCGAATGGCGCGACCGGACGATCGACGAGCTCAGCGAGGCGCTCGGCGCGGACGCGTGGAGCGCTGCGTTCGAACGCGGGCGCGCGCTCAGCCCGTCTGCAGCGGGCCGCTCGTCAGCTGCGTGATCGTGCCCGGATTCACCTGGGAGCTGAGCCGCACGTCGAGCGTGTGCGCGCCCGCGCCCAGCTTCACCTTCGGCAGCGTCACCGTCGCCGGCGCAGCGCCTCCGGCGAACGCCCCGCGCTTGGCCGCGACCGGCTTGCCGTCGGGGCCGTCGAGCGTCGCGAGATAGAGGCAGTCGCGCGTGCACGCGAGCTTGAAGCTTGCGGCCGCGGACGGCGAGAGCGAGGGCGGGAACGTGAGTGCGCTCGCGCCGGCGGCAGTCGCGAGACCGGGGCAGACGGTCGTGCCGCGCTGCGCCGGAGCGGCCGCGGCGCCCACAGCCGCAGCCGACGTCTTGGCCGTCCCGTCTGCGTAGTAGAGACCCGTCGGCGCGACCGGCGCCGTGGCGCTGTCCTGGATCCGGTCGAGGATCACGCCCGCAACGCTCGGCGAGCACGCCGCCGCTGCGATCGCGGCCGCGTAGCTCGAGCCCTGCGTCGTCGCCGACACCGCGCCCGTCGTCGGCGGCGGACCGCCGCCGTATGCCGGAAGCTCGGCCGCCGGGACGGTGGTCGGGACGGCCAGGCCGTCGATCAGCACGGGCGCTGCGCCTCCGAGCGACGCCGTCGCAGCGGCCTCGAGCTGCGGGACGTTCGCCTCCGTCCACTGCGCAGTCGTCGCGGGCGCGGGTGCCGGGCGCAGCGCGATCAGGTCGACATAGGGCGCCTGCCGCCCGGCCGCCTTGAAGGCGCGGCCGAGCGCCGAGACCACCGCCTTCGGGGCCACCGCCCCGTCGACGAGCGGCCCGACCGCGACCGTCGAGTTCACGGCGTGGACGGCGTCCGCCACCGCTGCGAGCGACACGGCGTAGGCGGAGGCGCCGGCCGGCGTCGGCGCGGGCGTCAGCAGCAGGTTGCGCAGGCCGGGCACCTGCTGGGCGAGCGAGGCGGCGTACTCGGCGAGCGCCTCGCGTCCGGCTTCGTCGATCGGCAGCGGCGAGGCGTACAGCTCCACCACCAGCCCGACGCCGGCCGGCACGCGCTGCAGGGCCGACACGAGGCTCGGGTCGGGGGTGGGCGAGCCGACCGGCCACGCGACGCCCATGCGAACCACGCGCAGGCCGAGCTTCTGTGCGGCCGCGGCCTGGCTCGGATCGTCGAGCGCCGCTCCGACGGCCAGCGACGGCGTGGGCGTCGTCTCGGCGTCCGCGCCCTTGCGCGCGGTCTTCGCCGGTGAGCCGGTCGCCGCCACGCGGACGATCGGCAGGGCGTCGAACGACGAGCGGTTGCCCGCCCAGTCGGTCGCCGTGACGCGAACGGGATAGACGCCCGCGTGCGTCGGCTCGTTCACGCCCACGGTGACCCAGCCGCCCGAGGTCGACAACCGGCGGGTCGGGCCTGCGGCCGACTGAACCTGCACGGACGCCGGCTTCGAGAGCCAGAGCCGCAGCGTCCCGAGCCCGCCGTTCGCGACCATGAACGCGGTCGGCTGCTTCGCGTACGCCGCGATGCGCGTCCGCGCGGCGGCGAAGCGCGGGTCGGTCGGCGCGAGCTTCGCGAGCAGCTGGACGACGTACTGCTGGTAATCGAGCGGCGACGGCTCGTGGGGGAGCGAGTAGTAGGTCCAGTACCCGGTATCGAACCTGGGCAGCGTCGCCGCGGCCGCGGCCTTCATGCGCGCGGCGAGCGCGGTCGCGCTCGCGTCCTCGGCTGACTGCGCGTAGTCGGTGAGCGAGACGACGGCCTGCAGCTGCGCGTTCAGGACGGTGAGCGACTGGAAACCGTAGAGGCGGATCCACGGGCCGGCGGCCACGCTCGTCAAGAGGTGACGCGGGATGATGTCGTACGCGTCGCGCGCTGCACGCAGGTACGCATTGCTCTGCTCGGGGATCATCAGCGCGGCGCGGGCGAACGCCTGCGCTGCGACTGCCTGCGCCATCCCCGACAGCCAGGGCGCGCGTCCTCCCGAGAAGTCGAAGTAGTACTCGTAGCCGACACCGCCTCCGGTCTGGAACACGCCGCGCGCGATCAGCGCGTCGGCGAGGCGCACGGTTCCCTCGGTATCGCCCGCAGCGATGCGTGCGTTCAGAGCGCCGAAGTTGGCGAGCGGGTGCAGCTCGAAGCAGCGTCCTGCGAAGTAGCGGTAGACGACGCCGTCGGCGTCGGTGATGTCGGTCCTGTCGGACGGCGCCCAGTGCAGCGCGAACCAGTCGTCGTTCGCCTTGAGCTGTCCGACGAGCGCGACTGCGCGCGGCTTCGTCAACCGCCCGTCGAACGCCGCGAGCTCCGACAGTGCGACCGCGACGTGATTGCTCCGCCCGTTCGGCAGGCCGCGAATGAGCCGCGCGGCGCGCCCGATCTCGCTGCGCGCGCGCGACGCCGTCGCCGGGTCGATGCGGCCGGCCTTCGCCGCCTTGTTGACCGCCTGCAGCGCCTTCTTCTGCGCCGGCAGTGCCGGCGTTCCGGCGGACGCGCCCGTGACGACGAGCGCGGCGAGCGCCGCGACGAGTACTGCAAGACCCCTCACTACGTTTCCCTGACGACGATTGGGCACACAGGTTAGTGCGAGGCCGTGTGCTCCCATTCCGTCAGGAGTTGCTCGAGGTGACGGCGTTGAGCGTCGTTGAACGACATCAGGCCGACCAGCCGGCGTGCTTCGGCCGGGTCGTCGTTGGCGATCGCGGCCTCGAGGCGCTCGCGCTCGGGGGTCGGCTCGCGCAGCTGGCGGCGCAGCCAGCGCAGCAGCGAGACGGTGGTCTGCGTCGTCGTCACAGTGTCTTCAGAGCGTCTTCGTCCAGATCGTGTAGCGGCGATCGACGACGAAGCCCACACGCTCGTAGAGCTGTGGCGCGCCGGTCGGGTTGTCGGCGTCGACCTTGAGCCCGACGCGCGCGGCGCCCCGGTCGCGGTAGGCGTGGAAGCCGTGCTGCAGCAGCGCCTTGCCGAGGCCGCGTCCTCGTTCGCTCTCGCGCACGACGAGATCCTTGACCCAGCCGTTCCCGCCCGTCGTCGCGCGCCAGTGCAACACGCATGCGACCAGCGCTCCGCCGCGCTCCGCGAGGAACCACATCTGGGGATCGAAGTCGTCGTGCGCGGTCATGAAGGCGAGCCAGTCGGTGTGCGTGAGCTCGACGTAGTCGCGGTCCCAGCCCGCGTAGGACTCGTCGAGCAGGGTCTGCACACGCTTGCCATCGGTCGGCGTGTACGCGCGCACGCTGACGCCCGACGGCCAGCGAGGCGGCTCGAGCTCGCCGTCGAGCGCGCGCCACATGCGCAGGACCTCGCGGTCCGCGGTGAAGCCGCATCGCTCGAGCAGCGACCACTGGACCGCATCTTCGGGTACGACGATGTTCGTGATCGTGCCGAACCCGCGCTCGGCCGCCCGTGCCTCGATGCCCGAGAGCAGTTCGGCTGCCCCCTCGTCATCCGACGCAGCGATCGTGAAGCCGTGGTCGGCGTCGAGCGAGGCCCAGGCCGCGACTCGGCCGCCGTCGACCGCGACGAGGCAGTCGCAACCGTCCTCGCTCAGCCGGTGCTCGAGGTAGCGCCGCTGGAACTCGGACTCGCCGAACACCGCCCGGTCGCGCTGCACGATCAGCTCGTAGGCGGCGTCGAGGTCGTCGCTCGTTGCGGCGCGGACGAGCACGCGTCCACGGTATCGGACGGTTCGCGGCGCTCGAGCTGCTTTAGAGAGCGGCGGCGCGCGGGCCGTCTTCGCCGCTCGCGCGCACGAGCGCCTCGATCTCGGCCGCGGGCACCGGCTTGCTCAGGTAGTAGCCCTGCGCGAAGTCGCAGCCGAGCGCCTTCAGGTGCGTCCAGGCGGCGGCAGTCTCGACGCCCTCGGCTACGACCTGCAGGCCGAGGTTGCGCGCAAGCTCGACCGTCGAGCGCACGATCGCCGCGTCGTTCCGGTCGTCGGCCATCTGCATCACGAAGGACCGGTCGATCTTCATCTGGTCGATCGGCAGCCGCTTGAGGTAGCCGAGCGACGAGTAGCCGGTGCCGTAGTCGTCGATCGCGAGCACGACTCCCATCTCGCTGAGGCGGCTCAGGATCGCCCTCGCCCGCATCGGGTCGGCGACGATCACGCTCTCGGTGATCTCGAGCTCGAGCGACGACGCCCGGACGCCGCGCTCGGCCAGCATTCGCGCGGCCGTCTCGGGGAGCGTGAGGTCGTAGAGGTCGCGCGCCGACAGGTTCACGGCGACGCGGATGTCGATTCCCTCGTCGCACCAGGAGCGCAGCTGCGCGAGCGAGGCGTCGAGGACGTACAGCGTCAGCTCCCGCACGAGCCCGGTCGCCTCCGCCAGCGGCACGAACTGGTCGGGGCCGAGCAGGCCGTGCTCCGGATGCTGCCAGCGAACGAGCGCCTCGACCGCGACGATGCGCCCGCTGACGAGGTCGGCCTTCGGCTGGTAATGGAGCACGAGCTCGCGCTCGTCGAGCGCGCGCCGTAGCTCGGCGGCGAGCGCCAGCCGGTGCGGGCTGTACTCGTCGCGCTCCGGCGCGTAGAGCTCGCACCCCGAGTGGTCGTCCTTCGCGAGGTACATCGCGACATCGGCGCGCTGCAGCAGCGTGTCGACGTCGTCGCCGTGCTCGGGGAACAACGCGATGCCGATGCACGCGTCGAGGTCGAGGGTGACGCCCTGAAGCGTGAACGGCCGGCGCAGGACGGTGCGGATGCGTTCGCCCAGCTCGAGCGCCTCGGCGCCGTCGGCGACGTGCGGGAGCAGGATTCCGAACTCGTCGCCACCGAGCCGCGCGACGCTGTCAGCGCCGCGGAGGCCCGCGCGCAGGCGCGCGCCGATCTCCTGCAGCAGAAGGTCGCCGTTGTGGTGGCCGAGCGTGTCGTTGACCTCTTTGAAGCGATCGAGGTCGAGGATCATCAGCGCGACGCCCGTCTCGTCGCGCCTCGCCGCGAGGATCGCCTGCTGCGCACGGTCGTGGAAGAGGCTGCGGTTCGGGAGATCGGTCAGGACGTCGTGCAGCGCGAGGTGCTCGTTCTCGGCAGCCTGGCGGCGAAGCCGCGTCGATGCTCCGGCAACGATTCGGAAGAGCAGCAGGTACAGGATCGTCAGGCCGGCGGCGAGGAACAGATAGAGGCGCCGCGTGTCGTGGGCGATGCCTGCCGCGATCGGACGGTACGGGAGGTAGAGCTCGAACGCGCCCGCCGGTTCGCCGGACTCGAAGCGGACGGGTGTGTAGACCTCGAGCAGGCTCCCGAAATGCCGGTCGCCGGCGTTCTCCGGCTTCGTGAGGTTGTCGACGTCGGAGACGGTCGAGCCGTCGAGCGCCTCCTCGAGCTCGTCGTCCTGCTCGTCGAAGTGCTTGCCGATGATCGCGTGGTCGGTCGCGTAGACGACGGAGTCGTCGCGGTTCCACACCTTGATGCGCGCGACCTCGCCGGCCGCGACGCTCGGCCACAGCGCCTTGTCGAGCGCATGCACGCGCTCCTGCGGCAGGCCGTTCCGGAGGCCTTCGGCTGTCAGCTGCGGACGAACCACGGAGCCGTCGATCAACGCTGCCGTGCGGCGCGCGTCGGCGAGCGCCCTCGTCCGGACGCCTGCCGCCAGCGTGTGCGCGAGCACGACGCCGAGCAACGCCACCGCCACGAAGCTGGCGAGTGCGAAGCGGGCGAGGAGCCCGAAGCGAGGCAGCGTTGTTTGCAGGAGCTCTCTCATGCCCACCGCCCTGCGACTTATCGGCTCGGATGCCGACGCCCTTGAGCGATGGAGAGAGCTACGTGCCGGTCGTCGTGTCCGACTGGGTGGGGCGTTTGGGGACGTTCGAGCGCGGCCCCCAGTCGTCGTCCTTGTCGATCCCGGTCTGCTCGCCCCAGTTGCCGCCGGACACGGACTCGTCTTCGTTCTTCATGTGGCGGATCAGCAGCCAGAGCGGCAGCAGGACGGCGCCGCAGACGAGCAGCGCGCCGATCACGTAGATCCACCAGATGGTTGCGATGACGGGGGTCACAGCCGCTCATGCTCCCGGATCGTGGGCGCGAGCGCAAGTGCCGGCGTGCGGTTAGCGTTCTGGCCGTGCAGGACGCGGAGTTCGTTCTCGACGTTCCGGTCGTCCGCTCGTTCGTCGGCGACGTGCGAACGGCGATCGGCAGCGCGCGCACGCCCGAAGAGGCGTGTGACGCGATCCGGCCCTCGTTCGCGGCGCTGCTCGCCGACTCCGACTGGTTGCCCGAGCGCTACCGGGCCCCCGCGCCGCAGAGCGGGATGGGTGGCGGCATCGGCCAGTGGCTGCTCTATCGCGCCGGTGATGGCTCGCTGTCGCTGTTCTCGCTGGTCGTGCCGCCCGGCGCCGAGACGCCGATCCACGACCACCTCGCGTGGGGCCTGGTCGGCCTCTACGCGGGCGCGCAGGAGGAGGAGGTCTTCTCGCACCGCGACGGCGGGCTCGAATTGAAGGAGCGGCGCAGCGTGAGCCCCGGGGACTTCTACGTCCTGATCCCGCCGCAGGACGACATCCACCGCGTGCGCACGACGTCCGACGAGACGTCGGTGTCGATCCACCTGCTGACGAACGACACGGGCTGCGTCTGGCGCCACGCGTACGACGCAGAGTCCGGCGAGGCGAGCCCGTTTCGCTCCGGCTACGTCAACGTCGCGTGCGCCGACGACGACTGACGGATCAACCCGCGTAGCTGACGGAGAAGCCGGCGGGCGTCGGCGCCGACGGCGCCGAGCGCACGACGCCACCCTGCACGATCTCGATGCCCTCGGCGCCGGTCAGGCTCCACGAGGGCAGGCTCGTCGAGAGGTCGCTGAAGTCGACGGTGCCGTAGGCGGCGAGCGGGACGGGTGAGCCCAGCTCGGCGTAGTCCTCCACGATCCACTCGGCGGTGTAGCCGCCCGAGAAGGAGAGATCGGAGGTGTCGCCCTGCGGGGTGAACGCGCCGTTGCTGTCCGTGCGGATGCCCCAGCCGCTCCCGATCGTCATCAGGCCCTCGAGGCCGGTCGTCAGGTCGGCGACGCGCGTCTGCCAGGCGCCGGTCGGGCCGACGAAGACGGCCGCCTCGATCCGGTCGCCGGGCGAGATCGGGAAGCCCGCGAAGTCGGCCGACCGGTTCGGCTCGCTCGGGTACTGCTCCCACCAGGCGCGGTTCTGCTGGGCGCCGTCGATGCAGTCGGCCGTGATGCCGGTCTGAAGCAGGCTGCCGAATGCGCCGTCGGCCGGGGACGGATAGCCGCCGATGCCGACCCAGATCGCGACGCCGCCGTTGGGCGTCGCCGAGCAGTCGAGCGTCGGCACCGTCCAGCGGCCGCCGACCGAGCCGAGCGCCGTCGTCGAAGGGACGACATAGCCCGACCAGTTCGTGCTCTGCCGCGGCGCGCCGTTGGGGGCAGCGGCGGCTGCCGCGCGCTGGGTGACGGTCACGGTTCGTCGAACCGTTTGCCCGTCGGCGCCCTGGACGCGGACACCGTACGTCACGTGCACGGAGCTGAGGTGCGAGTTCGCGATCGGCGGGACCGTCCACGTCGCACGGCCGGACGCGCAGCCGACCGTCTTCACGGGATAGAGCGACGAGAACGTCCGGCGCTGCGCGAGGAACGTACAGGTGGTCGCGTTGCGGACGCGCACTTTGACCACGACCGGCGCTCCCGCGGCGGGCAGGGGCCACCCGGCGCGTGTCGACACGTCGAGCGAGGCCACCGCGACGTGCGGCGGAGCGGCGGACGTGTCGCGTGCTCCGGCGTATCCCGCGGCGAGCAGCAACATCGCTGTGAGCAGGATGGAGCGGAGCAGACGCACGACCCTCCCCCCCTGGCGTGACCTTGGGCTCTCCTAAACCTATTGCATGATTGACCGCGAAGCACGTTGACGAGCACCCGCGTCGATCCCGCAACGGGCAACCTCCTGGTCGCCGGCAAGCCGACTTTTCCGATCGGGCTCTCCGATCCGCCGCCGGTCGGCAGCACGGCGCCCGGCGGCGGCACGCCCGCGTGGGCGGAGATCGCGCGCGCCGGCGTCACGTTCGTCCGCAACTACACCGTCTGGAGGCGCGTCGCGCTCGCCGAGCAGCTGCTCGCCGTGAAGGAGGAGCTCGACGCCGCGCAGGCGCACGACCTCCAGGTGTGGCTCGCGCTCGCCGGCGTCGACAACAACCTCCAGCGTCAGAAGCTGCTCGACCAGATCGTCGGCACCGTGAAGGGGCATCCCGGACTGGGCGTCTGGAAGGGAGCCGACGAGCCGGCGCACGGCCACGTTCCGGCCGCGGGCCTCGTCGCCGTGCGCAAGCACCTACGCACACTCGACCCTGACCATCCGATCGCGATCATCGAAGCGCCGCGCGCGCCGTCGAAGACGCCGGGCGGTCCGGACCGCCCGCTGACCGCCGCCGCGATCCGGCCGTACGCCGCTGCCTGCGACATCCACGGCGTCGACATCTACCCGGTCTCGAAGCCGCCGGGCCGGCACGCCGGCGGTCCGCCGGTCAACACCGATATCAGCGTCGTCGGCGACATGACGAGGATCGCGGTGCAGGCGACGCGCAGGAAGGCGATCTGGACGACGCTCCAGATCGCCTGGAGCGGCGTCCTCCCGCCGCATCCGCTCGTCTTCCCGACACTGCCGCAGGCGCGGTTCATGGCGTACGACGCCGTGGTGCACGGCGCGCGCGGCCTGTTCTTCTTCGGCGGCCACCTCAGGGAGGCGATGAACGCGGCCGACCGGAGGCGCGGCTGGAACTGGACCTACTGGCGCAAGGTGCAGCGGCCGCTTGTCGAGGAGCTCACCGACGCCGCGCACATGGCCGCGCTCACCGCGTCGCTCGCAGGGCTGTCGATCAAGGCGAACGCATCCGACATCGCGCTCAGCGCGCGTGCGGACGGCCCGTGGCTCTACCTGATCGCCGTTCGCCGGAGCCCGACGGCAGACGGGCGCATTCGCTTCACCGGGCTTCCGGCCGGCGTGAGTCGGGGCACGGTGCTCGCGCACCCGGGCGGCAACCCCGCACGGAACGTCTCGGTCTCGGGCGGCGCGTTCACCGACCCGGACCCGTACCGCCCGCACAACGCGCGCGTCTATCGCTTCAGGCGCGCGTAGGTCGACTCAGCCGCCGAGGATGCCCTCGGCGGCCGCCGAGGGCTCGAGATCGGGGAGCCGCGTCATTCGGAAGCCATTGAAGAGGCCGAGCAGCGCCGCGAGCAGCGGGATGAAGAGGGCGATCTGGAGCGCCCTCGGTCTCGCCTGCGTGTTGATGTGGCTGATCTCCGCCTTCACGTCGGCGGGCTGGCCGACGAGCAGCTCGTCGAGGTGGGCGTTCGTCATCACCTCGGCGTTCTTCTCGAGGCCCTTCGAGACCTTCTCCTTCTCGCTCGGCGACAGCACCGTGCTCGAGTTCGCCATGTGCGTGAAGAGGAGCGAGAGGGACGCGAGCATGATCGCGCCGGCGAAGGCGAGCCCGAACGAGAGGCCGAATGATCCCCCGGCGGAGTTGACGCCGGCCGCCTCGCTGACGTGCTCCTCGTCGATCGGCGCAAGCGTGTAGTTGTTGAGCTGGGAGACGAGGAGGCCGAGACCCGCCCCGGCGATCATCAGCGGCACGACCATCCACCAGCCGGAATGCGCGCGCGGCACGATCGGGATCAGGATCGCGACGCCGGCGGCGACCAGCAGGAAGCCGGCGCGGATGATCTTGCTGGGGCTGCGCCTTCCCGCCTTCTTGCCCGCGAGCAAGGCAACGAAGAACATGCTCAGCGACAGCGGCGCGAGTGAGAGCCCCGCCTCCAGTGCGTTGTACTCGAGGACCATCTGGAGAAAGATCGGAAGGGCGATCATCAGACCGCCGAGCGCGATCTGCTGCAGCGTCTGCGAGGAGATGCCGAGGCGGAAGTACTTCGAGCGGAAGAGATCTGCGTCGATCAGCGCAGGCTTGCCCTCGCGTTTGCGGCGCACGAGCCACCAGGCGAGCGAGGCCAGGGCGACGACGCCGACGATCAGCAGCGCCGCGACCGCCCCGCCTCCCTCCTGCCAGACCAGGATCCCCAGCACGACGCCGCCCATGCCGAGCGCCGAGAGGACGGCACCGACGACGTCCACGCGCCGGTCGCCGGTGTACGGGACCTCGCGGACGCGCCTGCTGCCGATCAGGACGATCGCGATGATCACGACCTCGCCGCCGAATGCCACCCGCCAGGAGAGGTACGTGGTGATGAAGCCGCCGACCAGCGGTCCGATCGCGGCGGCGATCGACGCCGCCGCGCCCACGAGCGCATAGGCCTTGCGCTGCATCGGGCCCTGGAAGTTGCCGTGGATCAGCGACTGCATCGACGGCAGGAGCAGCGAGGCGCCGAGCCCGCCGACCACCGCCCAGAAGATGACGATCGGGAGCAGGCTCTGCGAGAGGGTCATCGAGAGCGCTCCGGCCGCGTACCCGAGCAGCCCGATCACGTACGCCTTCTTGCGGCCGATCAGGTCGGCGATCTTGCTGCCGATCAGGATGAACGCCGCCGAGACGAGCGCTTCCAGGGCGATCGCGGACTGCACGCCGCTGGCTGTCGTGTCGAGGTCGTGCACGACGGCGGAGATCGAGACGTTCATCAACGACGTGTCGACGACGAGCACGAACATCGCCATCGCGAGCAGGATCGCGAGCGTCTGGTCGCCGCTCGACTCCTCGGGTACCGCCGTCGCTGCTTCCACGCTCACCGTCTCAGCCTTCCTGCCGGGGGCAGCGAGCCTACCCGCCGGTGTTCATGGATGACGCCCGACCGCGGTTCGTGGGCTACTGGCGCGCCATCGCGATCTTGTAGCGCTCGTCCGCGCTGATCAGGTGGTCGAGGTCTTCGGCTGCGTCGGCGACGTCGAGCTGCACCCACTCGACGGTGCCGGTGAAGCGGCTGCCCTCGGAGGTGTAGTCGTCGCTGACGGGCGACGCCGTGTCGGAGCCGACGTCGCAGGTCTCGTCGGCCGAGAAGATCATGGGGACGGTGCCTTCTACGCGCCCTTCGCCGGCCTTCGTGCCGTCGACGAAGAGCGACACCGTGCCGCCCTTGCCGAGCCCGCCGCCGTCGTAGGTGAACTCCATCCGCACCTGGTGCTCGCCCGACGGGACCCGTGTGTCGCTTCCGACGTAGAAGCGCTGGACGCCGAACAGGTTGTAACAGTAGGTCGGCCTGCCTTCCTTGAGGTAGAGGCTCCAGCCTGCGAAGGCACCGCCCTGCGCGACGATCACACCCTCGGCGCCGGCCTCGGGAATCCGTAGCTGCGCGGTCACCGAATGCGACTTGTTCTTGAGGTTCAGCACCGCGTTCTCGCTCAGGCGTCCCATGCCGTCGAACAGGAGCTGCGAGTTCCCGCTGATCAGCACCGGCCGCCCGGCGATATCGGAGTTGAAGCGCTCGACGCGCCGGTCGTCGAGCGGGAGCACGTCGTACTTCCGCGCCTCTTCCATGAAGAGCGCCTTTAGCTCGTCGAGCTTCTCCGGCAGCTCCGCCGCGAGGTCGTGGGCCTGGCTCCAGTCCGTGTTCGTGTCGTAGAGCTCCCACGTGTCGTCGTCGAACGGCGGCAGCTCGGCCACCACCCATGGCGTCGAATGGCGCGTGACCGCGGTCCAACCCCGGTCGTAGATGCCCCGGTTGCAGAACATCTCGAAGTACTGCGTCTCGCGGCGTTCGCTCGCGGCGGCATCGTCGAACGAGTACCGCATGCTCACGCCCTCGATCGGCTTTTGGGGGACCCCGCGGACCGTCTTCGGCTCCGGGAGACCCGCCGCCTCGAGCACCGTCGGAGCGACGTCGATCACATGGTGGAACTGACTCCGGACCTCCCCCTTCGCGCGGATCCCGTCAGGCCAGTGCACGATCGTCCCGTTGCGCGTTCCACCCCAGTGAGAGGCGACCTGCTTCGTCCACTGGTACGGGGTGTCCAGCGCGTGCGCCCACCCGACCGCGTAGTGGTTGTACGCGGTCGGGGTGCCGAACTCGTCGATGTGCGAGGCCATGAACTCGGTCGTCTGCAGCGCGCTCGCCCCATTGAGGTTCATCAGCTCGTTGAAGGAGCCGTGAATGTCGCCTTCGGCGCTCGCTCCGTTGTCGCCGATGATGTAGTAAACGAGCGTGTCCTCGAGGACCCCGAGATCATCGAGCGCGGCGACGAGTCGGCCGACGTGGTGGTCGGTGTGCTCGAGGAAGCCGGCGTAGACCTCCATCTGGCGGGAGAGGACGGGCTTCAGGTCGTCCGGGATCTCGTCCCAGGCGGGGATCTCCTCGGGCCGGGCCGTCAGGTCCGCGTCGAGCGGGATCACGCCGAGCTCCTTCTGCCGCGCGAACGTCTCCTCGCGCAGCGCGTCCCAGCCCTGGTCGAACTTGCCCTTGTACTTCGCCGACCACTCCTCGGGTACTTGATGCGGCGCGTGCGTCGCCCCCGGCGCGAAGTAGACGAAGAACGGCTTGTCGCCCATCAGCGCCTTCTGCTGGCGGATCCACTTGATCGCCTTGTCGGTCATGTCCTCGGTGAAGTGGTAGCCCTGTTCAGGCGACTTGGAGGGCTCGATCGCGGTCGTCCCCTCGTACAGCGCCGGGTAGTACTGGTTCGTCTCGCCGCCGATGAAGCCGTAGAAGTACTCGAAGCCGCCGCCGCCGCTCGGCCACGAGTCGAACGGCCCGAGCGGGCTCGTCTCCCACACCGGTATCTCGTGGCACTTCCCGAACTGTGCGGTCGCGTAGCCGTTGAGCTTCAGCGTCTCCGCGAGCGGCGCGCAGGTGTTCGGGCGCACCGAGCTGTACCCCGGCGCCGAGGTCGCGATCTCGGTGATCCCGCCCATCCCCACCGAATGGTGGTTCCGACCCGACAGGAGCGCTGCACGGGTCGGCGAGCAGAGCGCAGTCGTGTGAAAACGGTTGAACCTGAGTCCCTCCCCCGCCAGACGCTCCGCCGTGGGCGTATGACAGGGCCCGCCGAATGCGCTCGAGCAGGCGAAGCCGGCGTCGTCGATCAGCACGATCAGGACGTTCGGCGCACCCGCAGGCGGACGCAACGGCTCGATCGGTGCGAACTTTGCAGCCGGGTCCTTCGCATCCTCGTACACGGGGCCGTCGTACGGGCGGTCCGGGATCGGCAGCACCTCACGCTCGGGGGTGGTTGGCTCAGGCATGGGCTCTCCTCTTCCTGCTCGCCGACATCAGCCTCCGGAGGCTAGTCGGAATATCTCCGGAGGATCGAGCGCACCGGCGCTAACCTCCGCTCTGGCGGGCCCCCATCGTCTAGTGGCCTAGGACGCCGGCCTTTCACGCCGGTAGCGCGGGTTCGAATCCCGCTGGGGGTATTCGGTCGACCTCCACGCGCTGCTCACAACAAGGCCAGCAACAACGCGACGATCGCGACCGCCACCGCGATCAGGCACACCGAACCAACCGTGACCAGCAGCCAGCGCGGCTGCCGTCTAATCCAGGACGTACACCTCGTGATCTGTCGGCGGACGAAGGTCGCAACTGCGTTCGCCCATGGAAACTCCGTGGCCCAGATCGCGAACCCGAGGAAGATCACGAGCCAGCCGGGTCCGGGGACGATCAGGAGCACGATCCCGGTAACGACGACGGCGAGCCCAAGCACGGCGATCGCGATCCGCCAGATGTGGTGGCCGGCCGGCCAGCCATGCACGTACGACCGCGCCGGTGTCAACCATCGCTGCGCTCGGCCGAGTGCGCGGCCTTCGTCGCGGCCCTCTGCGTCCGATTCGTCGCGCTGGTCGCTCAGCGTTTCAGGCTCCAGGCGCCCAGTGTCGCAGAGTTGCCGCCTGGTCAGGCCGCCGTGCCAGGCGCCGCCACCCGGTCTCTGCGTTGAAGCGCTGAGGAGAGAGGTCTAGAGTCGTTGCGGCTGCGGCGGAACGTCGACCGAGGAGCGGAAGGATCGCTCCAATAGCCAAGCAAAGGGGGCCCTCAATGGCGAAGTTGCCAGGGGTGAACTGGCCGGTGATCGCGGGTGTCGTGGTGGCGTTCGGCACGGTCGCGTCTCTCGCCTCGGCCGGTAGCAGTTTGACGCCGCCAGGTGTTCACAACGGCGTGATCACGGTGTGCATCGAGCCGCCGACGAAGGGGAACAAAGCGACATCGGGCGACCTGAACGTGGTGCACTGCGGCAGGCAGAGGCTCTCGTGGAACATCAGAGGTCCGCGTGGGCTGAACGGCGCGACAGGGCCGGCGGGGGCAGCAGGTCCGGCGGGATCGGCAGGGCCCGCAGGACCGGCAGGCCCGGCAGGATCGACGGGACCGGCCGGTCCGGCTGGTCAACCTGCTCCGGCGACCGAGTACGGTGTCGCGGCCGTCGACGTGACGCGCGGAACGACGACCTCTACCTGGGCGGTCTACTCGACCCAGCTCGGATCGCCCGTCGGGGACACGGCAGGAGGGACGTTCCGTCTGTCGTGTAGCGCTGCTCAAGCGCCTTGCGCTGTCGCCGTGAAGGCGGCGGCCTTGTCGGGCGGCGCGGGCACCGTTGGTCTATGGCCGCGCTTGCTGGTCACGCAGGACGCTCTCGGCGCCTCGTCGCCGACGGTCTTCTGCGAATACGGGGACGGCTCGACCGGAACCGCTGCGGCGACACTGACCAAGCAACCGAAGTCCGGCACTCCCAGCTACCAGGCGGTCCCGCTGAACATCGGCGGGTCGTATGACTGCCCTGGCGGCACCGGTTCCGGAGGGGATGTAGCAAGCATCTCTCTTCCGGTGGGTCACTACAACGTCGCTGCGACGCTTAGCTTCCTACCGGGTACGGGCCGCAACTTCGACCCCGGTGACTGATCGGCGCGTTACGCAGCGCCGAGACTGACCTGCTCACGGCGAGTACCGGCCGACAAGTTCGGCCGGTACTCGCCCGCCGCTCCTCAGAAGCCGAGGAGCACCTCGCCGGCGGTCACGTACGGTGCTGCGACGCTCAGGTCCGGCAGGTTCTCGGCGAGCCACGCGGCGGCGACGCGATTCGACTCCTCGGCGCCCGCCTGGTCCTCGAAGACGCTGACGGTGCTCGTTCCCTCGGCGAGCTTGAGGAGGTAGTAGGCCTTGAAGCCGTTGATGCCGCTGATCAGCTGCCGAACGTCTTCCGAGCGCTCGGCGAGCCTGTCGGCGAGCTCGTCGTTGCCGGTGTATGCGCGAATGACTGCGTACATGACCGCCACCTCTCGTCTGGTTGACCCGGAGCGTCGCACTTTCTCACGATCGCGCAGCGAAGTCACTGCGCCGTCACGGGTCGGGCGTCAGAAGCTGACGACGGTCCCGACGGCGGGCTGCACGAACGCGTCGGGCATCGCCCGGGCGAGTGCGTGCACCGCCTTCCACCCCGTGCAGTGGGCCGGCACGACACGGCCGACGTCTGCCGCGACGAACGCGTCGACCGTCGAACCGATGATCGGCTCGAAGAGCCCGCCTGTGAGATGGAAGCCGCCGACGAAGCCCGCGATCTGGTGAACCCCCGTGAGTCGCTGTGCATTCCGCAAGACGTTCACGGCGCCGGCGTGAGAGCAGCCGGAGACGATCACGAGGCCCTTCCCCTTCACGTTGACGATCACGTTCTGGTCGTCCCAGATCATCGGATCGGGCTCCCAGCCGGTCCCCGTCTGCGCGTAGTGGATCGGGAAGCCCTCCTCGAACCCGGTCGACCGTTCCACCTGTCCCGAGACCAGGACCCGGCCGTCGACCAGCAGCGTCTGCTTCCGCTCCTCGACCACCTCGAGGCCTTCGGCTTCGAGGTCGCCACGGCTGGGGGGTGGCAGGCGCAGTTCCGCGCCGGTCGGGAAGACGACCTTGCGCTCGCGCCAGGCTTCCGGGTGGATGACGAGCGGCAGCCGCCGTCGCCCGAACCGCCGGAAGAGGCCTTCCAGGCCTCCGTGGTGGTCGGCGTGGCCGTGTGAGATGACGATCGCGCGCAGCTCCGCGATCGGGATGTCGAGGACATCCAGGTTCCGCCCGAGGGCGGCCGGGGTCAGGCCCCCGTCGTAGAGCACACGGATCCGCTCCCCACCGGACCGGATCGTCACGAGGGCCGAGAAGCCATGCTCCGCAACCAGCTGGTCGCGGTCTTCGAAGTCGTGCGCGAGGTAGCGGTGGACACCCTCGGCTCCCGCCATGAGGACATCGACGAAGTTGTCGACGACGATGGTGACGTCGACGCCGTCGACGACTTCGAGGTGAGACGTCATCAGCGTCAGCCTCCGGCGCCGAAGTCGACGTTCTTCGTCTCCACCGTTCCGGCGGTCTTTCCCGGCGCGGTCTGGTGCGTCCAGTAGAGGTTCGTGTGCGCGATCACCTGGTCGGGCGGCGGCGCGCCCCAGGAGGTCAGATCCTCGGTGGTGTGGGCGTCGCTGACGAGCGTCGCGTCGTACCCGCGCGCGAACGCGCCGTGGAGCGTCGAGCGGACGCACGCGTCGGTCTGCGCGCCGACGACGACGAGCCGTCCGACGCCGAGCCCCGCGAGGACGTCCTCGAGTCTCGTGTCCTCGAACGAGTCGCCGTAGCTCTTCTCGACGAGCGGCTCGGCGTCGGCGGGTGCGAGCTCGCGGACGATCTGCCAGTTGTCGCTGCCCCGCTCGAGGTGCTTGTCGCAGTGCTGCACCCAGACGACGGGAACCTGCTCCTGCCTCGCCTTGTCGACGAGCGTGCCGACATTCGCGACGACCGCGTCGCGTTCGTGAGCTCCCTCGACGACGCCCTGCTGGACGTCGATCACGAGCAGCGCCGTGTTCGGACGTTCGTTGAGTGTGGTCATACGTGGGGGTCTAGCAATTCCTTGGACGTCGACGAGGCGGAGGTAAGCTCGGACCGATGAGCTACCCGGAGACGACGCTCGAACGCACGACGACCCGTGACGAGAGCCGTGTGCTCTTCTCGCAGACGATGGGCCTCGTCGCCGTCACTGCGGGGCTCTTCGCGGTCGGCGCCTACCTCGGCCGTGACATGTCGAACGGCGCCGGCTTCCTCTGGTTCATCGCCTCGTTCGCTTGCCTGCTCGGGATGAACTTCGCGATCCAGAAGTCGGAGCAGCTCGCGATCGGCCTGCTGTTCGGGTTCGGCGTGCTCGTCGGCCTCGGGACGGCGCCGACGATCGCGTACTACGCGAGCACGAACCCGCAGGCCGTGTGGCAGGCCGGCGGCGCGACGGCGCTCTTCATCGCGGGCTTCGGGGCTGCCGGCTACGCGACACGCCGCGATCTGCAGCCGCTCGCGCGAATCCTCTTCTGGGCGCTGCTCGCGCTGATCGTGCTCGGGATCGTCACGATCTTCGTTCGCATTCCGAACGGCTCGCTGATCTACGCGATCCTCGGGCTCGTGATCTTCGCCGGCTTCACGATGATCGACTTCCAGCGGCTGCGGAGATCGAAAGACATCCGGGTCGCGCCGCTGCTCGCGGCGTCGATTTTCCTCGACATCCTGAACGTCTTCCTTTTCTTCCTCTCGATCTTCGGCCGCCGCAGCTGAGCTCGCTCAGCCGCCGCTGATCGCGGCGACGACGTCGACGCGCGAGTGCGGCCCGAGCTGCGTGTCGAGCGACGCGCGCTCGCGGTCGACGTAGACGTGGATGTGCATGCGCAGCGCCGGGCCCGGCTCGCACAATCGGTCGCGCAAGCCGGGCCAGCGACGCTCGAGCTCGTCGATCACTTCGTGCACGTCGGCCGCCTCGATGTCGACGCGCCGCGGCAGTCCCGGGAAGAGCGGCGTCAGCGTGCCCGGGAGGTGGACGTCGGCGACCATCAGTTCAGGACGGCAACCTCGACCGACGTGATCCCGGGGAGGTAACCGGCGAGCGTCTCCCAGGTCTCGCCCTCGTCGCTGCTGCCGAACAGCTGCCCGGTGCTCGTGCCGAAGTAGAGGCCGGCGACGTCGTAGGAGTCGATCGCCATTCCCTCACGCAGGACGCCGAGATACGCGCCCGACTGCGGCAGCCCGCGGTCGAGCCTCTGCCAGTGCTCGCCGGCGTCGCGGGTGCGCCACACGGCGGCCTTGCCGTCCGGCATGCAGCGGCCGTGGCCCCCGTCGAGCGGGACGACGTAGAAGGTGTCGCGGTCGTGGGGGTGCGCCGCCGCGGCGAAGCCGAAGTCGCTCGGCAGGCCCTCCGTGATCTCCGTCCACGACTGCCCCGTGTCGTCGCTGCGGTGCATCCCGCAGTGGTTCTGCTGGTACATCCGCGACGGATCGGCAGGCGAGCGCACCAGCTTGTGAACGCAGAAGCCGACGTCCTCGTGCTCGCGCGGCCAGTCGGCGCGGAGGCCGGAGTTCCGCGGCGTCCAGCTCTTGCCGTCGTCGGTCGTCTCGTAGAGGCCGATGCCCTGGACGATCGCCCAGAACTTCGAAGAGTCGTCGCCGTCGAACATCAGCGCCGACAGGCCGAGGTGGCCGGGCGGCTGGTTGCCGGGCTCGTCCCAGCCCTCGCTGCCCGGCTCGCCGGACAGCGTCGAGAGCAGCGACCAGGTGTCGCCGTCGTCGCGGCTCTCGAAGATGCCCGGGGCCTCGACGCCGACCAGGATCCGCCCGGGCGCGGTCGCGAGGTTCGAGACCTTCGACAGCTTGCGGCCGTCGTCGTAGGCGATCCCCTCGCTCGAGAGCGTCCAGGTCTCGCCGAGATCCTTGCTGCGCCAGACCGCCGAGCCGTGCCACTCGCTCGCCGCGGCGGCGAAGATCGTCCCCGAGGACGGATCCAGCACCGCGTGGTAGATGGGCCAGCTCTCGCAGTAGGGCCCGCGGAGCTTCCAGTCGCGCCGATCGGCGTCGCTCTCGAGCAGGAAGCAGCCCTTGCGGGTCCCGATCAGCACCAGTGTCCGTGCCAACGTCTCACCTCCGGAGTGGGCGTTCGTCTCGTCCACTTAGACGGCCGGCGCGCCCGGGATTCATCGCTCACGCGAACGACCAGAGCCTACTCCGCCGCGTCCGGCGCTACGGTTCGGCCGGGGGCGGTTAGCTCAGCTGGGAGAGCACCTGCCTTACAAGCAGGTCAGCCGGGTGGTGCCGAGTGGTGGGCACTGGTCCCGGATGGCTTGAAAGCACGGATTCGGCCGGTGCGGCAGGGTGAAACGGCGCGGTTCCACCGGCCGGTTTCGGGACGTTCGGGCACTGATTGGGCACCAGCTTGGAGCGCCCGCTGTTGCAACAGCAATCGTCTGGGGATCGCAGTCTCGCTGGGAGCGGGCCTCGTCCGCAGCGCTGCGGATTGACGTCGACAACTCTGGGGTACGAGGCCTGAGTGAGTCTGGACCAGAAGCGAGCGCGGTGGTTTGGCGTTCTCTACCTCCTCACGTTCATCACGTCGATTCCGGCGCTGCTGCTGTACGAGCCTGCCCTTCGCCACCCGGTGGCATTCGTCGCGGGGTCGGGCAACGTCAACGGGATCTATCTCGGCGCGTTCTTGGAGCTGCTGCTCATCATCGCGAACATCGGAACCGCCGTCGTGATCGTCCCGATCATGAGGCGACGGTTCGAAGACCTGTCGATCGGTTACGTGACGGCGAGGATCGTCGAGAGCACGTTCATCCTCGTCGGCATCGTCTGCATGCTCGGGATCGCCACGCTGAAAGAGCAGAATGCGGGCGCGGCGGAAGCCACCGTCGCGTACACGCTCGCCGCTCTCAAGGACTGGACGTTCATCCTCGGGCCGGGCTTCATGGTCGGCTGGGGGAACGGACTGATCCTCGGCTACATGATGTACCGCACGCAGCTCGTGCCGCGGCCGTGGCCTTGGCTCGGGCTGATCGGCGGGCCGCTGATCATCATCTCGGGAACTGCAGTGATGTTCGGCGGCGGACACCCGAGCGGCAGCTTGCAAGGCCTCGCGACGATCCCCGAGGCCCTGTGGGAACTGTTCCTCGGCGTCTACTGCAGCATCTGGGGCTTCAAGCGGGACGCGCCGATTCTCTCTGAGGCCGCTCGATGACAACTCAACCCGCGCCAGTCCCACACACCGCAAAGGGAACGACCGACGCTCTCTCCCCAGCGTGGCAGCGTCGCTTGGCTCTGTCCGGGGTTGCGTTCGTTCCGTTCTTTGTCGTCGGATGGATCACGAGCGTCGCCAACAATCCCCATTACACGGCATCCGATCAGGACTGGACGAACTGGGCGCATGACAACCAGACGAAAGGCCGCATCAGTTCCTTCGCGATGCTGCTCGCAGCCTTCCTCTTCCTGCACTTCATCGCCGCCATTCGAAGCACCCTCGAAGCTGCGGAGTCCTGGACCCGCGGCTCGCTCCAACTTGCCCGAGTCGCGTTCGCCGGTGGCCTAATAGGCATCGCCGGCACGACGATGGCGTTCGTCTCTATCGCCAACGCGAGCGCCGAAGGCGCCGACGCAAACCCAGCAGTGAGTAAGGCGGTGACCACGAGCACGGCAGGGCCGTTCCTGGTCGGGGCCGTGGGCTTCGCTGCTCTCCTGTTGTCCGTGGGGGTGCTAACCCTGCGCAGCGGTGTCTTCTCCCGCTGGACGGGCTTTGTGGCATTGATTGGCGGCATCTGTTTCCTCATCACGCTGTTGACCGTCCTCAACAACACCGGAAACGGCAGCTCGTTCGGCTACGCGTTCTTTCCAGCGCTCCTTTCGCTCGTCATCTGGACCGTTGCAACGAGCATCGCCAGATACCGGGCCACGGCGATGTAAGCCCACCCGGTCACCGCAGGGCGTCCTGGCAGAACGCGCTCGCGATCTTCATCGCCGTCGCAGGCGTAGGCGCAGGACTCGCGATCATCGTGCCCGCTTCTCGCAGGCCGAAGGTGGGGACCGAGTGAGGCTGCTCGCCGTGGTGATCGCGCTCGCCGTTGCCGCGATGATCGCGACGAAGACGCTCGGGCATCACACGACCTGCGCGACGAAGTCCTCGTCTTCGTCGTCGGCCATCGCCGGGGGGCTAGCCCGGGGTGGTTTGGGCACGGATTGGCACCGCGTCCGCACCGACGGGGCTAGATTTGGCTGGCGGGCGGTTAGCTCAGCTGGGAGAGCACCTGCCTTACAAGCAGGGGGTCGCAGGTTCGAGCCCTGCACCGCCCACTCGCCGAACTGATGCCCGAGCTGATTCGCACCTTCCTCGTCGAGCGCAGCACCCTCCATGGATCGCGTTGACGCGGTCGTGGTCGGGGCCGGGGTGGTGGGCCTCGCGGTGGCTCGCGCCCTCGCGATGGCCGGACGCGAGGTCGTGATCCTCGACTCCGAGAACGCGATCGGCAAGCATTCGAGCTCGCGCAACTCGGAGGTCATCCACGCCGGCATCTACTACCCGCGAGATTCGCTCAAGGCGCGCGCCTGCGTGGAGGGTCGGCAGCGGCTGTATGCCTACTGCGCCGAGCGCGGGGTGCCGCACCAGCGCTGCGGCAAGCTGATCGTCGCCACGGACACCGCGCAACTGGAGGAGCTGGAGGTCATCCGACGGAGAGCGCATGCCAACGGCGTCACCGATGTCGTGCCCGTGAGCCCGGCGGAAGCGCTCGCGATGGAACCGGAGTTGCATTGCGTGGCGGCCCTGCACTCGCCGTCGACGGGGATCATCGACAGCCACGCCCTGATGCGCGCCTACCTAGGCGACGCCGAGCGCGCCGGTGCGATGCTCGCGTTGAAGAGCCCGCTCACGAAGGGCGTTTTGCGCCGAGACGGCATCGAGCTGCACGTCGCGGGCGCCGATCCGATCCTTGCCACGGAGGTCGTGAACGGCGCCGGTCTGCGGGCGCCGAGCCTCGCGCGCCGCATCGAGGGCTACCCCGCCGAGCTCGCGCCGCCTGAGCTCTACGCCAAAGGCAACTACTACACGCTCGCGGGCGGCTCGCCGTTCTCGCGCCTCGTCTACCCGGTTCCCGAGCCCGGAGGCCTCGGCGTGCACGTGACGCTCGACCTCGGCGGGCGGGCGCGCTTCGGCCCGGACGTCGAATGGATCGACGAGATCGACTACTCGGTCGATCCGCGGCGCGCCGACCGCTTCTACGCGGCGATCCGGCGCTACTGGCCCGCGCTCCCGGATGGGGCGCTGGGACCGGACTACGCGGGAATCCGCCCCAAGATCTCGGGCAGCGGCGCACCCGCGGCGGACTTCCTCGTGCAAGGCCCGCGGCAGCACGGAGTACCGGGCCTGGTGCATCTCTTCGGCATCGAATCGCCCGGGCTCACCGCGTCGCTGCCGCTCGCGGACGCGGTGATCACGCACCTTCGGTGACCCGCGCGTAAGGTCGCTGCCATAGATCCCCCGTGTGGAAGGAGAGTCGGAGATGCCACTCCTGCGAGGTCGCCGCGGCGACGACGGCGGAACGAAGTACCAGATGCGCGAGAAGATGTTCGCGATCGGCGATGACTTCTGGATCGAGACCGATGGCGGTGAGCGCGCCTTCAAGGTGAACGGAAAGGCGCTGCGCATCCGAGACACGCTCGTCCTCGAGACACCGGCCGGCGAAGAGGTGTTCACGATCCAGGAGAAGAAGTTGAGCGTCCGCGACAAGATGGAGATCGAACGGGACGGTCATACCGTCGCCACGGTCAAGAAGGCGCTCGTCAGCCCGCTCCGCGATCGCTTCTCGATCGATGTCGAGAACGGCGAGGACATGGAGGCGAAGGGGAACATCGTCGAGCACGAGTACAAGATCGAGCGCGACGGTGACAAGGTCGCCGAGGTGTCGAAACGGTGGTTTCGCGTGCGCGACACGTACGGCATCGAGATCGATCCCGGGCAGGACGACGCGCTCATCCTCGCCGTCACCGTCTGCATCGACCAGATGACCCACGACGTCGGCTGACTGGGCGTCTCGTATCGTTCCGTGTCAGGCTGTAGCCCCACATGCTGACGAACCGCTCTGCTCCTCCTGCGACCGTGACGCCGGTGCTCGTCTACCCGGACGTGCGCGCGGCGGTGGCGTGGCTCGAGTCGGCGTTCGGGTTCGAGGAGCGGGTGAGGATCGGCGATTCGCACCGCGCCCAGCTCCGTGTCGGGTCGGACGGCGCTGTCGTCGTCGCCGACGTCGGCGGCCAGCGCGCCGCGCCGAGCGGCGGCGGCATGACGCATCTCATCAAGGTTCGAGTCGCGGATGTCGATGTCGCGTTCTCCCGTGCGTGCGACGCCGGTGCGCACGTCGTCGAAGAGCTGAAGACGTGGGAGTACGGCGAGCGCTCGGGCATCGTCGAGGACATCGGCGGGCACCGCTGGGAGCTGACGCAGACGGTGCGCGACGTCGCGCCCGAGGAGTGGGGCGGCGTCGCAGTCGCACCGTGGTGAGAGCTCGCCCCAACGGACGCTAGGCCGTTCTGCGGCTGACCTCGGAGGACGCGAACAGCGTGATCCCGATCGCGGCGAGCGCGACCGCGACGAGGAACTGGGCGAACCAGCCGACGTCGAACAGGTTGGCCAGGATGCCGCCGAGCAGGCTCGCGGCGATCCCGATCAACACCGTTGCGAGCAGCGAGATGTCGCGCCGGCCCGGGAGGATCAGCCGTCCCAGCCCGCCGACGACCAGGCCGGTGAGCGCCAGCCAGAGCAGCGAGAACGCGAGGCCGACCAGCCACCCTCCGAGCAGGAGGACGAGAATCACGATCACCAGTACGACGATGACGGTCATGCCCGGACGCTAGCGCACGGCCTGAGCCCTCACGCGAGCACGCGGTCGAGCGGGATCGCGGAAACCTGGCCTGCGTTCTTTCCGACTTGCAAGCGATACTGAAGCGGGATGACTGGGTCTCCGGGGTCGCGCCGGCGCGTGCCGGCGAGGAAGCTGCTTCGGCGCGGGAGCTCCGTGGCTGCCGCAGCCGGGCTGCTGTGGCTCGGCTTCACGGCGGCCGCCGAGACGGCGACGGTCCGCGGCACCGACGCGGCCAACGTCCTGCGCGGCACAAAGGGAGCGGACGTCCTCTACGGGCGGAAGGGCGCCGACTCGATCTACGGCCTCGCCGGCAACGACACGCTCTACGGCGGCTACGGGAACGACCGCCTGTACGGAGGCTCCGGCGCCGACCGGCTCGTCGGCGGTCCCGGCAACGACGTCCTCGACGGCGGCCCCGGCCGCGACTCGATCTCGTGCGGCGGCGGGCGCGACGTCGTCAACGCCGACGCGGCCGACGTCGTCGCGCGGGACTGCGAGGTCGTTCACCGTCCGCCGCCCAAGCACGTGCCGCCGCCCACGACGACCACGACGACGGCTGCGACCACCACAACCACGGCGGCGACGACGACCACCGCGGACGCGCCGACGACCGTCGCCGGCCCGCCGACGACCACGGACGCAAACCCGCCGCCCGAGTCGACGGCGCCGCCGACCACCACGGGCGGGCCGCCCACGACCACCGCGCCGTCGACCTGCGGGCAAGGGCCGAGGAGCTACCGCTACAGCCTGCTCAACCAGCCGCTCACGGCTTCCTCTGTCACCGTGACGGAGACGATCAACCAGCTGCCGACGTACCCCGCGGTCGGCGACCACTCGCTGGTGTACGTCGCGGTCGCGTACGGCCGCACCGCCGACGGGTGCGCGGCGGTCGGCTGGCTGCAGGGCGGGATCTGGCGCGGCGCCACCCGCTTCGACGAGGACACCGGCCAGGCGTTCCTCTACGTCGAGTGGCAGACGACGACGAGCTACCAGCTGATCCGGCTCGCCGACGTGACGATCCCCTCGTCGCACACGTTCACTCTCTCGAGCACCGGCGTCGGCAACACCTGGGCGATCTTCGTCGACGGCGCGTTCGTCGCCTCGGTCGAGCTCGACGACGCGCCGCAGGCGTTCTCGACCGCGGTCGAGGAGTACAGCGTCGACGGCGACGTGTGGCCGTCCTACGACTTCACGATCTCGGGCGCGTCACCCACGTTCACGCATGCGCCGACCGGGCAGCTGCCGTACGACAGCTTCACGCCCGGCGGCTGGCACTCGACCCTCTAGAGAACTCGGCGAGGCGGGATGGAGGGCGCCCCCCTCGGCGCTCTCCAACCCGCCCACCGATTCCGAGTTAGTGGTGGCCGCTGATGTGGGTCAGCGTGTTGACGTTGTTCTGCAGCGAGCAGTGGATCTCGGCCCGGTCGTTCACCTTGAACTTCGAGTTCACGGCGGACGAATCGGCCGGCGCGATTGCGCAGGTCAGGCCCGCGACCGTGATCAAGTTCGACGACAGCGCCGTGATCGTCCCGTGTGCCTCGCTCTTCTCCGGCTTCGGCTTGGTGGACTCGCACTTGCCGGACGTCAGCTCCACGGCGCTGCCGCCGCTGGTGCCGCCGCCGAGCTTGCTGCCGTTCGCGAAACCGGTCGCCGGGTTGAATGCGCCCGACAGGTTCGCGACGAGCCGCGCGTGCGGGTCGTGGGCGCGTCCGGCCGCGAGGCCGGCGACGTTGCCGTGGTCGTACACGGCCGAATAGCCCGCGTACGTGTCACGGCCGTTCGCCACGTCGATCCGCAGCTGGCCGTCCACGACGCCGACGCCGTCGGTCGTGTTGATGACGCTTCGCGCGTAGAGCGTGATCGCTCCGGAGAGATCCGGATCGCCCGACGCGGTGCCCGTGTAGCGGCCGGTCGTGACCTCGATCGTCTTGCCGTCCGACGTCGTGCACGAGCGGGTCGATGTGTTCCCGGCTGCCGCACTGAACGTGGCGGCAACCGCCTTGGCGCTCTTCGCGCCGTCGATGCCGTGGGCGACGGCGATGCTCGTGGCGAGCAGCGCGGCGAGCCCCACGGCGATGAACGTCAGCCTGCGCAATTCAGATCCTCCTCATCACGGTGAACTCCCGAAGCATTCGGACGGTCCGTACGCCCGGTGCTACGTCCGTGTAAAACGCGCGTAAAGCGGCGCAACCCACCCGCCGCCGGGGGGAAACACGCTCAATCCTGCCGAAATCGCTTCGGAATTCCTGCCGAAAACGGTTGTCGTTCAGGTCGACCGCGACGTTGCCGATAATCCCCCGCAGTGAGGCGGACGCCGCAGCGCCTTCTGGCCCTCGTATTCCTGTTCGCCGCCGGGCTCGGGTTCACCCTCCTTCCGGCGGCGCCGCGCGCGCACGCGGACAACATCTGCACGCCCGACTCGTCCTGGGGCACCGTCAACTCCGGATACGCGTCGCAGGTGATCACGCTCGTGAACCAGCATCGCGCGTCCCTGGGCCTCGGCCAGCTCTCGAGCGACGCGGCACTCACGCGCTCCGCCGTCTGGAAGTCGATGAACATGGCGGGCCTCAACTACTTCGACCACAACGACGACCCGATCGGCCGCTCGGTCGGCCAGCGTCTCTCCGACTGCGGATGGCCCTCGAATCTCGGCTGGGGCGAGAACATCGCCTACGGCTACCCGACGCCCGACCAGGTGATGTCCGGCTGGCTGAACTCGCCGGGGCATAAGGCGAACATCGAGAACCCGTCGTTCACGACGATCGGTGTCGGCGTCGCCGCGAACGCGCAGGGCGGCTACTACTGGACGCAGGACTTCGGCCAGGGCTCGAGTGGCGGCGCGCCTCCGCCTCCGACCACGACCACCCCGCCTCCGCCGCCGACCACGACCACCCCGCCGCCGCCGCCTCCGCCGACGACCACGACGCCGCCGCCGACCACGACTCGCCCGACGACCACGACGACGCCGACGACGACGGCGCCGACGACCACGACGCGGTCGACGACCACGACACCGTCGCCGACGACGACGTCGGCCGGCGAGACGACGACGGCTGCCGTGCCGGTCGCGGGCAGCGCGCCGGCGCCCGCTGCGAAGCCGAAAGCTCATCCGAAGCACCTGAAGAAGCACAAGCCGAAGAGGCACAAGCCGGTGGTGCACATCCGCCGGCTCGACTTCCTCAAGCTGAACGAGCTCCGGCATCTATAGCCAGCTCGCGGAGGCGAGCGCCGAGGACCAACCGCTCCGGGTCGAATCGATCCCGGTGATCGACGCTGCCCCCGATCATGCCGCTCGAGGCGCCGCACCCCTGGCGGCCGGTCGGCCGCGTCGACCTGGTGGTGGTCCCGGCTGCTCGCTTCCCCGAGTCCGGTCGCCCTCCAGTGCACCGCACGTTGACATGGGCGCCGCCGACGCGCCCTGGCTCTTCCGCCGGTTTCGACGAGACGTGCGGCTTGCCCCGTTCGAGGGATCGCCGCTCCCGGAGTTTCAGTAGCGTCGCCGCATGGAGCCGGCCGATGCGCAGCTCGTAGGCGCCCTGCAGGCCGGCGACGAGGATGCGTACCGGCGGATCGTCTCCGAGTGGTACCCGATGATGGTGCGCGTCGCCCGGATCTTCGTGCCGTCGCGGGCGGTCGCGGAGGAGGTCGTCCAGGAGACCTGGTTGCGTGTGCTCGGCGCGCTCGACCGCTTCGAGGGCCGCTCGTCGCTCCGAACGTGGGTCTTCCGCATCCTCGTCAACACGGCGAAGACGCGCGCGCAGCGCGAGGGCCGCGTCGTCCCGTTCTCGGCGCTGAACGACCCCGGCCGCATCCCCGAGGCGGCGGTCGACCCCGATCGCTTCCTCGGCCCCGACGACGAGCGTTACCCGGGTCACTGGTCGTCGCCGCCGCGCCACCTGCCGGAAGAGCGCCTGCTCGCGGCCGAGACGCGCGCGCAGATCGCGGCCGCGATCGACGAGCTGCCGGCTGCACAGCGCGCGGTGATCTCGCTGCGCGACATCGCGGGCTGGAGCGCCGAGGAGGTCCGTAACGCGCTCGACCTCAGCGATGTCAATCAACGGGTGCTGCTCCACCGGGCGCGCGCGAAGGTGCGCCGCGCGCTCGAGGACTATCTGGCGCCGGAGGATCCATGACGGTCAGCGACGCGATCAACTGCCAGGAGCTCGTCGAGCTCGTCACCGATTACCTGGAGGGCGCGCTGTCGCCGGCCGACCTGCGGCGGTTCCAGGAACACCTGGCCGCATGTGGCAAGTGCACCGAATACCTCGCGCAGCTCGAGGCGACAATCCGCGTGACGGGGACCCTGACGCCCGACGACCTCTCGCCCGAGGCCGAACGGGAGCTGCTCGAGGTGTTTGGATCGTGGTTCCAGGGGTAGCGACCCCTCTTAACACCGGCCTCAAATCGAGTGGCTAGCCTGCCCGGGCGGTCCGGGTCCGAGACTTAGGAGGATGTTCAACGTGCGCAGGCCCTACCTTCGCTTTGCCCTGTTCGTGCTCGTCGTGCTCGCGGCCGTTCCTGCCGCAACGGCGCGCGCCGCGCAGCAGATGCCGATCGGCTTCTTCGACGACGTCAGCTTCCGGTTCTCGCCCGACCACCAGCAGAACCTCGCCGAGGCCGCCTCCGCCGGCGCGTCGGTGATCCACACGACTGCGAACTGGGCCGCGATCGCGCCGACCAGGCCCGCCTCCGCCTCGAACCCCGACGACCCCGCCTACCACCTCAGCGACCTCGACGAGCTCGTCGCCGGGGCGTCGCGGTACGGCCTGCGCGTGATGATCGACGTCACCGGCAGCCCGAAATGGGCGAACGGGAACCACACGCCGAACTACATGCCGAAGAAGCTGTCCGACTTCGGCACGTTCGTGCGCATGCTCGCCAACCGGTACAGCGGCCGCAACGCCGGCAAGGGCGTGGTCACGATGTGGTCGATCTGGAACGAGCCGAACCTGCAGCAGTTCCTCTACCCGCAGTACAGCGGCAAGAAGATCGTGAGCGCCGCGAACTACGCCAAGCTGTTCAAGACCGCGTACGCCGCGATCAAGGCGGCGAACCCGCAGGCGAAGGTCGCCGCCGGCGAGACCTCGGCGCAGGGCCGCGACAAGCCGCTCCCGGGCAAGAGCGAGACCGTTGCGCCGGGCACGTTCGCCAAGCTGCTCTCGCAGCAGAAGGGGGTCAAGTTCGACGCGTGGGCGCACCACCCGTATCCGACCTCACCGTCGGCGAAGCCGCTCGAGAAGGTGCGCTATCCGAACGTGACGCTGTCGCAGCTACCGCAGTTCGAGAAGGACCTGCGCAAGTGGTTCCACCGCGCGGTGCCGGTGTGGATCACCGAGTATGGGCACGAGACGAAGCCGGGCGAGCCGCGCGGTGTCTCGAACGCGACGCAGGCCGCCTACGCGCGCCAGGCGCTCACCTACACGCGCAGCGACCCCAACGTCCAGATGTTCATCTGGTTCACGTTCCGCGACAACGCCGGCAACCCGTGGCAGAGCGGGCTCGAAACGACATCGGGCGCGCACAAGCCGTCGTTCGCGGCGTTCTCGTCGCTCGCCCGCCTGATCGACGGGACGATGCAGACCGTGCGCGCCGGCCGGCCGCCGACCGTGAAGCTCTACGCGCCGTACATGTCGTTCTACAACCCGCCGGGAACCGTGCTCGGGCTGACCTACCGCATCTTCGACGGCGGCAAGCCGGTGGGAGCCGCGCAGCCGACGTCGGCGCTCGGCTTCGACCAGTCGCTCTCGTTCATCGCGCGGTTCACGCCGGTCCGCGGCCACAAGTACTCGGTCACCGCGACGATCAACGACGTGCACGGCAATACCGAGACGCGCTCGGCCACGCTCGTCGCCGCCTAGCCCTTCCGGATCGCGTAGATCACGCCTCGCTCCCAGTCGGCGACCAGCAGGTCGCCGGCGGGATCGACGGCGAGCGCGAGCGGGTGCGCGAAGCCGGTCGCGAACGCCTCGACGCGGCCGCGCCGGATGCGCACCAGCTTGCGGCCGTGCTTCTTGGACAGGTACTCGCCCCACTCGGCGACGAAGAGGTCCCCGCGCCACGACACGATCCCGTCGGCGGACGAGTGCGGCTCGAGATACGCGATCGGCGGGGTGACGCCGGTGCACGACCCGATCAGCCGCTCGAGGGCGAAGCTCGGCCAGCAGCTCGGCCACCCGTACCGGGCGCCCTGGCGGACGTTGACGACTTCCTCGGCCGGCTCCCCGTCACCGAGCTTGTCGCGCCCGTTCACGGTCGCGTAGAGCGTGCGGCCGACGAACGTGAGCCCGTAGGGGTTGCGGAGCCCGGTCGCGACGACACGGAGCCCGCTGCCGTCCGGGCGGAAGGAGAGGATCGTCGCGCTCCGCGGGTCGCGCTCGCCGCAGGCGTCGCACGTCGAGCCGGAGCCGAGGTAGAGGCGGCCGTCGGGGCCGGCCACGATCGCGTCCTGTTGATGCAGCTTGTACGGCAGGTGCGAGAGCACGACCCGCAGGTGCCGTCCGGTCGCTCCGTAAGCGTCGACGCGTCCGCTCTGCGAGACGTAGAGCGTGCGCCCGCGCCAGAGCAGGCCGAGTGGCACGACGAGCTTCCGCAGGAACGGCCGCGGGCGAGTGCTGCCCCGGCCGACCGAGACGACGGCGCCGACGTCCTCGGAGACGTACAGGCGGCGATCGGGCCCGAACGCCATCGCGGTCGGGTGATCGAGGCCTGCGGCGAACACCGAGGCGCGGAACCCGGCGGGGACGTGAATCGCCGCGACGAGCGCGGCCGCGAGTGCGAGCTTCACCCCCGAACCAGCCGCAGCACGAGCGCCATCGCTGCGACCGCCGCCGCCACGCCGGCCACGACCAGCAGGATTCCCGACGAGCCCGAGAACGCGGCCGTTCCCAGCAGCAGCACGTCGACGACCAGCGCGCCGAGCACAAGGGCGCCGATGGTGAGCACGCGCCGGACGACGAGGCTCGGCTCCGCCTTGATCCGCGGGTTCTCGCCGATCGACCACGACGCGAGCTCGGCGGAGAGGAGGAGCAGGGCGCCGATGATCGCCGCGCCGCCGTCGACCACTGAGTTGCCCTCGCGCCCGATCAGATAGGCCGCGCCGACGAGCACGATCGACCAGGGGATGGTCGATGCGTAGCGCGCGAGGATCCCGAACGCGAGCAGCGCGAGCGCCAGCACGACGGCGGCGCCCGCGAGGTCGCCGAACTCGCCGGCGTGCGCGATCGCGTCCGCTCCCGCCGCCGCGAGCGCGGCGAGCGACCCGAGCGCGGTGATCAGGCGCGTGCGTAGACGGCGTGCCGTCGAAATGCTCTCACCTCCTCGAGGGCGAACTGCAGCGGCGTCCCGACGCGCCACTCGGCGACCGCGATGCCGGAGCGCTGGAGCGACTGCCGCAGCGCGTCGCGGCGGAGCGCCCACACGTCGTACGCGATCGCGTCGAGGCCCGACGAGGGCCGCGTCGTGAAGGGGATCGGCGAGACGTCGATGACGGCGAGGTCGTGCCCGCGCGCACGCAGGTCGAGCAGCGCGCCGACCGACCGCGGGTCGAGCAGCGGCGAGAGCGCGATCACGAGCGCGTTCGGCGGCAGCGTGCGCCGAGGGATCACGTCGATGTCCTTCCAGTAGTAGGACAGGACGACCTGCGTGTCGAGGAGCGCGTCGACCACGCGGTAGAGCTGCGCCGCGCCGAGGTCTGGTGCGAGCCAGCGGAGGATGCCGCCGAAGCTGATCAAGCCGACGCGGTCGCGTCGTCCGACGTACGCGTCGGCGAGCGCTGCGGTCGCGCGCGCCGCCAGGTCGAGCGTTCCCTCGGCGCCGCGCCGCGCCTCCGCAAAGGCGTCGACGAACAGGATCACGTCCGTGTTTCGCTCCGGATGGCTCTCGTTCACCCACAGCTCGCCGCGGCGTGCGCTTGCGCGCCAGTTCACGCGCTTGAGCGGGTCGCCGGTCGTCCACTGGCGCATGTCGGCGAACTCGATGCCCTCACCCTTGCGCCGCGACACCTCGTTTCCGCTCGACAGCTGCGGCTCGCGCGGCGAGAGCACCCGCTGCAGGACCTCCTCCCGCGGGTAGACGCGCAGCTCCCGCCGCATCTCGACGGTCGCCTCCCAGGCGAGGAACCCGAGCGCGTCGAACGCGCGCAGGTACACAGGTCCGACCACGTGCCCGCCCCAGCGCGACGCGTGCACCGACAGCTCGAGCTCTCGCTGTTCGCCCGCGCCCAGGTGGAGCGCGACCGGGTTCCGGCCCTCCCCGGGCGTGATGCCGCGAGGCAGCCGGAGATAGAGCTCGAGCCGGTCGACCGGCGTGGCCGCCGCGATCGTGATGCGCGCTCCGATCTCGTCGCCCTCGAGCGCCCTCGCCTCGTCGAGCTCGAGATCCGCGGACAGCCGCGGGGTCGTCGCGAGGGCGAGCCCCGCGGCGAGCGCGAGCAGGAACGGCGCGGTCAGTGCGACCAGCTCGGGGCGTGCCGACACCATCGCCGTGAGCAGGCCGACCGCCGAGAGGCCGGCGTACGACGCCAGCTTCGGGGTCGCCCAGCGCGTCACGCGCGCGCGAGATCTTCGGCTGCCGGCGTGGGCACGGTGTCGAGCCGCTCGCGCACCACGTCCTCGGCCGAGACTCGCTGCACCCACAGCTCGGGGCGAAGCGTCAGGCGGTGCGCGAGCGCCGGCACGGCGACCGCCTTGACGTCGTCAGGCGTGACGTAGTCACGGCCGGCGAGCGCGGCCCGGCAGCGCGAGAGCTTGAGCAGCGCGAGCGAACCGCGCGGCGATGCGCCGACCTGCACCGACGGCGCGTCGCGCGTCGCGGCGACGACGTCGACCATGTACAGGCCGACGGGCTCGGAGACGTGAACCTCCTCGCATGCCGCCTGCAGCGCGAGCAGCGTCGCCGTGTCGACGATCGACGCGAGCTCGACCTCGTCGCGGCGCCGCTCGGCACGCTCTGCGAGCACGTTCCACTCGTCGTCGCGCGAGGGGTAGCCGACCGACATCCGCAGGAGGAACCGGTCGAGCTGCGCCTCGGGCAGCGGATACGTGCCCTCGTATTCGATCGGGTTCTGCGTCGCGAGCACGAGGAACGGCGGCCCCAGGCGTCGGGTCGTGCCCTCGGTCGTCACCTGGCGCTCCTGCATCGCCTCCAGCAGCGCGGCCTGCGTCTTCGGCGGGGCGCGGTTGATCTCGTCGGCGAGGAGCAGGTTCGCGAAGATCGGGCCGGGCCGGAACTCGAAGTCGGCGTCGCGCTGGTTGTAGACCGACGACCCGGTCACGTCGGACGGCATCAGGTCTGGTGTGAACTGGATGCGAGAGAACTCCATCGACGTGACCTGCGCGAACGAGCGCGCGGTCAGCGTCTTTGCGAGACCAGGGTAGTCCTCGATCAGCACGTGCCCGTCCGCGAGCACCCCGAGCATCAACAGCTCGAGCGCATCGCGTTTCCCGATCACGGCCTTCTCGATCTCGTCGAGGATCCCGCCGGCGACCCGGCTGACGTCGCTGAGTTCCACTAGAGCCTCTACCTACAACCTTTCCAGGTCGGCGACGAGCGCGCGAAGCTCAGCCTCGGAGATCCCTTTGGCGAAGCGGTCGTCGGGGGCGGGCCGGTCCGGCGCGAGCAGCTCCCACCAGCGGCCGAGTGTGTCGGGGGAAGGCACCTTGCCGACCCGCTCGAGCCGGGCGCGTGCGATCTCGCGCAGGTCCGGCAGCAGCCGGAAATGCAGGTCGAAGCTCGACGCCGCTCCGAGCGTCACCTCGCGCTCCATCCGCTCGAGCTCGGAGAGACGGCGCTCCTCGGGCTGGACCTCGGCGAGCACGACGTCGAAGCGCGAGCGGTGGAGCCTGGGCACCGCGTCGCCCGCAGCCGCGACGACGCCGAGCATCACGAGGCCGCCGACGAAGAGCACGTAGGCATGAAGCACCGGCGTGCGGATGCCGGGCTCCTCCGCGAGCACGTAGCCGGTCGCGATCGACGCGAAGACGACCAGCAGGACGATGTCGAGCAGGTGGCGTCTCATGCCGTCGCGGCCTGCAGGTCGTCACGGATCGAGCGCAGCGCTGCGATCGCGTCGAGCTTCATGCCCGAGTCGATCTCGCGGCGGCTGAACTTCGCCTGCTCGAACAGCTCGGTCAGCCGGCTCACCGGCTCGGGTCGGCTCGTGAGCTCGAGCAGCACGTGGCGCAGGTACTCGAGCGGCGTCTGGCTCGGCCGCCGTCGGAGGCCGTGGCGCGCGAGCGCCGCCTCCATGCGGGCGTAGGCGGCGATCACCGCGCGCCGGGCGTCGGGCTCGGCCTCGAGGTCGTCGATCGCGATCCCGATCGTCGCCGCCAGGTCGTCGGCAACGTCGGCCTCGGGTATCGGGAGCGGCTTCATCGCGCCCTTCCGACGCCGCTGGGTGTACAGGTAGATGCCGACCACGACGATGACCGCGACGGCGATCCAGAGCACCGTCCACTGGAACGTCGGCTCGAAGCTCTTCGGAGCGGGCGTGCCGCCATGGGCGGACGGCTTGCGGGCTCTGATCTTGCTGAGGTCGAGGCCGAGGAAGCCCCGGCGGTGCTCCTTGAGGTAGACGATCGCATAGCCGATGAACCCGAAGAACACGAGCATCGCGAGATTCCGGATGACACGCCACGCGAAGCTCTTCTGCTGTGGCGGCGGGCCCTCCCTCGACTGCAGCAGGAACGCGTAGATCGCGACCGGGATCATCAGCACGAACAGGACCAGGAACGCCGTGAAGGCGTAGCTGACGTAGCCCGGGCTCGGCGAGGCGCTCGCATGGTCGCCGAATCCGGAGCGGCTGGCGAACGCGACGATCGCCAGGAGCGCGAGGATGCCGACCGCGACGAGCGCGAGCCGCACGCTGCGACCCGAGGGCTCTCCGATCGGCTCCATCTGTCGAGTTTTAGACGTAAACCGGCCGCGCTTGTTTCGGAATGTAGATTCACCGCATGGCTCCGCTCGACGGCAAGCGGGCGATCGTCACCGGCGCGTCGAGCGGGATCGGCGCGGCGACTGCCGCCGCGCTCGCCGCTGCCGGTGCCCGGGTGGCGGGCGGGGCGCGCCGCACCGAGCGCCTCGAGACCGAGCTCGCCCTGCCGCTCGACGTCGACGATCCCGCCTCCTGCTCGACGTTCGTCGACGCTGTCGTCGCGCAGTTCGGGGGCATCGACATCCTGGTCAACAACGCGGGGCTCTCCCGCGGGCGCGACCCGGTGTGGGACTCGAAGGAGCAGGACGAGCGCGAGGTGATCGAGACGAACGTGCTCGGCCTGATGCGGATGACGCGGCTGTGCGTCGCGCACCTGGCGGCCGACGGCGGCGGCCACATCGTCAACATGGGCTCGATCGCGGGGATCTGGTCGTACCCGCACGGCTCGTCGTACGTCGCCTCGAAGTTCGCGGTGCACGGCTACACGCGTGCGCTGCGCGACGACCTCCACGGCAAGCCCGTCCGCATCACGAACATCGCGCCGGGCCTCGTCGAGACGGAGTTCTCGGAGGTGCGTTTCCACGGCGACCGCGAGCGCGCCATGCAGGTCTACGCGGATGTCGCGCTCGGCGGGCCGATGCAGGCCGAAGACGTCGCCGACTGCATCATGTTCGCGCTCACGCGGCCGCCGCACGTGAACATCGACGAGATCGTGCTGATGGCGCTCGCCCAGGTCTCGGGCGGCAACATCCTGCGCGAGTCGAGCTGAGAGCTTCTAAGAAGCTCTGCGCGGGGGCGCCGGCGCGACGAGCGCGTCGGTCACGCTCGTCCGGTCGCCGCTCTCGTCGGTCGCGACGAGCTTGAGCGTGTACGTCTTCCCGGCCTGCGGCTTGAACGCGGGCCTCAAGCTGATCCCCTGGGTCATCAGCAGCCGAGTCGAGAGCTGGTGCGACGCCACGACTCTCGTTCCGAGGTACACGCGGTACGACACGGCGATGGATGCTCCGGGCTCCGATGCGGAGGCGATCTCCGGCAGCGCGACGTCGACGAGCGGCGCGACGCCGGGTGTGACCGTCTTCGACACGCCGACCGTGCGTCCGGCGATCCCGGCGAACGTGCGCAGCGCCGGCTTGGCCTTCCCGGTCGTCCCGATCAGGCCGCTGTGCCACGCGCTCTGCGACGAGTCGCGGAAGATGAACCACACGAACATGTGCACGCGCGGATCGGCGCGGAGCTTCGCGAGCACGGTCGAGAGATAGCGCGCCTGCGTCGCCTGCGTGACGCCGAACGGCTGCAGCGGCTGCGTCTCGTAGCCGTACTCGGTGATCCACACCGGGATGTTCTTGCGGTGGAACCACGTGTCGAGCGACGTTTCGAACTGGGGGAGCCGGCTGAGGGTGACGTTCGGCCAGCGCACCTGCTGCGAGGGCGCGAGGTTGGGGCGCGTCGGATACGGATGCGTGGCGTACGCCGTGAACTCGAGGCCGCGGTGCAGCGCGAGCAGCCGCGCGAACGTCCCCGGGGCGACCGAGTCGTGGACGCCCTTGAGCGGGTGGTCGCGGCCCTGATTCGAGGTCTCGCCGATCGCGACGTGCGCGTGCGGGTTGCCCGCGATGATCCCGCGATAGCCCGCCTGGTAGAGCGTCGCGTAGATCGACGGCGACACGATCTTGCCGTTCGCGCCGAACTGCGGTGTCAGGAAGATGCCGAGGTTCGGCTCGTTCCAGACCGACCAGCGGCCGACGTAGGGGTAGTCCTGATACCGGCCGGAGTAGCGGGAGGCAAGCGCGCGGGCGAAGTTCGTCAGGTCGGCGGCGCGCGTCGGGGCGACGTTCGGGCCCTTGCCGCCGTTCGCCCACTTCGGCGTCCCCCAGATCGTGATCATCACCAGGATGCCGCGCGTCTGCGCGTTCCGCACGAGCTCGTCGAGGTCGTTCAGGCGGTACGCCGGGTCGAACGGGTTCGTTGCCCGGAGCGGCCGGCGCGGCGCGATCGTCGACCAGTTCGCGATCGTCCGCACGATCGACGCGTGCGCGGCCTTGGCCTTGTCGAGCTCCTGCGGCGCGTCCGCCGACCAGCGAAACGCCGGGTCGTCCATGAACCCGATCGGCATCCGCTGCGCGGCGTTGCCGCGGGTCGGTGCGACGAGCACGGCGAGCCCGGCGGCGAGGAACAGACAGATGAATGCTGGGACGCGCACGAACAAGACCCCTTCTTCTCCGCGAACCCTGCGACGGTAAACACGGCGTATGAGTGGGCTGTTAGCGAATCGCGCGGCGAACGTAATTCAGCCTGCGTTTTCTTCGCGCTTGTCCCAGTAGCGGCGAAGACCTTGCCACGACTGCCACAACGGCGCGACACGGTCGTAGTCGTCTGCGTCGGCACCGAGATCCGCGCGGGCCGCATCGACGAACGCCTGCTGGTCCATGCCACCCTCGACACGAGCGGCCCACGTGTCGAGCTCCGCGTCGAAGCGGTCGAGGTGCGCATCGACGTCGTCGTAGACGCCGAAGTGAATGAGCGCGAGCCGTTCCGGCGCACGCCGGCGAATCTCGGCCGCCGTCGCGTGCCACACCTCGACGTCAATGTCGGGCGGCGGCGAGACGGGGAGGACGTACGACGCGCCCGGCATGCGGACCCCGCACGAGTCGCCGGCGAGCAGCGTGCCGTCTCGCAGGTAGCTGACGTGGTGCGACGCGTGCCCGGGCGTCGGGAACGCCTCCCAGCCGAGCACGTCGCCCGTCGCGATGCGCACGTTCTGCTCGGGTACCGGCGCGAGCTCGCCCCACAGCGCGTCGAAGAAGTCGCCGTACAGGCGCCGCGCCGACCGCTCGAGCCGCGAGGGATCGATCAGGTGGGGGGCGCCGACCTCCGAGACCCAGACGGTCAGCTCCGGATGCATGCGGACGAGCGAGCCGGCCGCGCCCGCATGGTCGAGGTGGATGTGCGAGAGCAGCAGATGCCGCACGTCCGAGAGCTCGAGCGTTTCGGCGGCGAGCCCCGCCTGGAGCGCGGGGAGCGTGGAGGCCGGCCCGCAGTCGAAGAGCGCGACGCCGTCGTCGGTCTCGACGAGGTAGACGCCGATCGCGTGCTCGCGACCTCCGAACTCGAGGTCGAGAAGGTGGAGCATCGTCATGCCGGGATCAGTAGCTGAAGACGATCGCGTCGTCGCCGATCCACTCCCAGACCGGCGTCGCGCCCGCGATCCTGGCGTTCGAGACGGTCTCGCTCTCCGCGAGCCCGCGCGCGTTCCAGCAGATCGGGCAGAGCCACAGCTCGCCGCCTCCTTCCTCGAACTGGCCGAACAGGCGCTCGAGCGGCGGACAGCCCTCGCAGGCCGTGCCGGCCGCCTCGCCGGGAAGCCCGAGCCGGACAGCGTCCTTCGTCGTCCAGACGACGACGTTCTTCCCCTGCTCGAGCGCGGCAGTCGCGACGAGGAACGCCACCGTGACTCGTTCGGCGTCCTCTAGGCCGGTTGCGAGATTCACGAGCACCTTTCCCGGCATGCAAGGACTCTCCTTTCGTTTCGTTGCCAACGGTGAAGAATCGCGTAACCGAATCTTCGCCCGACGACCGTACCGTGCACGGCGATGCGGCTTGCGGTCTCGTGTCTCTTCGCGCTGCTGATCGCCCCGGCCGCGTCGGGCCAGCTTGTCCTTCCGCAGCCGACGGGGACGACCCAGGCGATCTTCATCCGCTACCGCGCGCACGACGGCGTGCTGCGGCCGGCGCTGCTGCTGCTACCGGCCGACTACCACGGTCAGCGGATCCCGCTCGTCATCTCGCCGCACGGACGCGGCGCCGACGAGGCGGAGAACGCGCGCTTCTGGGGGAGCCTCCCGGGCCGCGGCGACTTTGCGGTGATCAACCCCGGTGGCGAGGGAAGGCGGCTGCACTGGTTCTCGTGGGGCGCCCCGGGCGAGATCGCGGATCTCGCGCGCATGCCGGCGATCGCCGAGGCAAACGGCGTCAACGTCGACCGCTCGCGCATCTACGCGATCGGCGGCTCGATGGGCGGCCAGGAAGTGCTGCTCCTCCTGGCGACGCATCCCCACCTGCTCGCAGGAGCCGCGGCATTCGATCCGGACACCGACATGGCGCGCCGCTACTACGACTTCGCGAGTCTGAGAGACGGTGGTCAACTGCAGCGGCTCGCGCGCGTCGAGATCGGCGGCACGCCATCGCAGGTACCTGAGGCGTATGCACGGCGGAGCCCCGATCGCTACGCGCGCGCGATCGCCGACTCGCACGTCCCGCTGCAGCTCTACTGGAGCACGCGCGACCGCGTGATCCGCGATCAGCGGCTCGAGGCGGGCGCGCTCGCCGACCAGGTGTACCGTGACCGCCCGGACGAGAAGGTCTGGGAGTTCACCGGAGAGTGGGCGCACACCGCGGAGATGCGATCGACTCGGCGGCTGCCGCGCGCGCTCGCGCGCTTCGGCCTCCTGCCGTGGCGGGACGTGCCGCCGCTCGGCCGCCGGGCGGTCAGGCCCGCGCCGGTGCAGCCTGCCTGACGAGCGCGGCCTCGAGGTCGGCGACGAGATCGTCGACCGACTCGATCCCGACCGACAGCCGCACGAGGTTCGCCGGCGGCGCGAACGGCGCCGACGCCGTCGACGCGTGCGTCATGCGCGCCGGATGCTCGATCAGGCTCTCGACGCCGCCGAGCGACTCGGCGAGCTTGAAGATGCGCGTGCGCGCCACCAGCTCGACCGCCTCCTGCTCCGACGGGGCGAGGAACGAGACCATCCCGCCGAAGTCGCGCATCTGCCCGCGCGCCGTCTCATGGCCGGGGTGGCTCGGCAGGCCGGGATAGAGCACGCGCTCGACTGCCGCGTGGCCCTCGAGGAACGCCGCGATCTGCCGCGCGTTCTCGCTGTGCTGCCGCATGCGAACGGCGAGTGTCTTGATCCCGCGCAGGACGAGCCAGCTGTCGAACGGGCCGGGCACCGCCCCGAGGGACTTCTGCAGGAAGTAGAGGCGCTCGGCGAGCGCCTCGTCGTTCGTCGCGACGAAGCCGCCGACGGTGTCGCTGTGCCCGCCGAGGTACTTCGTCGTCGAGTGGACGACGAGGTCGGCGCCGAGCGACAGCGGCTGCTGCAGGTACGGGGTCGCGAACGTGTTGTCGACGACGAGGAGTGCGCCGGCTGCGTGCGCGGCCTCCGCGGCGCGGCGGATGTCGACGATGTTGAGGAGTGGATTCGACGGTGTCTCGAGCCAGACGAGGCGAACGTCGTCGCCCAGGTGCGAGGCGAGATCCTCGTCGAACTCGGCGGCCGGGACATACGTGAAGCGGTAGCCCTTCGGCTCGTAGACCTGCGACGTCATCCGGTAGACACCGCCGTAGACGTCGGCGATCAGGACGACGCGCTGGCCGGGGTCGACGAGGTGCATCAGGGTGGTCGTCGCCCCGAGCCCCGAGCTGAACGCGATCCCGTGCTTGGCCTCCTCGAGGCTCGCGAGCGCCTCCTGCAGCGCGCTCCGCGTCGGGTTCGCGACGCGCGCGTAGTCGTAGCCCTTGTGCACGCCGACCGCCTCCTGCACGAACGTCGACGTCTGGTAGATCGGCGTCGTGATCGCGCCGGTTGCGGGATCCGGCTCCTGTCCGGCATGAATCGCGCGCGTCTCGAACTCCATCTCCGGAGCGTACCTTCGCCGCGACGGCACCCCCGGGGTCAGACCCTTTACATTTTGAACCCGCTCCACGCCTGGGTTTTCGCGGGGTTGTGGAAACCCACGGGGTCAGACCCGGGTCAGACCCCGGTCGACGCCTTCGGACAAGGCCGGCGCTCACGGCATCGCGACGCGCTCGAGCCCCAGCACGCGCGCGAGGCGCGCGGCGGCGCGCTCGAGCTTCGCCTCGACGTCGCCGCGCACCTTTGGCTCGCGCGTGAACTTCTTCACGCGGAGCGCGCCCTCGGCACGATCCGCCTTCAGGTCGGCTCGCCCGAGGAAGCGGTCGCCGGCGAGCAGCGGGAGGACGTAGTACCCGAACTCGCGCTCGTGCTCGCGCTTGTAGACCTCGATCACGTGGCGAAAGCCGAACAGGCGCTCGAGCAGCGGCCGGTCCCAGACGAGGTTGTCGAAGGGGCAGACGAGCGTCGGCGGCGCACCCGGCCCGTCGAGCTCGGCGTCCGGCAAGACGAAGAACGGCGCGCCGCCGTCGTCGACCTCCACCTCGCGCAGCCGACCCTCGTCGACCAGTGCGAGCAGGTGGTGGTGGAGCCGCGCCTTGCCGCCCTTGAGCCGCCAGTGCTCGCGGATCGCCGCCTCCGTCAGCGCGCCGCGCCCGGCGACGGCGAGCAGGGCGAGCGTGTGCAGGGTCTCGTCCTCCGGCGGCATCGCCGCGTCGAGCCAGCGCCGCGGGATCACGCGCTCGGTGAGGTCGTACGCGCGCTGAAAGTTCCGGCGCGCCGCGATCGCGAGCTCGCCGCGATCCCAGAGCGCCTCGAGCACCATCTTCGCCGGCTTCCAGTTCCACATGTCGCCATCGTTCGGGCCCCGGCCCTCGAAGTCGCGCGATCCGAGCGGCCCCTCCGCGCGGATGCGCTCGACCACAGTGTCGACGAGGTCGGCGTGGTCGCGCAGGGCCCGGTCGTAGATCCCCCAGTGGCCGTTCCCCTCCATCGTGCGACGGAAGTGCGGGTAGAGCTCGATTGGAAGCAGGCAGGCTTCGTGCGCCCAGTACTCGAACAGGCGCCCCTCGCCGAGCAGGCGCGGCACGTCGGTCTCGGGGTAGGCGCCGATGCGCGAGCCGAGCGTCAACCGGTGCGCGCGGTCGACCGCCGTGATCGAGTCGAGCTGCAACGCGCTCAGCCTCCGCACCGTCGCCTCGACGTCGTCGATCGTCGAGCGGCGGAAGCGCGACGCGTAGCCCTGCCGCGAGACGACGAGCCGGCGCAGCGCCGCCACGCTGACGGTTGTGGGTGCCCTCGTCACCATCTGCGACGTTAGTCGCTGGCCGGTGCCTGGCACCGAGGTGCCAGGCACCGGACCATGCCGGGTCAGGGCGCGGTCGTGAAGAACGCGTCCGTCGGGTTCGCCGGGGCGGACACAGCCTGGATGAAGAACGGCTGGAACGTCGTCCCGCTCGTGGTCATTCCCTCGTAGTCACCGACGAACAACCCGCCGGCGTTCGGAGCTTGTTCGAGGTCGAACGGGCCGCCGACCTGCGTCTCCGACCAACTCGACGCCGACGTGCACGACGAGCTGCAGCGGACGAGCCAGACGTCGGTCGTGGCTTCGGCTGCCGGGGTGTGCTCGCGGAAGTCGTAGTACGTGACTCCGAGGACGTGCGCCGAATTGACGGCGATCGTCGGGATGAACGCGTCGATGCCCGACGGCGTCTTGCTGATCACGGTCGGGGAGCTCCAAGTCACGCCTCCGTCGGTGGACTGCGAGAACAGGATGTGGCCCGTCGTCGGCTCCGACGCGGTGCCGTCCTCCCAGACCACGTAGACGTTGTTGCCGTCGTTGGCAATGTCGATCAGCCCGCCGCTACGAACCTGGTCCCCCGTGGAAGGGACGTGTGCGCCGGTGTACGTGCAGGTGAGAGGCGAGACGATCGTCGGTTTCTTCGACCAGCTCGCTCCTCCATCGGTCGAACGGAGGACCGATTCGCTCGCGCACTTGCCCCCCTTCCAGGCCGCGTTCCCGTATGTCACGAGCCCGTCGAGCAACGTTCCGTCTGGCAGCACGCGGATGATGCCGCCGATCGAGCCGGTGAACGACGAGTCGGTGTAGATCTGGATCGGCTTGGACCAGGTCTTGCCGCCGTCGACGGTCTTCGAGAAGAACGTCTGCGACTTGAACGACTTCGCGTGGAGACGGCCCTGGTCGGATGCGTGCGTGCTCCCGCCGGGCGAGAGCAGCCGGTCCCACGTCGCGTACACGACGTTCTTGTTGCTCGGGTCCGCGGTGATCGACTCCTTGTCGAGGCCGTTCGTGTTGTCGGCCGTCACCTCGAGCGGCGGGCCCCAATTCACACCGCCGTCGGTCGACTTCACCACGATGATCGCGTTGTGCGTGTCGAAGAAGTCGAAGCTCAGCGAGATCGCATAGAGGTCGCCGTTCGGCGCGAACGAGAGCCACGGATCGGACGCGCGGTCGTAGTTCCCCTGTGAGCAACGCGTGAGGCCGGGCACGACGACTCGCTGCCACGTCACACCGCCGTCCTTGGTGACACTCGCGACGAGGCCGCGGGCGCCGCCGTCGTCCCAGCGGTCCTGCTGGTAGAAGCCGACGATGTTCTGCGAGTTCGTCGGGTTGATCGCCGAGCGTGGCTCGATCTCCGAGTTCGGGTAGAGCGTGCTGCCGTCGGCGATCTGCGTCGCGGCATTGTCGGCAGTACAGCCGATGAACGGGCTCGGTCCCGGCGACGCCAGGATCGGCGGGGTCAGCGGCGCGGCTCCGGCCGCTGCCGCCAAGATGAGGCCAACGCCCGCGGCGAACACCGCGAGAAGCAGTCGTTTCATTGCCGTCCCCCCTCTTCGATGGGTTTGCGCCGGGGATCTTGACAAACGCGCTACGGGCGGTGCGCGAGGTAGTCGAGCAGGTCGGAGCGCGTGACCACGCCCACCGGCCGTCCGCCCTCGGCGACGACCACAGCGTTCGACCCGCCCGTGAGCGCGGTCACGATCTCCTCCACCGACGCCTCCGCCTCGACGGCCCCGAGCGGGCCCTGCATCACGCCGGCGACGTCCTCGTGCAGCGCGTCGGCGTTCTTGAAGACGCGCTCGAGCAGGTCGCGGTCCTGCAGCGACCCGATCACGTCCGCGAGCGACGAGACCTCGCCGTCGCGAACCACGGGCAGCTGTGAGATCGAGTAGCGCTCCATCACGTCGATCGCCTCGGCCACCTTCTGGTGGGCCGAGATCGTGACGAGCGGCGGCGTCTCGCCCGCCTTCGAGCGGAGCAGCTCGCGCACGGTCGGCGCGGGCGCCGACCGCTCGAGGAACCCGTGCTCGAGCATCCAGTTGTCGTCGAGGAACTTCGAGAGGTACGAGCGGCCGGAGTCGGGGAGGATCGTCAGCACCTGCGCGTCGGGGCCGAGGCGCGCCGCGTACTCGAGCGCGCCGGCGATCGTCGATCCCGACGATCCGCCGACGAGCAGCCCCTCCTCGCGCGCGAGACGCCGGGCGACCAGGAACGAGTCGCGGTCCGAGACGCGGATCCACTCGTCGACGACGTCGGGATCCATCGTCTCCGGCCATGTGTCCTTGCCGATCCCCTCGACGAGATACGGGTGCAGGTCGGACTCGCTCTTGGCGGTGTAGATCGACCCCTCCGGGTCGACGCCGACGATCTGCACCTCGGGCCGCCGCTCCTTGAAGTAGCGGCCGATCCCGCTGATCGTCCCACCGGTCCCGACCGAGACGACGATCGCGTCGAGCTCGCCGCCCGTCTGCTCCCAGATCTCCGGGCCAGTCGTCAGGTAGTGCGCCTCCGGGTTCGACATGTTCGAGTACTGGTCGGGCTTGAACCCGCCCGGGATCTCCTCGGCGAGCCGCGACGACACCGAGTAGTAGGACTCGGGCGAGTCGTGCTCGACCGCCGTCGGCGTGATCACGACTTCCGCGCCGTAGCCGCGCAGCATCGAGATCTTCTCCTGGCTCATCTTGTCCGGCATCACGAAGATGCAGCGGTAGCCCTTCTGCGCGGCCGCGATCGCGAGGCCGACGCCGGTGTTGCCGGAGGTCGGCTCGACGATTGTCCCACCGGGCGCGAGCTTGCCGTCGCGCTCCGCCGCCTCGATCATCGCGAGCCCGATCCGGTCCTTGTTCGATCCGCCCGGGTTCATGAACTCGAGCTTCGCGAGGATCGTGCCGGGCACGTCATGCGAGATGCGGTCGAGCCGAACGATCGGGGTCGATCCGACCAGGTCGATGACCGTGGGGTAGGGGCGCGGCATCGGCGGCGGAAGCCTACCGTCCGTCGCCATCACTTCAGTTTGTATAGTCATGCAGCCCCATCCCGTTTCCTTGGAACAGGAGGACTGCCGTGACCGTGACCGACGATCTCCTCGTGAACGCCGCGAGCTACGCGGATGGCTTCGAGCGCGGGGGCCTGCCGATGCCGCCGGCGAAGGGCGTCGCGGTGCTCGCGTGCATGGATGCGCGGCTCAACGTCTACGGCCTGCTCGGCCTGGAGGAGGGCGACGCGCACGTGATCCGCAACGCCGGCGGCGTCGTCACCGCCGACGAGATCCGGTCGCTTGCGATCTCGCAGCGGCTGCTCGGGACGACCGAGATCATCCTCATCCACCACACCGACTGCGGCATGCTCACCTTCTCCGACGACGACTTCCGCGCGCAGGTGCAGAAGGACACCGGGATCAAGCCCGAGTGGGCGGCGGAGGCGTTCGACGACCTCGAAGGGGACGTGCGCCAGTCGATCGCGCGCATCAAGGCGAACCCGTTCATCCCGCACAAGAAGAGCGTGCGCGGCTTCGTCTACGACGTGCACACCGGCCGCCTCGACGAGGTGACCTAGAGACCTACGCGGCGGCTTCGGCTTCGGCGGGCTCGGCCGCGGGCGAGAACTGATCCGAGCGGATCAGCGTGAGCGAGGCGACCAGCCCGACGATCCCGACCCCGACCATCACCCAGAACGCCCACTGGTAGCCGCTCGTCAGCGCCTCGGGCGCCGGCGTCCCCGCCGAGACGAGGTTGTCGAAGTGGGTGATCGCGACCGACGACGCAACCGCGACGCCGATCGCTCCCCCGACCTGCTGAGCGGTGTTGATCAGTCCGGACGCGAGACCCGCCTCTTCGTGCGACACGCCGGCGAGCGCTGCGATCGAGACCGGGATGAACGCGAACGGCAGGCCGAAGCCCATCAGCAGGTAGCCCGGCAGCAGGTTGCTCCAGTACGAGCCGTCCACCGGGATCTGCGTGTACAGGATCAGGCTGACGATCATCGCGACGAAGCCCGTTGCCATCACGATCTTCGGCCCGAGGCGCGTCACCAGCGCCTGGGCGACGCCGGCCCAGAGGACGGCCGACCCTGCGGTCGCGATGAAGGTGACGCCGGTCCGGAGGGCCGACCAGCCGAGCACGCCCTGCACGTAGAGCGTGAGCACGAAGAAGTTCGCGAAGATCATCGCTCCGAGCAGGAGCCCGGCGACATTCGCGCCGGCGACGGTGCGAACGCGGAAGATGTGGAACGGCATCAGCGGATCCTTCGCGCGAGCCTCGATCAGCAGGAACGCGCCGAGCAGGATCACGGATGCGGCGAGTCGCGAGATCGTCCAGCCCGAGCCCCATCCGTGGGCGGGCGCCTCGGAGACGGCGTAGACGAGCAGCGCGAGGCCGGCCGTGACGGTGACTGCGCCGGCCCAGTCGGGCTTCATCTCACGCTCGGCGCGGCTCTCGCGCACGAAGCGCAGCGCGAGCAGGAACGAGGCGATGCCGACCGGCACGTTGACGAAGAAGATCCACTCCCAGCCGAAGTACTTCGTGAGCACGCCGCCCGCCAGCACGCCGACGGCGGCGCCGGAGCCGCCGAGCGCGCCCCAGATGCCGAGAGCCTTGTTCCGCTCCGGGCCCTCTTCGAACATGGTCGTGATGATCGACAGCGCCGCCGGGGTGATCAGCGCGGCGCCGAAGCCCTGCACCGCGCGCGAGGCGATCAGCACGCCCTCGGACCACGCGAGGCCGCAGAAGAACGACGCGACCGTGAAGATCACGACGCCGACCTCGAACACTCGGCGGCGGCCGAGCAGGTCGGCGGCACGTCCGCCGAGCAGGAGAAAGCCGCCGAACGTGATCGCGTACGCGGTGATCACCCACTGCAGGCCTTCGCGGGAGAAGTGAAGGGAGCGGCCGATCGACGGCAGCGCGACGTTCACGATCGAGACGTCGAGCACCGTCATGAAGAAGGCGGCGCAGACGATCGCGAGCGCTTTCCAGCGATTCGGGTCGGCCGACATCGGTCGCGATGCTAGCTAGGCAAAGGGGCGTGGCGTCGCGGAGACCTTCGGGATCGCGACCCGCGCGATCGTCGAGAACTCCTGCGGCCGGCAGGCCTGGCAGATCCCCGCGTCGCAGGCGACGGAGAGGAAGATGAAGGCCTCCTCCATCGTGAATCCCCACTGGTCGACGAGGAACTTGGCTCCTTCTTCGACGGCGAGGTCTAGGGCCTCCATGAAGTCCTGGCCCGCGGTTCCGTGCACCACCCAGCGGTCGGCGAGGTCGGTCACGGGCCAGGTTCCCTGCCGGCCCTTGAGCAGGTCGACGCGGATCGTCACCTCGCCGGCGATCTCGACGCCGGTGAAGCAAACCTCGCCGTCGCCCATCGACGCATGCATGTCGCCGATCGCGAGCATCCCGCCCGGCTGGCGGACCGGCAGGTAGACGGTCGCGCCGGGGCCGTGCAGGTGGTTGTCGAGGTTGCCGCCGTGCCGGCCCGCGAAGCCGTTCGTGATCGTGTCGCCGTCGGTCGCGACGCCGATCACGCCCACCATCGGCCGCAGCGGGAACGTGATGCGGTCGGTCATGTGGATCGTGTCGCCCTCGACGCGGAAGACGTGCGTCAGCGGCGACTGCACCTTGTCGATCAGCTGGCCGATCCCGGGGATGAGCGTCGCGAACCCGCGCTCGACCGGCCGCACCTCGAGCAGCTCGACGACGAGGGAGTCGCCCGGCTCGGCGCCGCGCACGGCGATCGGCCCGGTGGCGCTGTTCACGCGCCCGAAGTCGATCTCCGTGACGAGGTCGTCCTCGCTCTGGATCTGCCCGGTGAAGCAGTCGTTGGTCTCGAGCGTGACGAGCTCGCCCGGGTCGATCTCGAGCACGGGCTCGAGATCGGGCCCGAATGCCCAGACGACCTCGTCGCGGCCGATCCGATGTGCGGCGGCGGTCGCCATCGGCCTCAGTCTGCCGGGAGCGGCTCGGCCCGGGCGGGCGCGACCGTCTCGTCCTCGACGTAGATCCGTTCGGCTGCCCGGAGCGCATCGGGTCGCATGCGCCACATGACCAGGCCGAGCACGAGCCCGGCGGCGACCCAGGCGATCGCGAACCACGCGGCGTTGCGGATCGGATAGGGCGGTAGCGGCTGGTACTGGTAGTAGAGCGGGAACGCGAACAGGATGATCCCGGCGATCGGGAAGATCAGGTGCAGGAAGACGTTGAACGAGGCGCGCTTCTCGGTGAGGTAGAAGCGAATCGAGCCGAGCATCACCAGCATGTAGACGAGGATGACGACGATCGTCGCCGCGGTCGCGATGATCACGAACCCGTTCAGAGCGCCCCACTTCCAGCCGAGCAGCAGCGCGATCGACACGGCGAGGATCGTGTTGACGATCGTCGCGACGTACGGCGTCTTGAACGTCGGGTGCGTACGCGCGAGCGCGCGCGGCGCGATCCCGTTCCGCGCCATTGCGTAGTACACGCGCGTCGCCGCGTTGAACCCGGCATTCGAGTTGGCGATGATCGAGTTGATGATCGCGGCGAAGACGAGCACCCAGCCGGCGCCCCAGAAGACCTTTGCCATCTCGCGCCACGGGTCGGCCGATCCGCCGGCCTTGTCGACGAACTGATTGAACCCCTCGCCGAAGACCCAGGCGTAGGACATGAAGACGTAGAACGCGCCGATGATGAGGCACGAGCCGACGACGGCGAGCGGGATCGTCCGCCTCGGGTGCTTTGCCTCCTCGCCGAGCGGCGCCGAAGCCTCGAAGCCGATGAACGCGAGGATCGCGAACACCATCCCCTTCCCGACGCCGGTGAACGCGCCCTCCGGCGCGTGGTTCGGGTTGAACGGCTGCAGGTTCAGGTCGCCGGCCTTCGTGATCAGGATCCAGATCGCGAGCGCCGTGAAGACGCCGATCTCGAACAGACCGAGGATGATCCCGGCGTTCGTCGAGATGCGGATGTCGCGGTAGGTGAGCAGGAAGACGATTGCCGCGGTCAGGAGCACCCAGATCCACCACTGGCCGGAGTAGTCCCAGCCGACCTCGTCCTTCATCACCTCGGTCATCGCCCAGCCGCACTCGAGGAACAGGAACGGCGCGACGAGCGGCTCGAACAGCAGGAAGAGCCACGCGACGACGAAGCCGACGTACGGGCCGAGCGTCCGCGCGGCGTACGTGTAGAGGCCGCCGGCCGACGGCAGCTCCTTCGCGAGCTGGCCGATCGAGTTCGCGGCGAGCAGACACGCGATCAGCGCGAGGCCGACGGCGAGCGGGAGGGCGGGCCCGGCATGCGTGACCGAGATATAGATCGAATAGGCGACGGCCGCCCCCGGCGCCATGTGCGTGATCGATTGGAAGAGGACGCCGGGAAGCCCGATCGAGTGCTCCCGGAGATGGTCGAAGTCGCGTCTGCCTGCCGTCGCCGCTTCCACGAGGTCCTCCTTGTGACGAAAGAAGCGACGATCCTGTCAGATGTCGGACGGACGCTGCGTCAGTGCCGGAAGTGCCGGCGCCCGGTGAGGACGAGGGCGGCGCCGCCGGTCGACCTGATCGCCTCCGTGACCTCCTCGTCGCGCCGCGACCCGCCCGGCTGCACGATCACCGAGACGCCCGCGTCGAGCGCGAGCTGCGGGCCGTCGGCGAACGGGAAGAAGGCGTCGCTTGCGAGCACGGAGCCGGGGAGCTCGTGCCCGAGCTCCCGCGCCTTGTCGATCGCGAGCCGCACCGCGTCGACGCGGCTCATCTGCCCGGCTCCGATCCCGATCGTCTGCCGGTCGCGCGCGATCACGATCGCGTTGGAGCGCACGTGACGGCAGACGCGCCACGCGAACAGCACGTCCTCCCACTGCGCGGCATCGAGCGCGCCGCACGCGACGTGCATCGACGCAGGGTCCTGGAGGTCGCGGTCGCGGTCCTGCACCAGCAGGCCGCCGAGCACGCGCGTGTAGTCGCGCTCGCCCGGCGCCTCGGCGCGCCGCTCATAGTCGGCGAGAATCCGCAGCGCCTTCTTCGTGCGGAGCGCGGCGAGCGCGTCGTCGGAGAAGCCCGGCGCGAGCAGCACCTCCACGAAATGCCCGGCGATCCGGCTGCCGAGCGGCTCCTCGACCGGCCGGTTGAGCACGGCGACGCACCCGAACGCCGACACCGGGTCGGCTGCGAGCGCGCGCTCCCAGGCCTCGTCGATCGTCGCGGCGACGGCGACGCCGCACGGGCCGCCGTGCTTCACGATCACGGCCGTCGGCTCGTCGAAGTCGTCGCTCACGCGCCGTGCGCCCTCGAGGTCGGCGAGGTTGTTGTACGAGAGCTCGCGGCCGCCGAGCTGCTCGACACGTGACATGAGGTGGATGCGGGCGCCGCGCTCGCGGTAGTAGGCCGCCGTCTGGTGCGGGTTCTCGCCATAGGCCAGGTCGGCGACCTTCTCGAAGCTCAGCGTCAGGCTCGCGCGGTGATCGCCCGGGTCGGCGAACCACGCGGCGATCTCGGCGTCGTAGGCGGCCGTCGCTGCAAACGCCGCCGCCGCGAGCCGCCGCCGCGTCTGGAGCGTCGTCGCGCCGTGCTCGCGTAGCTCGCCGAGCACCGCCTCGAACTGCTCGGGGCCCGAGAGGACCGTGACGTGTGCGAAGTTCTTGGCGGCGGCGCGGAGCAGCGAGGGGCCGCCGACGTCGATCAGCTCGATCACCTCGTCCTCGGCGGCATCGGGCCGGCGCGCGGCCGACGAGAACGGGTAGAGGTTGACGCACACCAGCTCGAACGGCTCGATCGCCTGCTCGGCGAGCTGCGCGCGGTCGTCGTCGCGGTCGAGCCGCGCGAGGATGCCGGCGTGGATCCGCGGGTGGAGGGTCTTGACGCGCCCGCCGAGCAGCTCGGGCGCCTGCGTGACCGACTCGACCGTCGTGACCTCGAGGCCGTGCTCGGCGAGGAACGACGCGGTGCCGCCCGACGAGACGAGCTCGAAGCCGAGCTCGGCGAGCGCGCGGGCGAGCTCGTCGATCCCCGTCTTGTCGTAGGCGCTCAGGAGCGCGCGGCGCAGAGCTTCGTCACCACCTCGGGGAGCAGCCGGTGCTCGACCGCGTGGAGCCGCTCGATCAGCGTCGAGGATGGCTCGACCGGCACCTCCTCCTGGGCGATCACGGGACCGGTGTCGACGCCGTTGTCGACGTAGTGCACCGTCACGCCGGTCACCTCGACGCCGGCGGCGAGCGCGTCGTCGATCGGGCGGCTGCCGGGGAAGCGCGGCAGCAGCGAGGGGTGGACGTTGACCACGCGGTCGGGGAACCGCTGCAGGAACGGTGGAGTCAGCAGGTGCATGTAGCCGGCGAGCACCACCAGCTCGACGCCGCGCTCCTCGAGCCAGCTCGCCATCACGAGGTCGCGCTCGGTGCGGTCGGCGTGGCAGTCGAGGCTGAACGTCGCGGTGGGGATACCGGCGGAGCGGGCCCGCAGCAGCGCCGGGGCGTCGCGACGGTTCGACGCGACCGCGGCGATCGGCAGGCCGTGGTCGATCAGCGCCTGCAGGTTCGTTCCGTTGCCGGAGACGAGGACGCCGATCACGCGATCCGCCCGATCACCAGCTCGCCCGGCTCGGGCGCCGCGACGACCGCGCACCAGCCGATCCCGAGATTGAACACGCGCCGCAGCTCGTCCTCCTCGACGTGGCGGCCGAGCCACGCGAACACCGGCGGGCGCTCCCAGGCATCCCAGTCGAGCTCGGCGCGGAGCCCGTCCGGGACGACACGCGTCAGGTTGCCGGCGATCCCGCCGCCGGTGACGTGCGCGAACGCCTTCGCCCGGCCGCGCAGCGAGCGCGCGGCGTCGAGGTAGAGGCGTGTCGGCGCGAGCAGGTCGGGGCCGTCGTAGTCCTCGTCCTCGAGAACGCGGCGCACGAGGGTGAAGCCGTTGGCGTGCACTCCCGCCGATGCGAAGCCGATCACCGCGTCGCCGCGCGCCACACCCGAGCCGTCGACGACCTCGTCGTTCGCGACCACGCCGACGCAGGTGCCGGCGAAGTCGAGCTCGCCCTCGCGGTAGATCCCCGGCAGCTCGGCGGTCTCGCCGCCGACGAGCGCCACGCCCGCGGCGCGGCACACCGCGGCAGCGCCCTCGACGAGCTCGGCGACCTCGTCGAGCGAGATCTCGGCCGCAGCCACGTAGTCGAGCAGCATCAGGGGCTCGGCACCGCACGCGGCGACGTCGTTGATGCAGTGTGCGGCCAGGTCGGCGCCGCAATCGCGCAGGCGCCCGCGCTGCCGCGCGAGCGTGAGCTTCGTGCCGACGCCGTCGGTCGACGCGGCGAGCAGGCGTTGGTCGTCGAGCGGGTGCAGGCCTGCGAAGGCGCCGAAGTTGCGTGCGCCGGTCGACTCGACCGCCGCCCGGAGCCGCTCGACGACCGCCTCGGCGGCCGCGAGGGAGACGCCTGCCTGCGCGTAGCTCCTGCTCACGTGAACCGCTCCGCGTGCAGCTCCGGCCGGCCCTCGGGGCCGCCCTCGACGAACCGGACGATGCTCCCACCGACGTCGACCGCGCCCTGGTCGACCTCGGCGCCGAGCAGGCCCGCGAGCGCCTCGGCCTTCGCCGTCACCTCGTCGGTGCGGAGCTGCAGCTCCGTCAACCGCAGGTCGGACGACCCGGCGAGCAGCTGCTCGATCCACTCGCGCGGCGGATGGATCTCGAGCCGGTAGCCGGCGTTCGTCGCGACGAACGTGCGCCGCCCGCCGTGCTCGGTGACCCGGAGGTTCGCGTGCATCGCGCGTCCGAGCACCGACTCGTACTCGTCCTCATCGAGCGCGACCCCGAGGTGGTCGATTCGCGGTAGCCGCCAGTGGCCGGGCTGCACGACGATGTTGACGGCGCCGCGCTCGAGCTCGGTCAGCCGGAGCTTGAACCCGCGGCGCTCGAGCTGATCCCACGGGACGCCCGCCTCGACGGAGACGTGCTCGTCGTCGACCCGGCCGTAGCGCGCGACCAGGTGGAAGCCCAGCTTGCCGACGTAGCGGGCCTCGACGTTGATGATCTCGGACGTCACGAGGTGGTAGTGGAAAAGGCGCAACCACCCCTAGTCTTCCAGGCGATGGAGTCGTCGCCGTCCCTGCTCGGGCCGTGGAGCCTGGAGCCGCTCCAGGTGCTGCCGACGGCGCTCGCGGCGTTCCTCTACCTGCAGCGGACGCGGACGCTCGCCCGCGCGGGCCGGCCGGTGGCCACGTGGCGCCAGGTCAGCTTCTGGACGGGGATCGGCCTCGTCGTGCTCGCGCTCAACTCGCCGATCGACGCCCTCGGCGAGCAGCACTTCTTCTTCCTGCACATGACGCAGCACGTCCTGATCGGCGACCTGGCGCCGCTCTGCTTCATGGTCGGGCTGACGGGCCAGGTGCTGCGTCCCGTGCTCGCGTTCCACTGGGTCGAGCGGCTGCGCATCCTCGCGCACCCGCTGGTGGCGCTCCCGATCTGGGCGGTCAACCTCTACGTCTGGCACCTCCCGTACCTCTACGACGCGGCGCTGCATCACGACGCCGTGCACGCGCTCGAGCACTTCATGTTCTTCACGTGCGGGTGCCTGATGTGGGCGCCGGTCGTCGAGACGCTGCCCGCGCCGGCCTGGTTCGGGACCGGGATGAAGCTCGGCTACATCGCCGTCGTGCGCCTCGTCGAGACGATCCTCGGCAACGTCTTCATCTGGTCCAACAGCGCGTTCTACTCCGTCTACCGGCACCGCCCGGAGTGGGGCATCACGCCGGTGCACGACCTAAACCTCGGCGGGATCGTGATGATGGCCGAGGGCTCGGTGGTGACGCTCGCCGCGCTCTCGTGGCTCTTCCTGAAGCTCGGCGCGGAGAGCGAGACGCGGCAGCGGCTGCTCGAGCAGGGGCTCGACCCGCGGCAGGTGCAGCGCGCGGTTCGCTACGGGCGCGCCGAGGATCTCGCGCCCCGCTAGCGCGTGCGCTCGAAGCGGTGCTTCTCGGCGGAGACGGGCATCCGCGTCGGGTACTCGCCGGTCAGGCACGCGCGGCAGAGCGCGCTCTCCGGCCGCCGCGTCGACGCCTGCAGACCGTCGAGCGAGAGGTAGGCGAGGCTCGTCGCGCCGATCGCCGTACGCACCTCGTCGACCGTCGCGTGCGCCGCGATCATCTCGCTCTCCGACGCGAGGTCGATCCCGTAGAAGCACGGTGAGACGACGGGCGGCGACGAGACGCGCACGTGCACCTCGGCGGCGCCTGCGTCGAAGAGCATCGAGACGATCTGCCGCGTCGTCGACCCGCGCACGATCGAGTCGTCGACGACGACGAGCCGCTGGCCCTCGACCTCGGCGAGCGGGTTGAACTTCATGCGGATCCCCTGCTCGCGCATGCCCTGCTCGGGCTGGATGAACGTCCGCCCGACGTAGCGATTCTTGATCAGTCCTTCGCTGAACGGGATCCCGGTCGCGCGCGCGAAGCCGATCGCGGCCGGCGTCCCCGAGTCCGGGATCGGCAGCACGAGGTCGGCTTCCACGGGGGCCTCGGCGGCGAGGCGCTCGCCCATGCGAACGCGCGCCGCGTGCACCTCGACGCCGGCGAGCCGGGTGTCGGGCCGGGCGAGGTAGAAGAACTCGAAGATGCAGAGGCTGCCGCGCTCGGCCGGCTCGACCGCCTGAACGGTTTCCACCGCGCCGTCGTCGCCGACCAGCACCAGCTCGCCCGGGCGCACCTCGCGGACGGGCTCGGCGCCGACCAGATCGAGCGCGCACGACTCCGAGGCGACGACGGCGTCGTCGCCGAGCCGGCCGAGGATCAGGGGGCGGAAGCCATGGCGGTCGCGGAACGCGAACAGCGTTCCCTCCGCCAGCCCGACGACGGTCGCGGCGCCCTCGATGCGCGTCATCGCGCCCGAGATCGCCTCGGGAAGCGGCCGCTCGTCGTCCGCGATCAGCGCGGCGATCACCTCGGAATCGGATGTGGACGCGAGCTTGCCGATCTCGCCGCGCAGCTCCTCGGCGTTCACGAGGTTGCCGTTGTGGCCGACCGCGACCGTCCGCGCGCGGCCGTGGTGGAGCAGCGGCTGCGCGTTGGCCCACGCGTTCGCGCCGGTCGTCGAGTAGCGCGTGTGGCCGATCGCGACGTCGCCGGGCAGGCCCGAGAGGCGCTGCTCGTTGAAGACCTGCGGCACGAGCCCGAGGTCGCGGAGCGCGGTCAGACGGCCCTTCTCGCTGACCGCGATCCCCGCCGACTCCTGCCCGCGGTGCTGGAGCGCGTAGAGGCCGAAGTACGTCAGGCGCGCGACGTCGCGCTTCGGCGCGCGCACCCCGAACACGCCGCACATCTAGGCCACGACTCCGAGGTCGACCGCGTCGTCCCACGCCGGCGCTGCGCCGGGTACAGCGACCAGGACGCCGAGGTCGTCCACGGAGCAGTCCGGTGCGAGCGGGACGGCGGTCCCGGACCACTCGGCCGCCTCGCGGAGTGCAGCCGCGAGCCCGCCGTCCGAGACGTCGTGCGCGAGCGTGAAGGACTCGGCGTTCTGCCAGACGAAGCGCACGAGCTCCGGGCCGCTCCCGCGCAGCAGGAGCACGCGGTCGCCCGAGCGCCAGCGGCCCGGGATGCGGGCGACATCGCGCACGAGGCCGACGCATCCGACCACCGGCGTCGGCGGGATCGCGCGCCCGCTGGTCTCGTTGTAGAGGGAGACGTTGCCCGAGACGACGGGTAGCCCGAGCTCGCGGGCGGCGTCGGCGATCCCGTCGATCGCGCGCGTCAGCTCCCAGCCGATCTCCGGCTTGCCGGGGTCGCCGAAGTTGAGGCAGTCGGTGAGGGCGAGCGGCTCGCCGCCGGCACAGGCGACGTTGAGCACGGCGTCGTAGACCGCGCCGCGGCCACAGGCGTAAGGGTCGCGCTCGCCGAGCGGCGGGCCGTCGAGGGACACCGCGAGCCCGCGGTTGCCGTCGAGCCGGAGCACCGCCGCGTCGAAGCCGGGCCGCCGGACGGTGCGCGAGCCGACCAGCTGGTCGTACTGCTCGTACACCCAGCTCTTCGGCTCCTCGTTGACCGGGTCGACGGCGGCCCGCGGCGCTGGCGTGTCGAGGCTGTCGACCTCGTAGCGCGGGCAGCCGTCCGTCAGCAGTGCGGCGGGAATCGAGCCGACGATCTCGTCGCCGTCGTACGCGCGCAGCTCGCCGTGGCCGGTCACCTCTCCGATCGGCGTGCACGGGACCTCCCAGCGCTCGCAGACGGCCTGCACCTCGCCGACGAGCCCCGGCTCGACGACCGCGACCATCCGCTCCTGCGACTCGGAGATCATGATCTCCCACGGCTCGAGCCCCGGCTCGCGCAGCGGAACGCGGTCGAGGCTCACGTCGACGCCGAGCCCGTCCGACGCCATCTCGGAGAGCGACGAGGCGAGGCCGGCCGCGCCGCAGTCCTGCAGCGCGACGACGAGGCTGCGCTCGACCAGTTCGAGCGACACCTCGATCAGCGCCTTCCCGCGGAACGGGTCGCCGATCTGGACGGACGGGCGCTTCTCGTCCGAGCCCTCGAGGTCCTGCGAGGCGAGCACCGAGGCGCCCCCGATGCCGTCGCGTCCGGTGAGCGCGCCGAAGAGCACGATCGCGTTGCCGACGCCCTGCGCCTGCGCGCTGAGCACGCGCTCGGCCGGCAGCAGGCCGACGCACATCGCGTTCACGAGCGGGTTCTCGGCGTAGGCGGCGTCGAACGCCGACTCGCCGCCGACGGTGGGCACGCCGACGCAGTTGCCGTAGTGCGCGATCCCGGCGACCGCCCGGCGGAAGTGCCAGTCGGGCGAGCCGAAGCGGAGCCCGTCGAGCAGCGCGATCGGACGTGCGCCCATCGCGACGATGTCGCGCAGGATCCCGCCGACGCCTGTGGCGGCGCCCTGGAACGGCTCGACGGCCGTCGGGTGGTTGTGCGACTCCGCCTTGAACGCGACCGCGAGCCCGCCGCCGACGTCGATCACGCCGGCGTTGCCACCCGGCCCCTGCAACACGCGCGGGCCTCCGGTCGGCAGCCGCCGGAGGAGCGGCGCCGAGTGCTTGTAGCCGCAGTGCTCGGACCAGAGCAGCGAGAAGACCGCGAGCTCGAAGTCGTTGGGCGGGCGCTCGAGCAGCTCCTCGATACGCTGGTACTCGCCGTCGGTGAGCCCAAGGCTACGGTGCAGAGGTTCCGCGACGGAGCTCAGGAAGCCAGTGTATCGGGGGGTTCCGACGCCTCCCGTCGATCTCACAGTCCACGCACGTCGAGCGTTTCAAGGAGAAGAGTGGGTCGCGCGCAGAGCGTCAACGGGCGGTACCTCCCGATGCTCCTGTTGCTGTCCCTGATCTGGGGCAGCTCGTTTATGTTCATCAAGGTCGCCGACCGCGAGCTCGATCCTGCGACCCTGATCCTCGGCCGCATCTCGCTGGCCGCGCTCACGCTCGCGATCGTGGTGGGCGTCTCCTCCGGGATCCGCTCGACGCTCGCCGAGCTCCGCTCCCACTGGCGCCCGCTCGTCACCGTCGGCTTGCTCAACACGGCGGTGCCGTTCTGGCTGCTCTCGTGGGGCGAGACCCGCATCGACTCCGGGCTCGCCTCGATCCTCCAGGCGTCGGTTCCGATCTTCACCGTGTTGCTCGCGTTCGCGTTCTTCCACGAGCAGCGGGTCACGGGCAGCCGGCTCGTCGGTGTCTTCGTGGGATTCGTCGGCGTCGCCCTGCTCGTCGGCGTGCAGCCGGAGGGGAAGATCCTCGCCGCGCTCGCGGTCGTGGGGATGGCGGTCTGCTACGCGGCGGGCGGCCTGATCATCCGCGCGCACCTGTCGGCCGTGCGGCCGGCATCGGTCGCGCTCTGGACGTCAGTGGTCGCGACGATCGCGGTGCTGCCCGCAGGGGTCGCACGCGCGCCGAGCCACGTTCCCGGCTTCGGCGCGATCGCCTCCGTCGTCGTGCTCGGCATCCTCGGCACCGCGTTCGCGTACCTGCTCTTCTTCACGATCATCGCCGGCGCGGGCGCCTCCTATGCCTCGTTCGTCACCTACCTCGTGCCGCCCGTCGCGCTCGCCTACGGCGCGCTCTTCCTCGACGAGAGCGTCGGCGGCGCGGCCGTGGCCGGGCTCGCCCTGATCCTCGGCGGCGTTGCGCTTGGCACGGGGCTCTCCCGGCGGCGGCCGCGGGCGCCGGTGGTCGGCGGGGCGTCGTTCGCGCGCACGCCCTCAGAGCCCTCGTGATCGCCCTGCGCCGCGCCGGCGCCGGGGACGTCGACTGGCTCGCCGAGCTGTATGTGGCCGACGACGTCGAGCCGTTCATGGGCGGCCGGCATGTGCGAGACCGCGAGACGCTCGCCGCCGAGGTCGAGCGGTCCGAACGGGAGCCCGAGCGCTTCGGGCGCATGGTGATCGAGCTCGAGGGCGAGCGCGCGGGCGCGCTCGGCTACGAGCAGGTGAGCGCGCCAAATCGGATCGTGCGGCTCGGGGGGCTCGCGGTGCACCCCGACTTTCGCGGGCGGCGTCTCGCCGACGCCGCCGCACGGCTCGTGCAGCGTTACCTGATCGAGGAGCTCGGCTATCACCGGCTCGAGCTCGCGTGCTTCGCCTTCAACGAGCGCGCGATCGCCCACGCCGAGCGCTCCGGCTTCGTGCGCGAGGGCGTCAAACGCCGCGCGTACCTGCGCCACGGCGAGTGGCAGGATGCGGTGCAGTTCGCGCTGCTCGCCGACGAGCTTTAGCGCCGGGTTCTGAACGCTCTTGTCGTGACCCGGATGAACGTCCGGCCGGGGAGCAGCGCGACGTCGAACGCCTGGTTGACGATGCGCCCGCCGAGCATCCCACTCTCCTCGAGGCGGTCGGTCATGCCGTCGGCGACGTCGAGCAGCTTCTCCCCGGCGTCGACCGCCCCGCCGGCCATCGGGACGATCGCCGCAGCGACCATCACACCGGTCTCGCTCGCGACCGCACCCGAGAGGTCGGCCAACGAGCCGCGCAGTTGTTCCTCGGCCTGGTCGCGCTGCTTCTCGAGGCTTCCTTCGTCCGTTCCGACGCCCGCGAGCTGCTTGACGGCGTCTGCTGCCCCGGGTCGCGTGCCGAGGTAGATCGTCCCGACGACGCCGATCAGCGCCCAGCCGGCGGCGACGACGAGCGGCGCGCTCCAGCTCGAGAGCGGTCCCGCGAGCGCCTCGACGATCGCCCAGTTTCCGAGCGCGAACGCCGTCGCGAATGCGACCGCCACCGCGCCCACGACCACGAGGTTACGCACCGCCGCCCGGAGCTCGTCACCGTGACGCGACGCCGTCAGCTGCAGCTCGCGGCCCATCAGCACCGCCGCGTCGCGGCCGACCTGTTCGATCAGCTCGGAGGCCGAACGGTCAGGCTCGGGAGTCGCTTCGCTCTCGGTCTCCGCCATGGATCCGTAGGATCCCACCGTGGCCACCTTCCTGCACACCATGGTGCGGATCACGGATCCGGCGCGGAGCCGCGCGTTCTACGAGGCGCTCGGGTTCCGCTTCCAGAGCGAGATGGACATCGTTCGGAACGGCGAGCGCGAGGCGACGAACTACTTCTTCTCGATCGGCGACTCCGAGAGCGTGCTCGAGCTGACGCTCAACCACGACGGGCGCAGCTACGAGCTCGGCACCGGCTACGGGCACATCGCGGTCGGCGTCGACGATCTGGCGGCGACGCTCGCCGAGCTGAAGGAGCAGGGGATCGAGGCCGAGCGCGAGCCCTATCGCGTTCGCGAGGGCGGTTCGCTGCTCTGCTTCGTGCGCGATCCGGACGAGTACCGCATCGAGCTGATCGACCGCAGCGGCGCGTAGCCGCAGACCGGGTTGCAATCCGTACCTAGGTACGGGTTTACAGTCCCGGCATGAGAGTCGGCGAGGTCGCAGCCCGCGCAGGCGTCAACGTCGAGACGCTCCGCTACTACGAGCGCCGCGGCCTCCTGCCGACGCCCGACCGCGACCCCAGCGGGCATCGCCGCTACGACGAGGAGACGGTTCGCTTCCTGCGGGCGATCAAGGAGGCGCAGGCGGTCGGGTTCACGCTCGCGGAGATCGGCGAGTACCTCCGCGCGGCGCGACGGTCGGCGTCGCCGCCCGCGGCGCTGCGCGTCCGCATGGCGGCCAAGATCGACGAGATCGACGAGCGGATCGCGGGCCTGCGCCGGATACGCGGCGCGCTCGCGACCGTCGTCGGCTGCGCGTGCGACTCGCTCGACCACTGCACGTGCGGTGCGGCGTATCTCGCGCGCCAGGGTCGCGACCCGAGCGTCCGCCCGACGCTCCTCCACGTGACGAACGGAGAGAGCGCCGGCAACACCCTGCGCCAGACGAGCCTCGGCGGCGCGGTGTTGCCGTGGCAGGACGCGCTCCACGCCGGCCCGGTGCCCGACGTCGGCCGCGCCGAGCTGCTCCGTGCGCGCGCCCGCTTCCTGTCCGAGTGCGGATGGGGCGGCCAGGGGGCTCTGCTCTCGGCGCTCGAGCGGCGCGACCGGCAGCTCGTCGACGCCCTCGGCGGCGGTGCCCAGGTCGTGCTCTGGTTCGAGCACGACCTCTACGACCAGCTCCAGCTGCTCGATGCGCTCGCGCTGGCGCGCGAGCACGACGCGGCGCCGGAGCTGATCGTCGTCGGCTCGTTCCCGGGCAAGCCCGAGTTCGCCGGCCTCGGCGAGCTCACCGCCGACCAGCTCGAGACGCTGTGGCCTGCACGCGAGCCGGCCGCGGCGGAGACGCTGGACGCTGCCGCCGCCGTCTGGGCGGCGATCCGGGCGCCCGAACCGACCGCGCTCGCCGAGCAGGCGACGGGAGCCGTTGCCGGCCTGCCCTTCGTCGCCCCCGCGCTTCGTCGGCTGCTCGAGGAGCTGCCGGCGCCGGGAGACGGGCTCTCCACGACCGAGCGGCGGGCCCTGCTCGCGCTGGCCGACGGCGCCGCGACGCCCGTGGCGGCGTTCTTCGCGGCGCAGCGCCTCGAGGAGGCGCCGTTCCTCGGCGACACGTGGTTCTTCCGGACGCTCAGCGACCTCGGCCGTGGCGAGGCGCGGCTGGTCGAGACCGACGAGGGCGAGCCGCTGCCGGCGGCGCCTCCGCTCAGCGACGGTCAGGACTACGCGCGGCTGCCGCTCCGCCTCACGCGAACCGGTGAGCGCGTCCTCGCCGGTGAGCTCGATAGCGCCGAGCTCGCGCCCGTCGACCGCTGGGTCGGCGGGACGCACGTCACCGCAGGCGGCCTGTGGCGCTGGGACCCGGTGACGCGCACGCTCGTCGCGCCCTAGTACGCTCGCGTCGGTGTCCCGACCGCGCGTCAACGTGACGGGCCCGATCCCCGAACGGGTGCGCGACGCGCTCGCCGCGGACTTCGAGCTCGCCGACTCTCCGACGTCGGTGGACGGCGTCCTCTCGCTGATCCTGACGCAGGTCGACGACGCCTTTCTCGAACGCGCCGGCCCACGGCTGCGGATCGTCGCGAACTACGGCGTCGGCGTCGACAACATCGACCTGGCCGCCGCGCGGGCGCGCGGGGTCGTCGTCGCCAACACGCCCGACGTGCTCACGCGCGCGACCGCCGAGCTCGCGATTGCGCTCACGCTCGCACTTTTGCGGCGGGTCGCGGAAGGCGACCGCTTCCTGCGCCGCGGCGCGGAGTGGGCGTTCTCGCTCGAGTTCATGCTCGGCGAGAGCCTCGGCGGGAAGACGGTCGCGATCGTCGGGCCGGGCCGGATCGGCCGCGAGACCGCGCGGCTCTTCGAGGCGCACGGCGCATCGGTGACGTTCGTCGGCCGCGCCGACGACCTTCACGCCTCGCTCGCGGAGGCGGACGTCGTCAGCCTCCACGTTCCCGCCAGCGCCGGGAACCGGCACCTGATCGATGCGGCCGCGCTCAGTGCGATGAAGCCGACCGCGGTGCTCGTCAACACTGCGCGCGGGTCGGTCGTCGACGAGGCAGCGCTCGTCGACGCGTTGCGCTTGCGTCGTATCGCCGGGGCAGCGCTCGACGTCTTCGAGTTCGAGCCGGAAGTCGGTGCGGGTCTGCTCGAGCTCGAGAACGTCGTCCTCACGCCGCACCTAGGCAGCGCGACCCGTGAGACGCGCGAGGCGATGGGGCTGCTCGCCGTCTCCGCGCTTCGTTCGCTCCTGATCGACGGGATCGTCCCGTCGAACGTCGTCGCATGAGTGCGTCGATCGACCACGTCACGCTCCGCTGCAGCGACCTCGACGCGTCACTGCGGCTGTTCACGCAGGTGTTCGAGCTGCTCGAGTTCCGCGACCGACGTCATGACGGTGGTGGGTTCCACGAGTGGCACGACCTCTCGATCGCCTCGGCCGACGACGCCAACCCGGCGACGCGGCGGCTCCACGTCGGCCTTGCGGCCTCGTCGTGCGCGCAGGTCGACGACTGGTGGCGCGAGTTGACCGCGGCCGGCTACCGCGACGACGGCGCGCCCGGCCCGAGGCCCGAGTACAGCCCCGAGTACTACGGCGCCTTCATCCGCGACAACGACGACAACTCGATCGAGGCCGTCCATCACGCGAGGTCCGATCCGAGCAGCGGCGTGATCGACCACCTCTGGATCCGCGTGCGCGATCTCGCCGCGACGCGGAGGTTCTACGCCGCGGTGGCGCAGGCGCTCGGCCTGCGCGTGCCCGAGCGGTCCGACCGGTTTCACGTCGTCACCGACACCGGCACGTTCACCCTGCTCGAAGCCGACGAGGCGACTCGAGGACTTCACCTCGCACTCGGCGTCGGCGACGCGGAGACCGTCCAGGCGTTCCACGCCGCCGGGCTCGGGGCGGGCGGCGTCGACAACGGCGCGCCCGGCGAACGCCCCGTCTACCACGCCGGCTACTACGCGGCGTACCTCCGGGATCCCGACGCGAACAACATCGAGGCCGTGTGGCACAACCGCGCCGACGGCCGCGCGTAGGATCGTGCGGTGGTGGCGGAAGCGCCGTTCGACCAGACCGAGGCCGGGCTCGTTCCCTCCGGCGAGGGCTGGTTCGTGCTCAACGCACGCGACGCGCGCTGGCGCGACCGGCCCGGGCGGGGGTACTCGCTTCCGTTCGAGGGCGCGACGGACTTTCCGCAGCTCGGGGTCACGCTGTTCGTGCTCGGCCCCGGCGAGCCGATCGGGATGTACCACTGGGAGGCCGCCCAGGAGGACTTCCTCGTGCTCGCCGGCGAGGCGCTGCTCCTGATCGAGGGCGAGGAGCGCCCGCTCCGGCAGTGGGACTTCGTCCACTGCCCGCGCGAGACGAAGCACATCATCCTCGGCGCCGGCGAGGGGACGTGCGCGGTGCTCGCGGTCGGCAGCCGCGACGATCAGAACCGGCCGTGGGGCGGCTACACGCGCGACGAAGTGGCGCTCCGCCATGGCGCCGGTGTCGAGCAGGACACCGGCGACGCGGACGAGGCATACGCCCGCTTCGCGCCGCCGGTGCCGACGCCGTATCGCGACGGCTGGCTACCGGGCGACTCCGCCGGCTGAGCCTTCAGCGGTGCCCGGGCGCGAGCGCGGGCTCTGCCGCGACGGCCGCGACCTGAAGCCGGACGCTTGCGCTGCACGTCGGGTCACCGCACTCGCACAGGAACTCCTGCACGACGGTCTCGGCGTCTCCGTCCGCCCACGGACGCGCCCAGTAGCCGCGCACCTGCGCGACGATCGCCGCGTTCGCCTCGCGAAGCAGCGCGCGCCGCTCGTCGCGCGTCGCAGCGCGCGGCCCGGCTGCGAGCGCGGCGGCGAAACGGGTTTCGACCGCGTCGACGACGTCGTCCAGCTCGAGCGTCCCGTCGACGCGCAGGACCGGGGCGTCGTGCTCCGCCGCCTCACGCTGGATCACCGCGGCGAGCAGTCGGTACAGGCGGTTCTGCCCGTCGCCGAGGTTGCGCGTCTTCAGCTGCTCGTCGGCGAAGGCGGGCGTCGGAATCAGCCAGAGCGCGCGCGTGCGGTCGACGTCGTCGGTCGCGAGCGCCGCCGGTGAGACCGTCGTCCCCTCCGCGATCGCGAGCGGCCTCGCCGGCAGCGCGCGCACGTCGTCGAGCACCATCTGGAGCCGCTCGCGATGGAGCGAGAGCTCGAGCAGCTCGTGTGACGGCCTCGACCAGCGCTCGGTCGGCGAGAGCTGCTCGAAGCGACGCGCGGAGGGATTGCCGGCCGCGAGCGCCCGGTCGCGATGGATCCACGTGCGCGTGTCCGCGCCGTACCAGCGCAGACCGTTGCGGCGTGCGAGCCTGGTTGCGACCGACGTCTTCCCTGCGCCGGGCGGTCCGCCGATCCAGAGTGCGGGCACTCGAACATCTTCGTGCGCCCACTGCCCGTTGGGCGCCGGGCGATGGCGCGCACCTATCGTTAGCGGTCGTGCTCCTCCTCTACAACAGCCAGATCTCGGGCAACTGTTACAAGGTCCGGCTGCTGCTGGCGCATCTCGAGATTCCGTTCGAGCGGCGCGAGGTGGACGTCCGCGACCGTTCGGATCGCCCCGAGTTGCTCGGCGAGCTCAACCCGGCGCTGCGCGTCCCCACGCTCCTGCTCGACGACGGCCGCCCACTCGCCGAGTCGAACGCGATCCTCTGGTACTTCGGCGACGGGACGCGTTTCGTGCCGGACGATCGGTACCTGCGCACGCAGGTGCTGCAGTGGCAGTTCTTCGAGCAGTACGACCACGAGCCCGCGCTCGCGGTTGCCCGCTTCTGGCTCGCGTACTCGGGCGAGCCGGAGGCGTACGCCGACAGGATCGAGGGACGGCGGGCCGCCGGCTACAGAGCCCTCGAGGCGATGGAGCGGCACCTCGACGGCCGTTCCTGGCTCGTCGGCGACGGGATGACCCTCGCCGACATCTCGCTCTACGCCTACACGCACGTCGCGGACGAGGGCGGGTTCGACCTCTCGGGGTACCCGGCGATCCGCGCCTGGCTCGACCGTGTCGCGAGCGAGCCGGGGCACGTCCCGATCGACGCCTGAGCGCGACCGGCGCGCCGGTCTCCGGACGGTGTCATCGCGGCGCCTCGTGCCTGTGGAGCGATCGACACAGATTTGTCGCGATCCCGTGACGGACACGTTGCACCTTCCCCGCTAGCTTCGAGGAATGCCCGCACGCACGACCGCAACGCCGACGCCGGCCCTCTCCAGGGTCGCGACGCCCTGGGGGCCTGCGCTCGTCGTCGAGCGGCTCGTGGTGCCGCAGCGAGCAGGGGAGAAGCGATTCTCCTCGGTGGTCGAGCTGCTCGAGACGAAGCACGGCGAGCGGCTCCTGCGCTTCGCGTACACGACCGACGGCGTCATTCGGCGCGGCCCGGTGACGCTGCGAGCACGCGACCTCGAGCGGCTCGGGTCAGAGCTCGCCCGCTGTCCAGCGATTGCCGAGCTGTTCGCCTCCGCGCAGGAGGTCGATGCCTAGACGGAAGCGGCGACCGACAGCCGAGCGGCATCGACCAGCGACCCGAGGATCAGCGCGCCGTCGACGCTGCCGAGCAGCGGGTCGACCGCATGCTCCGGGTGCGGCATCAGGCCGAGGACGTTCCCGTCCGCGTTCACGACGCCGGCGACGTCGCCCACCGACCCGTTCGGGTTCGCGCCCGGCGCGTAGCGCAGAGCGATCTGCCCGTTTGCCTCGAGCTCGGCGACGAGCCCGTCGTCACCGAACCAGCAGCCCTCGCCGTGCTTGACGGGGATCGTGAGCGACTGCCTGGGCACGCACCGCGCGAGCAGCGGCGAGTCGGCGGTCTCGACGACGACGGGCACGTCGCGGCAGACGAACGACAGCGACTCGTTCGGGCGGAGCACGCCGGGGAGCAGGCCGGCCTCGGTGAGGATCTGGAAGCCGTTGCAGATCCCGAGCACCGGACCGCCGGCGCGTGCGAACGCGACGACCGCCTGGAGCACGGGCGAGAAGCGGGCGATCGCCCCGCAGCGGAGGTAGTCGCCGTACGAGAACCCGCCGGGGAGGACGACCCCTGCCGTGTCCGACGGGAGCTCGTGCTCCGTGTGCCACACGCGCCGGGCGTCCGCTCCGAGCCGCGCCAGCGCCAGCTGGGCATCGCGGTCGTCGTTCGAGCCGGGGAAGACGACCACCGCGACGAGCGGGCGGGGTGCCGTGCTCATTCGCCGCCGAGCTCGATCGTGTATCCCTCGATCAGCGGGTTCGCGAGCAGTTGCGCGCACATCGACTCGAGCTGCGTCCTCGCCTCGGCCGGATCGTTGGTTCCCAGCTCGACGTCCACGACTTTCCCGACGCGGGTCTCGCCGACGTCGAACCCGAGGTGCCGAAGCGAGCTGGACACGGCCTGCCCCTGCGGGTCGAGGATGCCCGGCTTCGGCCGGACGAGCACGGTCGCCCTCATGCGAACACGACCGTCGGCTCGTCGAGGTACGCGTCGAAGCCGGTTCCGGTCAGTCGCTCGAACGCCTCGACGTAGCGCGCCCGCGTCCCGTCGACGACGTCCGAGGGCAGCTCGGGCCCGGGCGGCGTCTTGGCCCAGCCGAGCGTCTCGCAGTAGTCGCGGACGAACTGCTTGTCGAACGAGGGCTGGGCGCCTCCCGGTGCGTACTCGTCGGCAGGCCAGAAGCGGGAGGAGTCGGGCGTGAACGCCTCGTCGGCCAGCGTGAGCAGTCCCTCCTGGTCGACACCGAACTCCAGCTTCGTGTCGGCCAGGATGATCCCGCGCTCGCGCGCGTGTGCGGACGCGAAGCGGTACAGCTCGAGCGCGATTGCCTCCACCTCGTCGAAGCGATGGGCGCCCACGAGGCCGGCGGCCGTCTCCCGGTCGATGTTCTCGTCGTGCCCCGTCGTCGCCTTCGTCGCGGGAGTGACGATCGGTCCCGGCAGCTCCTCGCTCTCGCGCAGCCTGTCGGGCAGCCGATGGCCGCACACGGATCCGGTGGCGCGGTAGTCGCTCCAGCCGGAGCCCGCCAGGTACCCGCGAACGACGCACTCGATCGGAAGCATCTCGAGGCGCCGGCATTCGGTCGACCGCCCGTCCTCGCCGAGTGCGAGCAGGTGGTTCGGGACGATCTCCTCGGTGCGCGAGAACCAGAACCCCGAGAGCCCCGTCAGCACGCGGCCCTTGTCCGGGATCTCGGTCGGGAGCACGACGTCGAACGTCGAGATCCGGTCCGAGGCGACGAGCAGCAGCCGCTGGTCGTCGAGGGCGTAGAGCTCGCGGACCTTGCCGCTTCCGACGTGCAGGGCATCAGGCATGTACGGCCTCCTCCTTCGGGGCGAGACGGCGCAGTCGCTCGAAGGCGCCGTCGACGTGGGCGATCGTGGCTTCGAGGTCGAAGACCTCCGTGAGCTCTGCTCCTGTGAGCCGCTCCGCGATCTCGCGGTCGGCCCGGACGAGCTCCTCGAAGTCGAGCTCTTCGTCCCAGGAGCGCATCGCGTTCCGCTGCACGAGCCGGTAGGCCTCGTCGCGGGCGACGCCGTGCCCGACGAGGGCGAGCAGCAGCCGGTGGGAGAAGAAGAGGCCGTGCGAGGCCCAGAGGTTGCGCTCCATTCGATCCGGGTGCACGACGAGCCCGTCCATCATCCAGGCGAAGCGGTCGAGCATGTAGTCGAGCGCGAGGAAGCTGTCCGGGACGACGACTCGCTCGGCCGAGGAATGCGAGATGTCGCGCTCGTGCCAGAGCACTACGTTCTCGAGCCCGACGCCCGCGTTCGCGCGGACGACGCGGGCGAGGCCGGAGATGCGCTCGGCGATCTTCGGGTTGCGCTTGTGCGGCATCGCAGACGACCCCTTCATGCCCTTGGCGAACGGCTCCTCGGCCTCGCGCACCTCGGTGCGCGCCAGGTGCCGGATCTCGGTGGCGAAGCGATCGAGCGACGTCGCGCAGAGCGCAAGCGCGCCGAGGAGCTCGGCGTGCCGGTCCCGGGCGATCACCTGCGTCGAGGCCGGATCGGGCTCGAGGCCGAGGCGCTCGCATGCGATGAGCTCGACGCGCGGGTCGATCGCGCCGTACGTGCCGACCGTGCCCGAGAGCTGGCCGACACGGCACTCGGCCAGCGCGCGCTCGAGTCGAGACCGCGCGCGGTCGAGCTCGAACGCCCAACCGGCGAGCTTCCACCCGAATGTCGTGGGCTCAGCGTGGACGCCGTGGGACCGCCCGATGCAGATCGAGCGACGGTGCTCCTCCGCGCGCCGGATAACGATCGAGAGCGCGCGCTCGATGTCGGCGACGATCAGCGCGCCGGCATCGCGGATCTGCAAGGCGAGCGCCGTATCGAGCACGTCCGACGAGGTCAGGCCGAAGTGCACCCAGCGTCCCTCGGGCCCGAGCTGCTCGGCGACGGCATCGACGAAGGCGGCCATGTCGTGGTCGGTCGTCCGCTCGAGCTCCGCCACCCGCTCGGCGGTCGGGACGGTGGCCCGCGCGCGGATCGCCTCCACCTCCACGGCCGGCACCTCGCCGACCTCCGCCCAGCCCTCGAGCGCGGCGAGCTCGACGTCGAGCCACCGCGCGAGCCTGCCCTCGTCCGCCCAGATCCGGGTCATCTCCGGGCGGGAGTAGCGGGCGATCACTCCGGTCAGTCTAGAGCGCGCCCTGGTCAGCCCGAACGCAGGATCCGCGCCGCGAGGACGGCGGCGTTTCGCGCGTTGTCGACGCCCACCGTGGCCACCGGCACCCCCGGTGGCATCTGCACGATCGAGAGCAGCGCGTCGAGACCATCGAGCACCGAGAGCGACGAGCGGAGCGGCACGCCGATCACCGGCAGCTCGGTGTGCGCCGCGACCACGCCGGGCAGCGCGGCCGCGAGCCCCGCGCCGCAGATCAGCACGCGGATGCCGCGCCCTTCGGCGGCGCGCGCGTATTCGGCGACCGCGTCGGGCATTCGGTGCGCCGAGCGCACCTCGAGCTCCCAGCTGATGCTGCGGCTCTCGAGCTCGTCGACCGCGCCCTGCATGCGCTCGCGGTCCGACTCGGAGCCGACGAGGATCCCGACGGTCGGCTCAGCCACCGACTGCCTCCGCGATGTCGCGGCGATAGCGCGCGCCGTCGAACGAGACGAGCTCCACCGCCCGGTAGGCCGCCGCGCGCGCCTCCTCCACCGTGCCCCCGGTTCCGGTCACCGAGAGGATTCTGCCGCCATTCGTCACGAGCTGCCCGTCCCGTACCGCCGTGCCGGCGTGGAGCACGAGCGCCCCGGTCGCGGCCGCGGCCTCGAGGCCGTCGATCGGACGTCCGGCGTAGTCGCTCGACGCGGGGTACTCGGGGCCCGCGAGGACGACCGTCACAGCCGCCGTCGCGTTCGTCGCCAGCGTTGTGCGTGAGAGGTCGCCGCGCGCCGCCTGCGCGAGCACTTCGAGCAGATCGCCCTCGATCCGCGGCATCAGCACCTGCGTCTCCGGGTCGCCGAAGCGGGCGTTGAACTCGAGCACCTTCGGGCCGCCGGCGGTCATCATCAGCCCGGCGAACAGGCAGCCCTGGAACGGCGTCCCGCGGCGGGCGAGCTCCTCGATCACCGGTCGGTGCACGGCGTCGACCAGCCCTTCGAGATCGTCGACCCACTCGACCGGCGAGTACGCGCCCATCCCGCCGGTGTTCGGGCCCGTGTCGCCGTCGCCGATTCGCTTGAAGTCCTGAGCTGCGCCGACCGGGACGACGCGGCGGCCGTCGCTGATCGCGAACAGCGACAGCTCCGGCCCCTCGAGCAGCTCCTCGATCACCGTGCCGCCCCCGAGACCCTGCACGGCCCGCAGCGCTGCCTCGAGCTCGTCGGCCGTGTGGCACACGAACACGCCCTTACCGGCGGCGAGCCCGTCCGCTTTCACCACGCACGGCGGACGAGCCACGGACAGCGTGCCGGCCGCCGGCACGCCCGCCGCCCGGAGCACCTCTTTCGCGAATGTCTTCGAGCCCTCGATGCGCGCGGCCGCGCCGCTCGGGCCGAACACGGCGATGCCGTTTTGCCGGAGCTCGTCCGCCACGCCGGCGACGAGCGGCCCTTCCGGGCCGATCACCGCGAGATCGATCCCCAGCGTCACGGCGAGGCCGAGCAGGCCGTCGCCGTCGTCGGCCCGCACGGGATGGCAGCGGCCGAGCTCGGCGATCCCGGGATTGCCCGGGGCCGCATGCAGCTCGGCCAGGCTGGGGCTGCTGGCGAGCCGCCAGGCCAGCGCGTGCTCGCGCGCCCCCGCACCGACGAGCAGCACGTTCACCCGCCGATCCTACTCCGGCCGTTTCTCCCGTTCTCTCGAGCGGCGACGGGCGTCGTCCTGGAGCCGCCAGAGCTTCTCGTCTGGATCGTCGCGCTTTCCCCGCAGCACCCACCACGCGAGGCCCGCGGCGACGATCACCGGCACGAAGATCGAGAGCGCGATCACCGTCTCGAGCGCCGGAGAGCTCTGTGTCGCGAGCACCGGCCGTCAGGCGAGCACGCGCTCGCGCGCGGCGCCCACGCCGACGAGCTCGACCGGGACGCCGAGATCCTCGGCGACGAAGGCGACGTACTCCGAGGCGGCCGCCGGGAGGTCGCGCACCGAGGTCGCGTCGTCGAGCGGCTCCTGCCAGCCGGCGAGCACCTGCCAGACCGGCTCGGCGTGGTGGAAGTCCGACTGGTGCGCCGGGAACTCGCGTGTCTCGCCGCCGTCCGGGAGCCGGTAGCCGACGCACACCGGCAGCTCGGCGAATGCCGACAGGACGTCGAGCTTCGTCAGCGCGAGCGACGTGAGCCCGTTCACCCGCACCGCGTAGCGCAGCGCGACCAGGTCGAGCCAACCGCAGCGCCGCTCGCGGCCGGTGACGGTGCCGTACTCGCCGCCCAGCTCGCGCAGCTGCGCCTGCTCCGGCCCGGCGATCTCCGACGGGAACGGCCCCTCGCCGACGCGCGTGACGTACGCCTTCGAGACGCCGAGGACGCGGTCGATCCGGGTCGGCCCGATCCCGACGCCCGTCGGCGCACCGGAGGCGATCGGGTTCGACGAGGTGACGAACGGGTACGTGCCGTGGTCGAGGTCGAGCAGCGTCGCCTGGGCGCCCTCGAACAGGACACGCTGCCCGTCGCGAAGTGCGCGGTCGACGAGCAGCGACACGTCGCCGACGTAAGGTGCGAGCCGTGCCGCGAGCGCGGACGTGCGCTCCCACACCTCCTCGAGCTCGAACGGCGGCAGCTCGTACACCTTCTCGAGCCACACGTTCTTCTCGGCGAGCGCGACCTCGAGCTTCTGTCGCAGGATCTTCGCGTCGAGCACGTCCTGCACGCGGATCCCGATCCGCGACGCCTTGTCGGCGTAGGCGGGCCCGATCCCGCGCCGCGTCGTCCCGATCTGCAGCGACCCGAGCCGCCGCTCCGACGCCTGGTCGATCGCGACGTGCCACGGCATGATCAGGTGCGCGTTGCCGGAGACAACGACGACCGACGTGTCGATCCCGCGCGCCGACAGCTCGTCGAGCTCGTCGAGCAGCACCTGGGGGTCGACGACGCACCCGGCGCCGATCACCGACGTCTTGCCCGAGATCACCCCGCTCGGGGTCTGGCGGATCTTGAACGTCTCGCCGCCGGCGACGCTCGTGTGGCCCGCGTTCGGGCCGCCCTGGTAGCGGCAGACGACGTCCGATTCCTGCGCGAGCAGGTCGACGATCTTCCCTTTGCCCTCGTCGCCCCACTGCGCGCCCACGACGACGGTCGACGGCACCGACGGAGTGTGCCTGACGGGGCGGCGCGAGGGCGCTCAGACGAGCTGCAGCTGGCGCTCGTCGCGCGAGGCGAGCGCCGGCGGCCGTTCGCCGCGCCGCAGGACGATTTCGTGCCCTGCAGCGCAGCGGACGACGCCGAGCGCGGTGTCCGGTCCGACGCTACCGCGGACGCTCGCGGCGAGGAGGGCGTCGGAGAACAACGCGCCACTACGCCGAGCCGCCTCCAGGCAGGTTTCACACAGGCACGAGAACGAGGTCGCAGAGGGGGAGAGCCAGACCGTCGTCGTCATGCTGCAGCTGCCAGGTCTGCGAACTTGGCGTAGCGTTTCTGGAACGCAAGTTTCTCGGTGCCGGTCGCGCCGTTTCGGTGCTTCGCCAGGATCAGCTCGGCGACGCCGGCAGAATCGGTTTCCTCCGGGTTGTAGTACTCGTCTCGGTACACGAACATCACGAGGTCGGCATCCTGCTCGATCGACCCGGACTCGCGCAGGTCGGACAGGATCGGCCGCTTGTCGTGCCGCTGCTCGACCGCCCTCGAGAGCTGTGAGAGCGCGACGATCGGCACCTCGAGGTCGCGGGCGAGGATCTTCAGCGCCCGCGAGATCTGGGACACCTCCTGCACGCGGTTCTCGACCGTGGTGCCGCTCGTCATCAGTTGCAGATAGTCGACGATCACGAGCGACAGCTCCGACTCGCGCATCTTCAGCCGGCGCAGCTTCGAGCGGATCTCCATCATCGTGATCGAGCCGGTGTCGTCGACGTAGATCGGCGCGCGCGCGAGCTTGTCGCACGCGGTCGTGAGACGGGGCCAGTCGTCGACGGCGAGCTTGCCGGTGCGCAGGCGCTGCGACTCGACCTTGCCCTCGGAGCACATCAGCCGCTGCGTGACCTCCGCCTTCGACATCTCGAGCGTGAACAGCGCGACCGGCTTGTTGTTCCGGACGGCGACGTTCGCCGCCATGCAGAGCGCGAGCGCCGACTTGCCCATCGACGGACGGGCCGCGACGATCACCAGGTTGCCCGGCTGGAAGCCGGAGGTTAGGCGGTCGACGTCGCGGAAGCCCGACGGGGTGCCGGTGATGTCGGTGCCGGCCTCGTAGAGCCGGGTGATCGTCTCGAACGAGTCCTTCAGCAGCTCCTCGATGTGCGCGAACTCGCTCGAGACCCGCTGCTGCGAGAGGTCGAAGACGATCTGCTCGGCGCGGTCGACGAGCTCGATCGTCTCGCCCGGGCGGTCGAAGCCGAGGCGCGCGATGTCGTTGCCGGCCCGGATCAGGCCGCGCAGGGTCGCCATCTCGCTGACGATGCGCGCATAGTGGGCTGCGTTCGAAGCGGCCGGGACGAGCGTCGCGAGCTCGTGGACGCGCTCGGCGCTGCCGGCGTCGGCGAGGGCGCTCATCCGGTCGAGCTCGTCGACGACCGTGATCGCGTCGACCGGCTCGCCCTTGCCGTAGAGCGTGATGATCGCTCGGTAGATGAGCCCGTGGCTCTCGCGGTAGAAGTCGGCCGCGGACAGGCTGGTCGACTCGGTGACCGCCCCGATCGCCAGCGGCGAGAGCATCATCGCGCCGAGGACCGACTCCTCGGCATCCAGGTTCTGCGGCGGGATCGGGGCGGTCGCGAGTGCCTGGGCAGGCATTGCCATGTCGCGCGTAGTGAAGCCGTCTTCGGGCCGTGGCTCAACCGTGTGCAAAACCTCGTGTCGCCTCCTCAGGAACGTTCGTATGCAGGCATATCAGAACAGACGTTCGCTCCGCAAGGTGGACGAAAAGGACGCACGGAGCGAGGACTTTCACGCGTGTTCCACAGGCGGTGGACGAGCCTGTGGAAAGCCCCGGGGAGAACTCGTCCACAGGACCGTGGAGAGTCTGTGGAAAACCTACTCGGGCTGCTCGGCCGGCTCGGCGTCGGCCTCGGGCTCGAGCGCCTCGGCTTCGACCGCTTCGTCGGAGGCGGCCGGAGGCTCGACCTCCTCGAGGAGCTCGATCTCCTCCGCCTCGGGCTCGGGCGCCGCGGCCGCAGCCTCGGCGGCCTCGAGCGCGGCGAGCTCCTCCTCGGTCGGAAGCTCCTCGCCCTCCGGCGCGACCGCGATCCTGAGCTCGGCGGTCACGTCGGCGAAGAGCGCCACCGGGACGGTGTAGCGCCCGATCCGCTTGATCGTGTCCATCTCGAGCTTGCGGCGGTCGACGCGGATCTTCGCCTCGTCCCAGAGGCGGTCGGCGACGTTCGTGGCGGTGACCGACCCGAACAGCGAGCCCGTCGGGCCGGCGTTCACGTCGAAGCGCAGCTCGAGCGCGCCGATCCGGTCGGCGATCGCCTTCGCCTCGTCCGCCGTCTTCGCCTCGTGGCGCGCCCGCTGGGCGTCGCGCTTCTCGAGCTCGCGCACGAGCGCCGGCGTGGCCGCCTGCGCGAGCCCGCGCGGGAGCAGGAAGTTGCGCGCGTAGCCCCGGGCGACGTTGACCACGTCGCCGCGCAGGCCGAGCGAGTCGACGTCCTGCCGGAGGATCACTTCCACGACGTCCCTCTCCTACCTGTCGCCGACGTACGGGAGGAGTGCGATCTCGCGCGCGCGCTTCACCGCGACCGCGACCTGGCGCTGGTGCCGGCGGCAGGCGCCGCTGATCCGCCGTGAGCGGATCTTGCCGCGCTCGGAGACGTAGCGGCGAAGCTCGTTCACGTTCTTGTAGTCGATCTCGTCGACCTTCGACTTGCAGAAGAAGCAGGACTTGCGGCGGCCGCCCCCGGTGGGAGCGCCGCGCTTCGGCCTGCTCGTGCGTTCGGACTTCGGCGCTGCCAATGCCTTCTCCTTAGAACGGGATGTCGTCGTCGGCTGCCTGGAAGTCGGCGTCGGCCGAAGCGGCCTGCGCGCCGGCCGGGACGAACTGGTTCTCGCCGCCGCCTTCGCCGCGGCCGCCCAGGAACTGGACGCTGTCGGCGATCACCTCGACCGCCTGCCGCTTGGTGCCGTCCTGCGCGTCCCACTCGCGCCACTCGAGGCGGCCGTCGATCGCGACGGGGCGGCCCTTCGCCAGGTACTGCGCGCAGTTCTCGCCCTGCTGGCCCCAGACGGTGATGTCGAAGTAGTTCGGCTTCTCGGTCCACTGACCGGTCGCGCCGTCCTTGCGGCGCGTGTTGACCGCGATCCGCAGGCCGCAGACCGCCGTTCCGGACGGCGTGTGCCTGAGCTCGGGGTCGCGGGTCAGGTTGCCGACGAGCACGACGCGGTTGATGCTGGCCATCTCTTCCTCGCTCCTCTCCCTAGACCAGGCCCAGGCTACTCGGAGGCCTCGTCGCTGTCACCGGTGGGCGCGGACACGGCCGCGGCGGCCGGTGCAGGAGCGGCCGGCGGGGCGGACGGCGCCTTCGTGTGGCCGCCCTTGACCCGGCGCACGGCCAGGTGGCGGACGACTCCGTCGGTGATCTTGAGCACGCGCGTGATCTCGGCGAGCGCCTCGGGCGTCGCCGTGAAGAGCAGCAGGTGGTAGACCGCCTCGCCCTTGTGGTCGATCTCATAGGCGAGCTTGCGGCGCCCCCACGGCTCGTGGCCGTCCCACGTCCCCTGGGCGCCCTCGACCGCGTCGCGGACGCGCTGGATGATCTCGTTGCCCCGCTCCTCAGGGAGCTCGGGGTCGAGCAGCAGCATGATCTCGTAGTCGTTCAAAGCCGAATTTCCCTCCTCATGGACTGAATCGGCCCCGCCTCCTGGACGCCGCTTCGGCAAACGGCGCGACGGGCGTGGCGAGAAGCGGCGGCAGTGTAGCATCGCGCCCGTGAAGCGCCTGATCCTCCTTGCCGTCGGGCTGTTCGGGTTGCGCGTGTGGTGGCAGCGCAGGCATGCGGAAGCGATCGAGCCCGCGCCGTCAGCCGACGACCTGCGCGCGAAGCTCGACGAGACCCGCACGACGGTCGACGAGACCGCGGTCGAGGCGACTGACACGGCCGACGAGCTTCGCGCCGACGTGCACGCGCGCGCCCGCCAGGCGATCGACGAGCTCTCCTAGCGCGACCGGCGCGCGAACGAAACACACATGTGACCGCGAAGTGCGCGACAGCGAGGGCACGATCGCCGCTCGGATCGATGACGACTTCGGTCTCTTCACCGATCAGAGCGACAACGGCCCGTTCGATCTCGAGTTGAAGAACCAGAGCTCGAAGACGGCGCTCCGCACGGGAACGGTCGAAATACGCGTCGACCCGAAGGGGAACGATGTGTGGAAGTTCAACTACTTCCTCGACATGATGTTCAGCGACGGTTCGCATCTCACGAGCGAGGCGTCGGGATTGCGACTGAGCGATCAGCAACAGCAGCAGGAGTTCGCGATCGCCTGAGTAGGAGGTTCCGGGCCGGCCGGATCGGCACCGGTCGGCCCGAGGACCAGCTCCTAGCGCGGGATCGCGTCGAGCAGCTCGCGCCGTTCTTCGTCCGTAAGCCGTCGCAGCGGCGGCCGGACGTCCTCGCGGATCGGCGCGCCCCGCGCGATCGCCGCCGCCTTCAGCGCCGCGATCCGCGGGAACCGCTCGACAGTTGCTCGCAGTGCGCCCGCCGCGCTCGAGTCGCCGCTCCGAACGGCGTCGGCGACGACCTGCGGGAACGCGGATGCGAGCCCGGACACGGCGCCGCCCGCGCCGGCGGCAAGCCCCTCGCCGATCAGCGCCTCCGCGCCGATCAGGACATCGAGGCCCTCGAGCATGTACGGCGACACCTTGGCGAACGGCGTGTCGCTCACCTTCATCCCCGCCAGGTTGTCGACCGTCTCGCGGAGCCGTTCGATCACCGCGACCGGGATCGAGTATCCCGACGCGCGTTCGAGCTCGTAGGCGTAGAAGGGCGTCGGCGCGCACGCGCGTGCTGCGGCGGCGAAGTGCGCGAGCAACTCCCGCTCGTCGAGGATGAAGTAGGGCGGTGCGATCACCGCAACGCCGGCGACGCCGAGGCCCGCGGCGTGCTCGGCGAGCGCGATGGTCTCGGTGGTCGTCTGGGCACCGCAGTGCGCGATCACCGGCAGCGGCCCGGCGACGGCCAGCTCGAGCATGCGCTCGCGCTCGGCGCGCGACAGGAGAATGCCCTCGCCGGTCGAGCCGCAGGCGAGGATCCCGTCGACGCCGCCCTCGGCGAGGAACGTGAGGTAGGGCCCGACGGCAGCCTCGTCGAGCTGGGCGCCGTCGGCGGTGAGCGGCGTCAGTGCTGCGGCGATCGTCCGGGTCACGGATGTGATTTAACGCGAACCGGCCGTCAGCACGAGCACCCAGTCGCCGTCGCCGTCCTTGTTCTTGTCCGGCGGGCGGAAGGTCTGCGTGCTCCCCGTCTTCGCGGTCGGGACAGCGGGGGCGTATGTGCCGGCGCTCGGGTCGTACCACTGGGCCATCGGGTCGCCGGCGAGCTTCGAGGTGTCGATCGTCACCGTGCGCACAGTCGGCAGGTAGGCGATCGCCAGCCTGCCGTCGGGAGTGCGTGCCGCAGTCGCGTAGTCACTCGACTGCACGTTCCCGTCGCTCGAGAACGTCCCGTAGCCGGAGGTGAGCAGCGTGTGCTTCTGGTCGGGGACGAGGCGATACCAAGGACGGCCGGCGAAGAGCTTCACGAGGTAGCCCATCTGCTTTGTCCCGGGCGTGTCGAGGTGGCTCTTCCAGTCCGGCAGGAACTGCCAGGTGGAGTGGTCCCCGTAAAGCTGGCCCGTCGCGCCGCTGAGCATTGTCCAGTACTCCTGCCTGCGCAGCGTGTTCGGGACGCCCGGCGAGATCGACGACGAGTTCTGCTCGTCTTCGTACCCGGCCTCGACCATGAAGACCGGCATAAACCGTCTCTGGTTGTACTCTTTGAGCACCTCTGCGTACGTCGCGTTGTACGTGTACGCGGCATCGAGCCCGATCACCGGTCGCCACCTTGCGTCGTCCAGAGAGCTGCTCACCGTGTAGTTGAGCTCGACCGTGTGGATGTGACGGTGGTCGGTGCTCCTGATTCCCCTCGCGACCGCCAACACGAGGGCGTCCGAGGACGGGTCCTTCCAGTTCTGGAAGTCGTTGCCGCTCATCCAGACGATGTTCGGGAACTTCGCGTACCGCTTCCCGAGGTACCGGCCGTAGGCGAACGCCTTCGCAGGCCCGTTCGCCTGCAGGACACTGAGCCAGCCTCCGGTCTCGATCGGATCGAGGAACACGACGATTCCGTACCGGCCGGCGAGCCGGACCATCGCGTCGACTCGCTTGAAGTACTGCTCGTTCGGCGTCGAGAGGTCGCCCGCTTTTCTGAAGGGAGCGATGTGGTCGTACGTGCTTCCGTCCTCCCGTCCGCCGGTGTACTTCGCGCAGAGGAGGTTGACCCAGAGGGAGTTGAACCCAGCGGCCGCGCGGTTTGCGATGAACGTCGTCGCGTCTCGGAGCGAGAGGTTGACGAACAACGCCTGCGGTGAGTCGCCGACGATCATGAACGGTCGGCCACGCTGATCCACGAGGTACCGGTGCGTCGGACCGACCTTCAGCGGATACACGGCTCGAGTAGGGGTCGTAGCCGGAACGGCGTCGGCGGTAGTACTTGTGCAGAGGAGAACGAGAGCCGCGACGAAGCCGAGCGCGGTCGCGGTGTGCATCGTGCGCGAAGCGCTTACGGCAACAAGCCGTAGGCCGTCAGCTGTCCGGCCGAGACGACGTAAACGCGCCCGTTGGCCACGGTCGGGATCGTGAACTTCAACCACGGATCGAGCTGGTCACGCGTGCCTGCCTGATCGCTCGAGTAGTACTCATTCGCAAGGTTGCCCGGATCGTAGGCGTGCAATGTCCCCGGGATTCCGTCACCGTTGCTCTGCAGGCCCCAAAGGATGCCGTTGGAGCTCCCATTCGCCGAGATCGCGATTTCGCCGCCGCGGGCGGAGAACGTCGACGTCTTGCCGTTGTACGTCTCCGGCGACTTCGACGTCGGCGAGGTCGACAGCAGGCCGTTCGTCAGCGAGAACCGCATCAGCTGGCTGTTGACCGGCGCGTAGTACACGGCCCCGTTGTAGTAGACCGGGGCACTGTAGTTCCCCGTGTTGTAGCTCCCGCCCGTCGGGAACACGCTGATCAGCGACTGCACGATCTTGTTGTCGCTGCCAGAGCCGACCCCGCCCATGTTGTCGCGGTCGACGACGTACACCGTGCCGCCCTTGCCCGCAGTGAGCACCTCGTGCGGGTGGGCGCCGGACTGGTCCGGCAGCAGGATGATCCCGCCCGAGGCAAGGTCGACGTCCCCCGTATCGAGCGCCTGGAAGTTGTACGGCGTGAAGTAGTCCGTTCTGGCGCCGCTCGAGTTGAGCTTCAGCAGGCTGTCTCCGAAGTCGTTCTTGTTGGTGCCAGGCCCGTCGTACGTGCCGTTGCCAGTGGAGAAGTACAGCGCGCCTGCCGAATCGGCCGCGACCCCGCTGCCGCCCATCCAGATCCCTCCGCTCTGCGCGTTCGGCGTCGTGCAGAACACCCAGTCCTGCTGAAGGGTGGACGGGTTGTAGGCCATCAACCAGCCGTGGTACGGCGGATTGAACCCGTGGTTGGCGAACGCGACGTAGAGCTCCCCGTTCGAGAGCAGAAGCGACGCGCGTTGGTTCTCGGTGACGTTGTTGAACAAGATCCGTCCGCTGACCGCGTCGACGCCATTGCCGGGGACGTTCGCGTCGATCACGATCGGGCTGCCGGTTTTCTCCGCTCCGGTGGCGAGGTCGAGCGCGTGGAGGCGGTTGACGTACTTGGTCGTGCTTCCGCTCACTTCCTTCGTCGCGGCGACGAGATAGATCGTGTTCGTCGATGGGTCGATCACCGGCGTGCCCGTGATACCGATCTCGTTCGGGATGTCGCCGGTTTCGCCGGTGTCGGCCGGTGGGATCGGATTCACCCCGGCTGCTGGGTTGATGAACGAGTCCTTCCAGAGCGGGGCGCTGCTTCTGCCGTCCGCGTCGAAGGCGTAGACGCTGTCGTGCTCCGTCGCGACGATGACGACATTGTGGAAGCCCTGGCCCGGAATGTTCACGTTCTGGACGTAGAGCGGTGACGCCTGAGTAAGCCCGTCGAGCGGGTAGCTGAAAAGCTTCCCGAAGGTCGTCGAGTTCACGTTCGCCGGTGTGAGAACCGTCTCGTTGAGGTTCTCGCCGTCGCGCATGTTGTCGTTGTGGAACGTCAACGTTCCCGCGTAGTTACTGACGTACACCGTGACGTTCGCCGTCGTGACGCCCGTCGTCGCCGAAATGGTGTGCGACCCGACGCTGCTCGGCGGCGTGTAGACGCCGGCGGCGGTGATCGTGCCGGAGCCCGTGTTGCCTCCGGCGATACCGTCGACGAGCCAGGTCACGCTCCCGCTCCCGGGGCCCTGCACCGAGAATTGCTGCGTGCGCGCGAACGTCAGCACGGCGTTGCTCGGCGACACAGTGAGCGTTGTTGTGGCCGATGCGAGGTTGGAGTAAGAGCTGAAGTTGCCGGCGCCGTCGGTTGCGCGGACGCGGTACGTGTAGCTGGTCGAGGCGGTGACCGTGGTGTCTTTGTACGTGGTGGCTGTCGGTGTCGCGATCTGCGCGAAATTGCTGCAGTTCGCGCCCTGGCAGCGCTCGACGATGTAGGTGGCGACGGTGCCGGAAGACGCTCCCCACGACAAGTCGATCTCGTTCGACGTGATCGCGCTCGCCGTCAAGGTGCCCGGCGTCCCTGGTGCGTTTGGATTGCCGACCGGAGCGGTTTGGTCGGCTTGGATCTGGGCGGCGGTGAGCGCGACGTTGTAGACGCGGACGTTGTCGATCATCCCGGCGAAGTACTGGCCGTAGATGGTGTCGCCGCCGATCGTGAGCGGGTTGGTCGAGGCGGCGATCGTGCCGATATGGGCGGTGGTCGTGACAAGCGTGCCGTTGACATACAGCCGGACGTTGCTGCCGTCGTAGGTGGCGGTGATGAACGACCAGCTGCTCGTCGGCAGGTTGGCGGTGCCGGCGGCTTCGCCGTGGCTTCCGCCGGCGGTTACGCCGGCGACCGGTCGTGAGTTGGGCTGGCTGGAGGCCATGAGGTAGTAGTTGTCGTCGCCCTTGTAGATGACGTCCCGCCAGTCCGGGCTGATCGCGGTCGGGTTGACCCAGGCCTCGAGGGTCATCGCGGTCGAGAGGTGCAGGTCGGCGGCGTCGGGGATCGAAACGATCGCGTTCGTGCCGTTGAACTGCAGCGCCTTGCCGTACTTGCCGGTGGTCGCCCAGGTTGCGTTCGTGATCGTGCCGGTGTGGCCGTTCCCTGAGGCGTCCGCGGTCGTCGTGCCCGATCCCTCGTCGAACGCATACGCTGCCACCAACCCCGACGGCGCAGCGGGCGTGCTGGCGCTCGCGGTGTTGGAGTAGGGGCTGAGGTTGTTGGCGGCGTCGGTGGCGCGGACGCGGTAGCTGTAG
>DATIOD010000042.1:0-20589 GCA_035473635.1 Gaiellaceae bacterium | reverse complement strand
TCTTGGCCTCGGCGGGACCGCTGGCGCCGGCCGCGGCTGCGCCCTGCCCGCCGCTCGAGCGCCGGCCGGGGCCGGAGAGCATGCGGATGATCTCGTTGCGGATCTTCTCGGCATCTGCATCGAAGTCGAGCAGGATTCGTGCCGCAACCCCCTCGTTCTCGCGGACGAGCCCGAGCAGGATGTGCTCGGTGCCGATGTAGTTGTGGCCGAGCGACAGCCCCTCGCGCAGCGCCAACTCGAGCACCTTCTTCGCCCGCGGCGTGAACGGAATCTGACCGGTGGTGACCTCGTCGCCCTGGCCGACGATGCGTGCGACCTGCGCGCGGACCTCCTCCACCGTGATGTCGAGCGACTCGAGCACACGCGCCGCGAGACCTTCCTCCTCGCGCAGCAGACCGAGCAGGATGTGCTCGGTACCGATGTAGTTGTGCTTGAGCGCCCGCGCCTCGTCCTGCGCGAGTACGACGACCTGGCGGGCACGCTCGGTGAACCGTTCGAACACTGGTGGAACCTCTCTCTCGCCGCGAAAGTCGGCGCACTCGGGTCGTGGGCTTTTCCGAGGGCCTCATCGTACTCGCCCTTCCGGGGGTGCGGTCGAAATGGGCGCGTTTGTACTAGAGGCGTTCAGCCGACAGCGCCGCGGGCAGCGCCGACAGCTCGACCGGCCGCGCCCGCCTGGCGATCGCCCGCTGCAGCACGCGATCGACGCGGGCATCCGCGCGTTCCGACGAGCCGACGCGCCACACCGGGATCCCGCGGGCCCGGGCCGCGGCGACGACGGTGAGCGTCCGGAGGCGATCGCGGCTCGGAGGCGCGCCGGGACGCACGTCGTCGTCCACGACGATCAGGCACCCCGACTCGTCGAGCGCGGCGACGAACGCCCGCGCGCCATCGGGCCCGTCGCGGCGGCGGCGAGCTCTCCGAGCGAGCCGGAGCGCGCGTGGGACGGCGTTCGTCCCGTCGAGACCGCTCGGCCCGAAGAGGTAGCAGCCGATCCCCTCGACGCGCAGATGGCCAAGGTCGACGTCGCCCGGCTCGACGAGGAGCACCGGCTCGACCTCCGGAACGAGCGAGATCGCGTCGAGCGCCGCCTGGAGCCCAGCCGCGCGGCCGGCAAGCAGTACACGGCGCCGGCACGCGACGGTCGTCTCGAGGCGAAGCGATCGGTCGAACCAGCGATTGTGCTCGTGCACGAGATCGACCTCGAGCACGTGCCGCCCTGGCTCGGCCGGCGGGACGACGTGAAGAGGGACGACGGCGCTGTCACCCGGCAGGACGTCGGCGGGCAGCGAGGTTCGGATTCCCTCGACCCCGTCCCAGCGCGTGCCGAGCGTGATCGCGTGCTCGCCGCTGCGCCAGATGCAGTCGCCCTGATTCTCGATGCGCAGGTCGATCGTCTGCTGGACGCCGCCGATCAGCTGTGGCACGGAGCCGAGCAGCGAGATCGACGCGTCGTACAGCGTCGGCGGATGGGGCGGCCCCGGCCATTCGCGTTCGACCGCAGTGGGCGACGGCTCCTCGACCGGGACGCCTGCGACGCGACGAGCGGGAGCGAGCAGCACCTCCTTGATCGTCGCGAGCTCGCGTGGCGGCACGCCGGCGAGCTCGAGGCTGAGCTCGCCGCGCAGCTCCGGGACATAGAGGCCGGTGTTGTGCGAGAACGCGCCGATCCGCATGCCGCGCCGCGCGCGTTCGTAACGTAGCGCCTTGCGCAGCCGCTGCTCGCGCGAGGCGAGCACCGTGTCCAGATGCCAGACCGGCGCATCGACGAACCGCGCCGGGCCCGTGCACGCGACGGGCCGGTGGAACTGGTCGGTGAACGCGAGCGAGCGGTCGTCGGCCCTGAACAACCGGAGCTGGTACTCCGTGCTCCACGGGGGCTCCGCCAGGTAGGTCGTGAGGTCGGGGTAGAGCCACCGGCGCGCGACCCAGCAGTGCGTAATGTCGCTCCGGGTCGTCAGGCCGCGCAGCTCACGCACCAGCTCGGCGCTCGGAACCTCGTCGTCGTCGATGTTGAAGACCCAGTCGCCCGCGCATTGCCGGACGAGCCACGCCAGCGGGCGGTCGCCGGGCTCGGCGTGGGAGAAGAGCAGGATCCGGTCGGCCACCGCTCCGAGGAGCCCGACCGACTCGCGGGCGCGGTCGTCGACGCCGACGACGATCTCGTCCGCGATCGGCCGGAGCAGGCCGAGGATCGCTGCGAGGCGAGGGAGGAACCTGCCGCCGGTGAGGCAGCAAACCGAGAGGCTTGCGTGACTGGGCCGCGCGCCTGCCGTCTCGTCCTGCCGCTGGACGAGCGCTGTTGACGTCACACTTTACCCACGCTTTACATTGTGACTCCCTGCGGCCCCGCTTGCAAAGGGGCGGCCCCTCAGGAGCGCAGCGCGGGGAACAGGATCACGTCGCGGATCGAGTCCTTCCCGCCGAGCACCATCGCCAGCCGGTCGATTCCCAGCCCGAGGCCGCCCGTCGGCGCCATGCCGTAGCCGAGCGCCTCGACGTAGTCGGGGTCGCCCTGCTCCGCCTCGACGTTCCCGCCCGCGCCCTCGTCGGCCTGCATCGCGAAGCGCTCCGCCTGCTCCTCGGCGTCGTTCAGCTCCGAGAAGGCGTTCCCGAGCTCCATCCCGCCGACGTAGAACTCGAACCGCTCGGTGATCGTCGGGTCGTCGTCGGTGAGCCGCGCGAACGGCGAGAGCTCGATCGGGTAGTCGTAGAGGATCGTCGGCTCGATCAGCCGCGGCTCGACGTAGGCGGTGATCGCCTTGTCGACGAGCTGCGCCCAGGTCTTGTCCTGCACGACGTCGAGCCCCTGCGCGGCGAGGCGCGCCTTGAGCTCGTCGAAGTCGCGCGTCCAGAGACCCGCCTGCTCGAGCTCGTCCACCAGCCGGACGCGATGCCAGGGGGCCTTCAGGTCGACCTCGTGGCCCTTGAACACGACGCGCGTCGTCCCGAGCGTCTCCGTCGCCACGAACTCGACGAGCCGTTCCATGCGCTCCATCGTGTCGCGGTAGTCGGCGTAGGCCTCGTACCACTCGACCTGCGTGAACTCGGGGTTGTGCTTGTAGCTGACGCCCTCGTTCCGGAAGTCCTTGCCGAGCTCGTACACCTTCTCGAGCCCGCCGACGATCAGCCGCTTGAGGTAGAGCTCCGTCGCGATCCGGAGGTAGAGCTCCGCGTCGAGCGCGTTCGAGCGCGTGACGAACGGCTCGGCGAACCCGCCGCCGTAGCGCGGCTGCAGCACGGGTGTCTCGACCTCGACGAACCCCTCGTCGTCGAGGAAGCGCCGGACGGCCGCGACGATGCGCGCGCGTAGGACGAAGTCGGCGCGTACGTCCTCGTTCATCAGCAGGTCGAGGTAGCGGCGCCGGTAGCGCTGCTCCACGTCGGTGAGGCCGTGGAAGGTGTCGGGCAGCGGCGAGCGGTTGCGGCTGAGCACGGCGAGCTCGTCGACGATCAGCGACGGCTCGCCGCGGCGGCTCTTGGTCGCGTGGCCGATCGCGCCGACGACATCGCCGAGGTGGACGTCGACCTCCCCGGTCCGCGCCTGCGGGCAGAGCAGCTGGATCCGCCCGCTGCGGTCCACGAGGTCGAGGAAGACGAGCTTGCCCATGTCCCGGCGCGCCATCACCCGGCCGGCGAGCCGACGCGACTCGGGGGCCTCGACGCCGGGCTCGAGCGCGTCGGCCTCGGCGCGCACGGCCGTGACCTCGTCGCGGTCGGGAAAGCGCTTCGGCGGCGTCATGGGCGCTTGACCATAGCCCAGGCCCGCGGGCCGCCTCGGGGCGTCTCCCCCTCGCGTTCCACCTCGAAGCCGTGGCGCGCGTAGAAGGAGATGTTCGCCTCGTTGTTCGTCAGCAGCACCGCCGGAAGACCCGCCCGCTCGGCGCCCTCGATCCCGGGCCGGAGCAGCGCACCGCCGACGCCGTGCCGCTGTTCCCCGGGGTCGACGCCGATGCCTGCGAGGTACCAGTGCGGCCCCCCGGCGACCTCCATCCGCATCAGCTCGACCGCCCGGCCGTACGCGAGGAAGACGCCCGTCGCGCGCCCGAGGCGCGCCGGGGTCGTCACGAGCGCCCGCAGCGTCGCGGCGATCCGGACCGCCGGCCGCCCCGGAGGCAGCCAGCGCGCGGCCCCGCGCACGGGCCCGGCCGTCGACCACACATCCGCCGCGGTCACGTCAAATCCCGCCCGGAAGAGCGGCGGCAGGAGGCGTTCGCGGCGGGCCGCCTCCGGGATCAGCCAGACCCACGCGGGGTCGTCGAGAAACGCACGGGCGAGCACGGCGCTCGCCTCGCCGTAGCGCTCCGGCTCGAGCCGCACGATCTCCACGACCGGCGACCCTAGTTGCTTGGGCCGCCGCTCAGGCGGCTTTGATCTCGAGGATCTTGAACTTGAGCGCGCCGCGCGGCGCGGAGACCTCGACCACGTCGCCCTTCTTGTGGCCGATGATCGCCTTGCCGACCGGCGACTCGTTCGAGAGCTTGTTCTCCGCCGGGTTCGCCTCGGTGGAGCCGACGATGTGGTACTCGAACGTCTTGTTCGCCTGCATGTCGCGCAGGCGCACCTTCGAGCCGACCGAGACCGCGTCCTTCGAGATCTCCTTCTTCGTGATCACCCGAGCGGTCAGCAGCCGATCCTCGAGCTGGGCGATCTTGTGCTCGAGCATCGCCTGCTCGTTCTTGGCGTCGTCGTACTCCGCGTTCTCGGCGATGTCGCCGAACTCGCGGGCCACCCGAATCCGCTCGGCCACCTCGCGGCGCCGTTCGCCGCGCAGATGATCGATCTCGCTTTTCAGCTTCTCGTAGCCCTCAGGCGTGAGGATGACTTCCTTCAACTGGCCTCCTGACCCGTCGAAACGGGCGCGAATGGTAGCCAGCGCACCGGGAGACGCGCAAATGGCCCGGGCTACCATTCACGAGCCTTGATCATCGACCTCGCGGAGCGCTGGTGGATCGGGGGCGTCGAGATCCCGGGGCGCCTCGTCCTGGCGCCGATGGCCGGCGTCAGCGTGCAGGCATTTCGCCGCCAGGGCCGCCGTTTCGGGGCAGGTCTCGTCTGCTCGGAGATGGTCTCGGTCGCCGGCATCCAGCACCGCAACGAGCGGACGCTCGGCTACCTGAGGGTCGGCGCCGACGAGCGGCCGCTGGCGATCCAGATCTTCGGCTCCGACCCGGTCGCGATGGCCGAGGCGGCCCGGTTCGTCGAGGCAGCCGGCGCCGATCTCGTGGACATGAACTTCGGCTGCCCCGTGAAGAAGGTGACGAAGACGGGCGCCGGCGCGTCGCTGCTCGACGACCCCGACCACGCCTGCCGGCTGGTCGAGGCCGTGTCCGGCGCAGTCTCGCTGCCGGTCTCGGTGAAGATGCGCCGTGGCGTCGCCGACGGCTCGCGGACGTGCCTCGAGGTCGGTCCGCGCCTGGTCGAGGCCGGCGCGTCGTCGCTGACGCTGCACCCCCGCTCGGCGAAGCAGATGTACACGGGCACCGCCGACCACTCGCTGACCGCGGAGCTGGTGTCGCTCGTCGACGTGCCGGTGATCGCCTCGGGCGACATCACCTCGCGCGCCCGCGCGCAGTCCGTGCTCGCGACGACCGGGGCGTCGGCCGTGATGGTCGGCCGCGCGGCGCAGGGGAATCCCTGGGTGCTGGCGGAGATCATGGGCGAGGAGCGCGAGCCGTCTCGCGAGGAGGTCGTCGCGGAGCTCGTGCTCTTCATGCGCGAGACCGTGCGCGAGCTCGGCGAGCAGCGAGCCTTCGGCTTCCTGAAGAAGTTCTACGGCTGGTACCTCGGCCGCGGCCGCTTCCCGCGGCCGTTCAAGCAGGAGCTCGTGATGCTTCCGTCGCTCGCCGAGGTCGAGACGCGGCTCTTCGCCGCAGCGCCGGGCGCGCGGATCGTGCTCGAGCGGCTGCTCCGCGAGCTCCCCGACCCGGCGGACGAGGTTCTGCTCGACTCGCTGCCCATCTCCATCTACGGCGGAGGTTGACGTCAACCGGTGCCAGGCACCTTGGTGCCAGGCACCCTGGTGCCTGGCACCGGACTACGGGTGGTTTCGCGCCCAGACAAGGCGCAGGCCCTGCAGGGTGAGCTCGGGGTCGACGGCCGTGATCGTGCGCGTGTGGGGCGCGATCAGGTCGGCGAGGCCGCCGGTCGCGACAACGGGCGCTTCGGCTGCTCCGAGCTCGGCGCGGATGCGGTCGACGATCGCGTCCACCTGGCCCGCGAACCCGTAGACGAGCCCCGACTGGAGCGCCGCGGTGGTCGTCTGGCTGATCACCCGCTCAGGCGCGGTGAACGGCACCTTGGGCAGCCTCGCCGCGCGCGCGAAGAGCGCGTCCATCGAGACCTCGATCCCCGGCGCGAGCACGCCGCCCGCGAACTCGCCGGCGGCCGACACGACGTCGAAGTTGGTCGACGTGCCGAAGTCGACGACGACGGCCGGCGCCCCGTGGCGCTCGCGGGCGGCGACGGCATTCGCGATCCGGTCAGGGCCTACCTCGCGCGGGTCGTCGTAGCGGATCGGGACGCCGGTCGACACGCCCGGCCCGAGCGCGAGCAGCTCGGTGCCCGCCCACCGGTCGGCGAAGGCCTGGTACTCGGCAACGAGCTGCGGGACGGACGAGCAGAGGACGATGCCGTCGAGCGCATCGACGTCGACGAACGCGCGGAGCATCACCGCGAGCTCGTCGCCCGTGTGCGTGCGGTCGGTGCCGACCCGGAACTGCTCCGTCAGCCGTTCGCCGTCGAACAGCCCGAACACCGTCTGCGTGTTCCCGACGTCGATCGCGAGCAGCATGGCGACCGATCGTACGCCGTCAGGAGGGGATCGCCTCGAGCGCTTCCGGCTCGGGCGCCCGCGCAGGGCGCGCCGGGCGCGTCGCGAGGATCGAGCCCGCGAGCACGAGCGCGAACCCGACGCCCATGCCGACCGTGAAGCGCTCGCCCAGGATCGCCACTCCGAGAACCGCGGCGACGGCGGGGTTGACGTACGTGATCACCGTCGCGCGCACCGGGCCGATCTCGGCGATCAGCGCGAAGAAGCAGATGAACGCGATCGCGGTGCAGACGATGGCGAGCGTCACGACCGAGAGGTCGACTCTCGCACTCGGCCAGTGGTCCGGTGCGTCGAAGAACGCCGCCGGGAGGTAGACGAGCGCGGTCGCGGCGAGGGCGAGTGCGATCACCCCGAGCGCCGGTAGGTGAGCGAGCCGGCGCTGCAGGATGATCGGCCCAACCGCGTAGCAGACGGCGACCGCGCCGATCTCCACGAGTGCGAGGGCGCTCACGCCGTGCACGTCGAGGCCGACGATCGCGGCGACGCCGACGATCCCGAGCAGGAGGCCGAGAGCGCTCGCGCCGCCGAGCCGGTCGCGCCCACGCGTCCTCCACACGATCACCGCGCCGACGAGTGGCACCGCGGCGATCAGGAGTCCGGTCAGCGAGCTTGAGACGCGCTGCTCCGCGGCCGCGAGCAGCACCCAGGGGACGGCGATCTCGATCGCGGCGAACGCGAGCAGCGCCGGCCAATAACGGAGGATCGGCCGCAGCTCGCCGCGCACGGCCGCCAGCGGCAGCAGCAGCAGTGCCGCGAGCGCCGTCCGGGACAGCACCAGCATCGACGGGCTGAGGTCGCGCACGGCGACGCGGATCAGCAGGTACGGGATGCCCCAGATCACGCACATCGCCGCGAAGAGCAGCGCGCTCCGTCTCGTCAGGCCGCCGGCCGTCATCCCGCAACGCTACGGGTGGCCGCGTGCCTCGCGACGGTCGGCCTAGGTGTCTTCGATCTCGCTGCGGCCCTCGCCGATGCGCTTGGCGAGCGCCTCGGCGGTGAGGACGGGCTCGTCGCCCTCGCCGCGCAGCTCCTCGATCGTCACGTCGCTCGAGGTGTAGACCTCGGCGCGCGGGATCATCCGGGTCGGCCGGTTCTTGTCCCAAACCCAGACGTCCTCCATCCGCACGTGGAAGAACGGATAGCTCGGCTGCGGCACGTATTGGAGGTCGAGCTTGTTGCAGAGGTAGGTGGCGTCCTGCGTGAGGACGCAATAGCGGAAGAGGCCGAAGACCGCGCTGTATTCCTTCTTCAGGCGGAGCTCGGCCTCGGCCTCGAACTCGTCGAGCTCGTCGAGGTGGCTCACGCCCCGGATTGTATCGCCGCCAGAGCGTCCCGGACCGTGCCGTTTCCGGGGATTTCCGCCCCCGGCGCGAGCTCGGCGAGCGGACCGAGCACGAAGGCGCGCTCGAGCAGGAACGGATGCGGCACGGCCAGGCCCGGCTCGTCGATGGTCTCGTCGCCGAAGAGCAGGAGGTCGAGGTCGATCGTGCGCGGCCCCCACCGCCCGCCGTCGCGGACACGGCCGAGCCGGCGCTCGACGTCGAGCAGCAGGTCGAGCAGCCCGCGGGCGGTGAGGCCGGTCTCGACCTCGGCCGCCGCGTTCAGGAACCGCGGCTGGTCTTCGACGCCCCACGGCTCGGTCTCGACGACGCTCGACAGCCGCCGCGCGCCGATCAGCTCGGCGGCCCGCCTGATCGAGCCCTGGCGGTCGCCCAGGTTCGAGCCGAGCCCGACGTACGCGACCGTCACGGGCGCTCGACCGTGACCGCGCTCCACTCGACGACGAAGCCCGCCGGCCTCACCTCGGGCTTTCGCACCCGCACGGTCACGGCCTCCGGCCGGAAGCGCTCGACGAGCGCGTCGGCGACCGCGGTCGCGAGCGCCTCCAGCAGGTCGAACCGCCGCTCGTTCACCTCCGCGACGACGCGCGCCACCTCGCGGTAGTCGACCGCCTCCTCGATCCGGTCGGACGCGCCGCGCTCGCCGACCTCCAGCGAGACGTCGAAGAGGAAGCGCTGGCCGTCCCGCTGCTCGCGCTCCTCGACGCCGTGGAAGCCGTGCAGCTCGAGCCCGGAAAGCATGACCTTCACGGGCCGGCCACCACCGCGTGCGCCGCGGTGAGCGCCTCGACGTGGTCGCGCACGTCGTGCGCACGGATGATCGTCGCGCCGCGCTCGTACGCCGAGACCGCCGCGCCGAGCGACGCCGAGGTCGATCCGGTGGTCGCGAGGGGATCGCCCATGATGCGGCCGAGCGAGCTCTTGCGCGAGACGCCGACGACGACCGGCCGGCCGAGCGCGGTCAGCTCGTCGAGCCGGCGCAGCAGCTCGAAGTTGTGCGCGACCGTCTTTCCGAAGCCGATACCGGGGTCGAGGCACACGTGCTCCTCGCGAATGCCGGCCGCGACGGCGGACGCGAGCCGCTCCTCGAGGAACCGCTTGACGTCCGAGACCACGTCGTCGTAGACCGGGTTCTCCTGCATCGTCCTGGGCTCGCCGAGCATGTGCATCAGGCAGACGTAGCAGCCGGCGCCGGCGACGACGCCGGCGAGCTCGGGGTCGGCGCGCAGCGCCGTGACGTCGTTGATCAGCTCGGCGCCGAGCTCGAGCGCGCGCCGCGCAACTGCCGCCTTCGAGGTGTCGACCGAGACGGGCGCGCCGGCGAGGTCGATCAGCACCGGCTCGATCCGCTCGAGCTCCTCCTCCGCCGAGACCCCCGTCGAGCCCGGACGCGTCGATTCGCCGCCGACGTCGACGATCGCGGCGCCCGCGTCGAGCATCCCCCACGCCGCGGTCACCGCGGGCTCGGTGCGCAGGTGGACGCCGCCGTCGGAGAACGAGTCGGGCGTGACGTTGACCACGCCCATCACCGACGGCCGCGGGAAGCGCTCTTCGATCGCCGGCCTGGTTGACACCTCCGGATACTTTCGCGGGTGGACGGCAGTTGGCGCTACCTCGGCCTGATCGCCAGACGGCTGCAGTGGTCGATCACCGGGGCCGTCGCCTCCGGGCTCGCCTGGCAGGGCGCCGCGATCGCCGCACCGCTGCTGGTGAAGTACGCGATCGACTCCGGCATCGACGGCGGCGACGAGACCGCGCTCTGGTGGTCGTGCGCCGGGCTCGTCGCGCTCGGCGCCGTCGAGGCCGTGTCGGGCGCCTTCCGGCACGTGTTCGCGATCCGGAACCGCGCGCGTGCCGACGCCGAGGTGCGCGACGCGATCTTCCGCCGCGCCCTCGAGCTCGACTCCCACTACCACGATCGGGTCGGCGCGGGCGACCTGATCTCGCGCGCGTCCAACGACGCCGAGCTCGTGGCGCGCGCGTTCGACTCGATCGGGCACACGATCGGCTACGTCCTGACGATCGTCGGCGCCTCGTGCGTCCTGCTCGTGCTCGACTGGAAGCTCGCGCTCGCGGTGCTCCTCCCCCTCCCGCTGTTGAGCGTCGGCTTCGGGCGCTACTCCAGGCGCTACGCCGAGCGGACGAAGATCAACCAGGAGGAGCTCGCGACGGCAACCGCACTCGTGGAGGAGTCGATCGCCGGCGTCCGCGTCGTGAAGGGCCTCGGCGCCGAGGCGGCGCTCTCCGCACGCTTCAAGCGCCGCTCGGACGACGTCGTGCGCACCGCGCTCGACGTCGCGGACGTCGACGCAGTCTTCCTGCCGGCGCTCGAGGCGCTCCCGCTGATCGGGATGTTGGTCGTGCTCTGGTACGGCGGCCATCAGGCGCTCGCCGGCGACATCTCGATCGGCACCTTCGCGGCGTTCGGCTTCTACCTCGCGCTGCTCGTCAACCCGCTGCGCACGATCGGGCAGCGCGTGGGGACCGCGCAGCGCGCCGCCGCCGCGTCCGCGCGCGTCGTCGACGTGCTGCGCGCCGAGCCGGTCGTCGTCGAGGCCGCGAAGCCGCGCGCGTTTCCCGCCGACGCGGACGTCCGCTTCGACTCCGTTCACTTCGGCTACGAGCGTGGGCAGCAGGTGCTCGACGGCTTCGATCTCACGATCCCCACAGGCACGTCGCTCGCGCTCGTCGGCGCCACGGGCTCCGGCAAGTCCACGGCGGCTGCGCTGCTCACCCGCTTCTACGATCCCGACGCGGGCCGCGTCACCATCGGCGGCGTCGACGTCCGCGAGCTCCGGCTCGGCGATCTCCGCCGCGGCGTCGGGATCGTGTTCGAGGACGCATTCCTCTTCGGCGACACGGTGCGCGGCAACGTCGGGCTCGCGGCGCCGGATGCGCCGGACGAGGAGATCGAGCGTGCGACCCAGCTCGCGGGCGCGGAGGAGTTCGTCGAGCGCCTGCCGGAGGGCTACGAGACGATGCTCGGCGAGCGCGGCTACTCGCTCTCCGGCGGCCAGCGCCAGCGTATCGCGATCGCGCGCGCCATCCTCGCCGACCCGCGGGTGCTCATCCTCGACGACGCGACGTCGGCCGTGGACGCGACGAAGGAGCACGAGATCCGCGCGGCGCTCACGCAGGTGATGCGCGGCCGCACGACGCTCGTCATCGCCCACCGGCCGGCGACGATCGCGCTCGCCGACCGGGTGGCGCTCGTCGAGGCCGGCCGCGTGACCGAGCTCGGCACGCACTCGGAGCTGCTCGCGCGGTCGGCCCGCTACCGCTCGCTGCTGGCGCTCGCGGCACGGGAGGCCGCGTGATCCGCGAGCAGATCGGGCCGATCCTGCGTCCGCATCGCAGGCTGATCGTCGTCGCCGCATTCGCGATGATCGGCGCGACGGCCGTGTCGCTCGCCGCGCCGCTGCTGACAAAGGTGGCGATCGACCGCGGGATCGAGCAGAACGACGCGAAGGTGATCAACGCGGTCGCGCTGGTCTACCTCGTGCTCGTCCTCGTCCGCCCCGTGCTGGAGCGCGTGATCGTGCTGGCCAGCGCGCGAGCCGGCGAACGCTTCCTCGGCGACCTCCGCGTCGCGGCGTTCGACAAGCTCCAGCAGCTCTCGCTCCCGTTCTTCGAGCAGACGCGCACGGGCGTGCTCGTCTCGCGGCTCACGAACGACGTGCAGACGCTGACGACGTTCACGCGCATGGTGCTCGTCGAGGTGGTGGGCTCCGTGCTCCTGTTCGTGGTGACGCTGGTCATCCTCGTCACGCTCTCGCCCGAGCTCTCGCTCGTCATGCTCGTGTCGGTTCCGCTGCTCGTGTGGTCGTCGGTGCGCTACGGCAAGCGCTCGCGCCCCGCCTTCCTCGCGCTCCGCGACCGCGTCGCCGAGACGATGTCGGAGCTGCAGGAAGGCCTCACCGGCGTGCGCGTGCTGCAGTCGTACCGGCGCGAGACCGATCGCTACGCCTCGTACCGCGTGCGCTCGCGTGCGCAGGTCGCCGCCTGGCGGCACATCTCGCTCGTCAACGTCGGCTTCTTCCCGATGATCGCGTTCGCCCAGTCGCTCGCGCTCGCAGCGGTGCTCGTCGTCGGCGGCTACCTCGAGCGGAGCGGGAAGGTCTCGGTGGGCACCATCGTCGCCTTCGGGCTCTACCTGATCTCGCTGTTCGACCCGATCGCCCGGCTCGGTGACTGGTACACGGAGTTCCAGTCCGGCCGCGCGGCGCTCGCGAAGATCGCTGCGCTGCTCGCGGAGCCGACGACCGTGTCGGGCGGCGTCGAGATACTCCCCGCGACGGGCGAGCTTGCGGCCGAAAGCGTCACCTTCGCGTACGACGGCAAGGCGCCCGCTGTCGCCGGCATCTCCCTCGCGATCGCCGAGGGCGAGCACCTCGCGCTCGTCGGCGCGACCGGCGCCGGCAAGTCGACGCTCGCCAAGCTGTTCGTCCGCTTCTACGACCCCGACGAGGGCGGCGTTTCGTTCGCCGGCGTCGACCTGCGCAGCGCCACGCTCGACGCGACGCGCCGCCGCGTGGTCTTCGTGCCGCAGGAGGGGCACCTCTTCTCGGGGACGATCGCCGACAACGTGCGCCTCGCCGCGCCTGACGCCACCGACGACGAGGTGCGCGCCGCGCTCGCGACGATCGGTGCGCTCGACCGTTTCGAGCGCCTGCCCGACGGGCTCGAGACCGACGTCCGCTCGCGTGGCGTCCGGCTGTCCGCGGGTGAGCGACAGCTCGTGTCGATCGCGCGGGTCGCGCTCGCGCGGCCGGCCGTGATCGTGCTCGACGAGGCGACGTCCGCCCTCGACCCGCGCACCGAGGCGGCGGTCGAGCGCGCCCTCGCCGCCGTGGCGCGTGACCGCACGATGGTGACGATCGCGCACCGCCTCTCGACTGCCGAGCGGGCCGACCGCGTCGCGCTGCTCGACGGCGGGAGGCTCGCCGAGATCGCCTCGCACGACGAGCTCGTCGCGCAGGGCGAGCGCTACGCCCGGTTGTGGGCCTCCTGGCAGGCCGGCCTGGGCACCGCCACGGCCTGAGTTTTCCAAGCCGGTGCCTGGCACCGTGGTGCTGGAGGTCGTCTCAGAATGAAGGCTGTGCCGCCTGACCGCGCTGGGCGGCGCGCTGCCGCGTCCTCGGGGTCGCCAATAGCTCGACTATTGGCGACCCCTGCGTCCTTGCATCGCACTCGCCCATCGCGCCCAGATCGACGAGCGTCATCCTGAGACGACCTCCTGGCACCGACGTTCACCTACGCGTTGCAGCCGTCCGGCTCCGATGCCGGCGCGTTCGCCGCCGCGTTCTTCGGCAGGCCGAGGTACATCGCGTACACGGTGACCGGACTCTTCGTGTCGTTGCGGGCGAGGTGCACGTGACCGGCCGGCTCGACGAACGCCTTCCCCTTCGAGACCTTGAAGGGCCTGCAGCCGTCGACCGACGGATCGAACACGGTGAGCGTGCCGCTCTTCACGACGACGGCGACCGGCGCGCCGTGCGTGTGCCAGCCGAAGCTCCCACCGGGCTGGACCGTGATCGCGTTCAGGACCATCGCGCCGGCCTTCGTGTGGATGGTGGTTGCCTGCATCGAGCCGTAGCTCAGGACCTTGGCGGTGATCGGCACGCCTCCGCCGAGCGACGGGGCCGCCATGACGAGCACCGCGACCGCCGCGAGACCGAGCAGCTTGACCTTCATGCCTCCTCCTTCGACGTGGTTCGAACGACCTCGTCACTGAGGCTAGGAAGCGCGCATTTGCGCACCCTTTGCCGCGCCTTTGGGCGCGTCTTTGCGCTAGCTGGCTTCGGGTTCCGGGGGCTGCATGGCAGCGCCGCCCGGGAGCGGGAACGGCCGCGGCTTCGGCTGCGGGCGCCGGTCGGGCTCGACGGCGGGCTCGGGCGCGGCGGGCTCGGGCGGGAAGACGGCGTCCGCGGACTCCCCGGCGAGCAGCCGCTCGAACTGGTCGCGGTCGATCGTCTCGCGCTCGATCAGGATCTGCGAGATCCGGTGCAGGTCGTCGATGTGCTCACGCAGCACGCGGTTCGCGACGTCGTGACCCTCCTCGATGATGCGGCGGATCTCGTCGTCGATCTCGCGGGCGACCTCGTCGGAGTAGTCGGGCTCCGCGCCCATCTCGCGGCCGAGGAACGGCATGTCGTGGTTGCGGCCGAGCACGCGCGGGCCGAGCTTCTCGCTCATCCCGAAGCGCATCACCATCTGCTTCGCGGTCGCGGTCACCTTCTCGATGTCGTTGGCGGCGCCGGTCGTCACCTCGTTGAAGACGAGCTCCTCGGCGGCGCGGCCGCCCATCGTCATCGCGATCTGCTCGAGCAGCGCCTTGCGCGTCGTCAGGTAGCGGTCCTCGGTCGGCAGCGAGATCGTCAGGCCGAGCGCCTGGCCGCGCGACACGATCGTGATCTTGTGCACCGGGTCGGTGTTCTCGAGGAAGTGGCCGACGAGCGCATGGCCCATCTCGTGGTACGCGGTGATCCGCTGCTCCTTCTCGGAGAGCAGGCGGGCCTTCTTCTCCGGCCCGGCGATCACGCGCATGATCCCCTCCTCCAGCTCGTCCTGCTCGATCACCTTCTTGCCGCGGCGAGCAGCGAGCAGCGCTGCCTCGTTGACGAGGTTGCGCAGGTCGGCGCCGGTGAAGCCCGGCGTGCCGGCGGCCAGCGAGTCGAGGTCGATCGAGGACGCGAGCGGCTTGCCCTTCGAGTGCACCTCGAGGATCTTCCGGCGGCCGTTGCGATCGGGGCGGTCGACGACGATCTGACGGTCGAAGCGGCCCGGGCGGAGCAGCGCCGGGTCGAGGATGTCCGGCCGGTTTGTCGCGGCGATCAGGATGATGTTGTCCTTCATCTCGAAGCCGTCCATCTCGACGAGCAGTTGGTTGAGCGTCTGCTCGCGCTCGTCGTGGCCGCCGCCGAGGCCGGCGCCGCGGTGGCGGCCGACCGCGTCGATCTCGTCCATGAAGACGATGCACGGCGACGCCTGCTTCGCCTGCTCGAACAGGTCGCGCACGCGGGAGGCGCCGACGCCGACGAACATTTCGACGAAGTCGGAGCCCGAGATCGAGAAGAACGGAACGCCGGCCTCCCCGGCGACCGCGCGCGCGAGCAGCGTCTTACCGGTACCGGGCGGCCCGTAGAGCAGGACGCCCTTCGGGATCGACGCGCCGAGCGCCTGGAACTTCTTCGGGTTCTCGAGGAACTCCTTGATCTCCTGGAGCTCCTCGACCGCCTCGTCGACGCCCGCGACGTCCTTGAAGCCGATCTTCGGCGAATCGGGCGCCATCCGCTTCGCGCGCGACTTGCCGAAGCTCATGACCTTCGAGCCACCGCCCTGCACCTGGTTCATCAGGAAGATCCAGAAGCCGATCAGGAGCAGGAACGGCAGGAAGCTTCCGATCAGCGCCGTCCACGAGAAGCCGCCGGTGCCCTTCGAGTCCCACAGGATGCCCTTTTCCTGGAGCAGGTCCTGGAAGCTGATCTGCGCCTGATCCGACGCGTAATGGACGGTGGCGTGCTTCCCGTCCGTGTACTTGAGCGCGATCGCGCGCTTGCCCGGGTTGAACTCCGCCGACTCGACCGAGCCGCTCTTGACGTCGGCGATCGCCTGCGAGGTCGTGCGCTTCTGCGCGTCGTGGCTCGTCTTCAGCAGCGTCTGGCTCGCCAGCCAGACGAGGACGACGATCACGATCAGGGGGAAGAACGCGCTGCGGAGGAACCGGTTCACGTTGAATCTACGCTCAGGGTAGCCGCTCGGATTCTTCCCGGGCTTTCACGATAACCCTTCCTCATACCTGGCCCTCAGACGCCTTCCGGCATCAGCTCGGGGCGCAGGACGCCGACGTAGGGCAGATTGCGGTACCGCTCCGCGAAATCCAGGCCGTAGCCGATCACAAAACGGTTCGGGATCTCGAAGCCGATGTACTTCACCGGCACGTCGATCTCACGCCGCTCCGGCTTCGTCAGGAGCGCGCAGATCTCGAGGCTCGCCGGCTCGCGGGACTCGAGGTTGCGGAGCAGATACGAGAGCGTCAGCCCCGAATCGATGATGTCCTCGACCACCAGCACGTGACGGCCGTCGATGTTGAGGTCGAGGTCCTTCAGGATGCGGACGACACCCGATGAGTCCGTCGACGCGCCGTAGCTCGAGATCGCCATGAAGTCGATCTCGCACGAGACCGAGATCCTGCGCATCAGGTCGGCCATGAAGAAGACCGCGCCCTTGAGCACCCCGACGAGCAGCAGCTCGCGTCCCTCGTAGTCGGCCGAGATCTCGGCGCCCAGCTCGCTGATGCGCGCCTGCAGCTCCTCCGCGCCGATCAGGATCTCGCCGACGCCTGCTTCGACCTCAGTCGTCGACACGGCTCGCGGTCACCCCCTCGCAGTCGACGATCCCGGGCACGCACACGACCTCGTCGCCGCGGACGACGAGCGGCCAGCCTTCCCGATCGGAACGTGGGATCTTCGCGTCGACGAACACATCCTGGATCTTTCTCGCCCGCCCGGCAAGACGGTCGCCCGGGCGCCACCCCCGTACCCTAAGCCCCGGCAGGCGCGATTCGATGCGCCACGGGCCCCAGTCGACGGGAACGTCCAACGTCGCGGGCCCCCGCTCGAGCCAGAGGCGGTCGTGCTCGCGCACGGCCTGTACCCCTCCGCCCAGGTCGACGCGCTTCGAGCCGACCGGCGCGTCGAGCAGTTCCTCGAGCGCCGGGGGGAGGGTGCGGCGCCGGTCGAGCGCGCGCAGGACGTTCTCGCGCGCGTCCGGGTGCACGCGCTCGAGCAGCGGGACGAGCTCGCGACGGATCAGGCCGCGCGTCGTCGCATCGTTCGAGGAGTCATCGCGCCAGCGCAGGCCGCGGTCGCGGCAGTACGCGCGCGTCTCCTCGCCCCAGACGCAGAGCAACGGGCGGACGACGCCGTCCGCGCGGCGCGCCTCGATCCCCGCCGTCGTGCCGCGGGACGCGAGCCGGTAGAGGATCGTCTCGACCTGGTCGGAGAGCGTGTGCCCGGTCGCGCGCAGCCGGTCGCGATGGAACGAATAGCGCGTGTCGCGCAACCCGGCCTCGCTGCTCGGACCGTCGCCGCGCACGACCTCGGCGCCGAACCGCTCCGCGCACCAGCGTGCATCCTCGTCGGACTCGGCGCCGCGCAGCCCGTGGTCGACGTGCAGCGCCGACACGCGATAGCCGAGGCGGCCGAGCGCGTCATGGAGGCAGGTCGAGTCGGCGCCGCCCGAGACGAGGCAGAGCACCTCGCCGCCCGGCGCGACCAGCTCGTGCCGCCTGATGTGCGCCTCGATCCGGTCGAGCAGCTCCAAGCGCACAGTGTTGCAGGGCTGAAGAACATCAGCGCCGCCGGCGGGCGAGCACCGAAGCGACCTCGTGCGCCGCCCAGCGGACGATCCACGCGAGCGCGACGATCCCGGCGAACGTCGTGAAGCCGCGTCTCAAAAGAGCACGCTCCGGTAGGCGAGCTCCTGCTGCATCCCGACCGACTCGTACAGGCGGATCGCGGGCAGGTTCTCGGAGCGGACGAACAGCGTCACGACCGGCGTCGTCTCCAGCAGCAGCCGGATCAGGTCGGCCAGGCCCCGCGCGGCATCGCCGCGGCCGCGCGACTCCGGGTCGACCCAGACCTGCTGCAGCTGCACCGCATGCGGCGTCCACGCGGAGGCCTCCGCCTTGAAGCGGATCACGCCGTCCTCGAGCCAGAGCCACGAGCGTCCCTCGTCCACCTGGGCGGCGGTTCTCCACCGGAACGTCTCGGCGTCCCCGGCGAGCGGGTCGATGCCGAGCTCGAGCTCGTGCGCTGCCGCGCAGGCGGGAAAGAGCCGCGCGACGTCGGCCGGCGTCGCGGCGCGCAGCCCCGTGCCGCCCGGCGGCGGCGGCAGGCGCATCGTGTACACCGGCTGCCCCGGGCGATCCTCGCGCGGTGAGGGAAAACGCGTCGCCGCCTCCTCCCAGAGCTCCGTCACCGCCCCGTGCTCTCCGATCAGCATGCGCGCGTCGGACCTCGCCGCGAGCCGCGCGAACACGCCGCAGCCGGTCCCGGAGGGGACGATGTTCACGCCCGAGTGGCACAGCGCGGTGATTCCCCGGTTGCGTGCGGTGACCGCCGAGAAGCGACCGAGCCCGCGGCGCGCGACGTCCTCGAGGAAGACGCGTTCGACCGGCGAGGCGGCGCAGAACTCGAGCACCTGCGGCGTCGTCGGCTCGAAGGGTCGCACCGGAGGTGTTCTATAGAGTCCGGCGCCATGCCGATACACATCCGCGCCGAACCCGGCGAATACGCAGAGGCGGTCCTGCTTCCGGGAGATCCGCTCCGGGCGAAGTACATCGCCGAGACCTATCTCGAAGACGTCGTGCAGCGAAATGCCGAGCGTGGGCTGCTCGGTTACACGGGCACCTACGACGGCAAGCCCGTGTCCGTGCAGGGAACCGGGATGGGCTGCCCCGGCGCGACGATCGTCTTCGAGGAGCTGATCCAGCTCGGCTGCAAGAAGCTGATTCGTGTCGGCACGTGCGGCGGCCTGCAGCCGCACCACGCGCTCGGCGACCTGATCGTTGCGCTCACGGCGGTGCCTGCCGACTCGACCGCGTCGCATCTGGTCGGCAACGAGCCGCACTGCCCCACTGCCTCGTGGAGCCTGGTGCACGGCGCCGTGCACGCGGCGAAGGAGCAGAGCCTGCCGCTGCACGTCGGCCCGATCGTCTCGAGCGACCTCTTCTACAACCCGGACGACGGCCAGTACGAGCGCTGGTCGAAGCGCGGCATCCTCGCGGTCGAGATGGAGGGCGCTGCGCTGTTCACCCTGTCCGCGCTCCGAGGCGTCGAGAGCTGCTGCCTGCTCACCGTCTCCGACATCGTCGTCGAGGGTGAGTTCACGAGGATCAGCGACGACGACCTCCGAGCGGCGGTCGACCGGATGACGCGCATCGCGCTCGACGTCGCCGTCTCCGACTGAGCCCGCGCCGTCGGTCGATGCCCGACGTCGTCTTCCTCGTCAATCCAGCGTCCGACAACGGCCGCACGGGACGCCGCTGGCCCGAGCTCGCGCACCGCGCTGCGCGCCTCGGCCTCGAGGGCGAGACGCTCTTCTCCGAGCACGCCGGGCATCTGATCGCGCTGGCCGGGGAGGCGGTCGACCGCGGCGCGACGCTCGTCGTCGCGGTCGGCGGCGACGGCACCCTGAACGAGGTCGTGAACGGGATCGCCGGACGCGACGTCGACCTCGCGACGATCCCGCTCGGCACCGGGATGGACTTCGGCCGCACGTACGACCTCCCGAAGCGCTTCGACGAGGCCGTGCGCGTCGCACACGGCGGAGCGACACGGGTGGTCGACGCCGGCCGCGTGTCCTACCGCACGTGGAGCGGCGAGGACGCGCAGCGCTGGTTCGCGAACGTCGGCACCGTGGGGATGAGCGGCGCCGTCGCGCAGCGGGCGAACGGCATGTCGAAGGCGCTCGGCGGCCGGGTGACCTTCTTCTACGCGCTCACCCGCGTGTTCCTCTCGTGGGAGAACACCGAGGTGACCGTCACAACCGACGGCGAGGAACGCCGCGGCCGCATGCACGACGTGATCGTCGCGAACGGCGTGTGGCACGGCGGCGGCATGAAGCTCGCGCCGGACGCGAAGCCCGACGACGGGCTGTTCGACGTCGTGCTCATCGGCGACGTGTCGAAGGCAGACTTCCTGACCACGGCGCCGAAGATCTACAGGGGCGGCCACACGACGCACCCGAAGGTCGAGATCCTCCGCAGCGCCCGCGTCCGGGTCGATGCCGACGAGCATCTGCCGATCGAGGTCGAGGGCGAGCAGGTCGGGACGACGCCTGCAGCGTTCGAGGTCGTCCCCGGCGCACTGCGGGTGCGCGTGCCGAGCTAGCCGGCCGTCGGGCCCGCGCCGGTCGACGTCTCCGGCTTGGGCTTGGCGGCGCGCCGCGCCCGCTTCTCGATCGCCGCGACCCGCTTCTCCAGGGACGCGACCTTCTCCTCGAGCGCGTCGATCCCGCGGACCTTCTTCGAGAGGTCGTCGACACGCTCCTTGAGCTGGTTCGCCCCCTGCAGCAGACGCGACGCCGTGGGGTTCTTCGACGCCCACTCGATCGTGGACGAGAGCTGGTTGAGGGGGTTCTTGGTCTCCGGCATGTCGCACTAGCCTACGTGCTTCCCGCCGGGGCGCGTGCGGAGAGCGGGCCCGGCAGCGACCGAAACTACGCTCCCAGCGTGATCGTCGCCCACCTCGACCTCGATGCCTTCTTCGCCGCGGTCGAGGAGCTCGAGGACCCGGCGCTCCGGACGGTGCCGCTGGTCGTCGGGGGCGACCCCCACGGGCGCGGGGTCGTGGCGACCGCCAACTACGTCGCGCGCGGCTTCGGGATCCACTCCGCGATGTCGTGCGCCGAGGC
>DATIOD010000041.1:0-46847 GCA_035473635.1 Gaiellaceae bacterium | reverse complement strand
GCGCGCCTCGAGCCGGACGTGGTGCTGGTCGACTACCGGATGCCCGGCATGAACGGCGCCGAGACGACGCGCGCCGTGCTGCGCGCCGCGCCGCGGACGCGCGTGATCTGCCTCACAGCGTCGATCGCGGCCGACGAGATCGACGAGCTGCTGGCGGCGGGCGCCGTGGCGTGCATCACGAAGGACGAGGCACTCGACCGGCTCGTGGTCGCCGTGTGCGAGGCTGCCGCGTCATGAAGCTCACCGCCGAGAACACGGCCGTCGTCCTCGACTCGACGGCCGACTTCCCGGAGGCGCCCGAGCGCTACCCCAACTTCCGGATCGTGCCGCTCTACGTGCGCTTCGGCGAGGAGAGCTTCCGCGACTACGTCGAGATCACACCGGCAGAGTTCTACGAGCGCCTGCCGACCGCGACCGAGCTGCCGACGACGTCGCAGCCGACCCCGGGCGACTTCCTCGCGGTCTTCGAGGAGCTCGCGCCGACGTACGAGCGGATCCTCTCGGTGCAGATCTCGTCGACGCTCTCGGGAACCTTCGCGAGCGCCGAGGCGGCGGCCGGCATGCTCGGAGGTGACGTCGTGCGGGTCATCGACTCGCGCACCGTGGCGGCGGCGCTCGCGCTGCTCGCGATCGGCATCCAGCACCGGCTCGAGCGCGGCACGACCGACGAGGAGATCGACGCATTCGTCGCGCGCTACCAGAAGGGGCACCGGCTGCTGTTCACCGTCAACACGCTCGAGTACCTCGCGAAGGGCGGCCGCATCGGCCGCGCAGCCGCGTTCGCGGGCAACCTGCTGAACGTCAAGCCGATCCTCACGATCCGAGACGGTGAGGTGGTGCCGCTGAAGCGCGTCCGCGGGAACGCGAAGGCGTTCGCCGAGTTCCGTGCCCTGTTCGAGGAGACCTCGACCGACTCGCCGAACCTCGAGATCGGGATCGCCCACGCCGCCGCGCCGGAGCGCATGGAGGCGCTGCGCGAGCTCGTCGAGCACACGCGCCCACTCGCGCAGATCGAGATCGCGACGACGCTCGGCGCCGTCGTCGGCACGCACGCGGGGCCCGGGACGGTCGGGTTCTTCTGGTTCGAGGACGAGGACTAGGCCGGCCGGAGTCCTAGCCGGCAAGCCGCTCGTAGAGCGCGACGGTGCGGTCGGCGATCGCGCCCCAGCTGAACTCGTCGACCGCGCGCCGGCGGCCGGCTTCGCCCATCCGCTTCGCGCGCGCGGGGTCGGCGAGCAGCTCGTTCACGCGCGCGGCGAAGTCGGCGGCGAAGCGCGACGGGTCGGTCGGATTGCCGTCCGCGTCGAGCGTGACCGGGACGAGCAGGCCGGTCTCGCCGTCGACCACGACCTCGGGGATCCCGCCAACCGCCGAGGCGACCACCGCGGCCTCGCACGCCATCGCCTCGAGGTTGACGATGCCGAGCGGCTCGTAGATCGACGGGACGCAGAACACGGTCGCGTGCGAGAGCAGCTGGATCACCTCGCGCTTCGGCAGCATCGCCTCGATCCAGATCACGTCGCCTCTGTGCGCGCGCAGCCGCTCGACGCGCTCGCGGGTCGCGCGCTCGATCTCCGGCTCGTCGGGCGCGCCGGCGCAGAACACGAGCTGCGCGCCCTCGTCGATCTCGAGCGCCGCGTCGAGCAGGTGCACGATGCCCTTCTGGCGCGTGACGCGGCCGACGAAGAGCACGATCGGGCGCTCGGCTGAGACGCCGTGCCGCTCGAGCGCGTCGGTCGTTGCGTCCGGCCGGTACTCCTCGGTGTCGATGCCGTTGTAGATCACCTCGATGCGCGCCGGGTCGACGCCCGGATAGGCGGTGCGAACGTCGTCGCGCATCGCGGAGGAGACGGCGATCACCGCCTCGGCGGCCTCGATCCCGGTTCGCTCGCAGAACGACGAGAGCGCATACCCGCCGGCGCCGAGCTGCTCCGCCTTCCACGGCCGCAGCGGCTCGAGGCTGTGCGCGGTCACGACGTGCGGCACGCCGTGCAGCAGCTTCGCGAGATGGCCGCCGAGGTTCGCGTACCACGTGTGCGAGTGGACGACGTCCGCGCCGCCCGCGTCCGCCGCCATCGCGAGGTCGACCGACAGCGTCTGGAGCGCTGTGCTCGCAGACGCGAGCTCGCTCCACGGGCGGAACGCCGTGGCCCCGTCGCGCGGCTCTCCGAAGCAGCGCACCTCGAGCTCGATCCGCCGCGCGAGCTCGCGCGCGAGGTACTCGACGTGCACGCCCGCGCCGCCGTACACGTCGGGCGGGTACTCGCGCGTCAGCAGGATCGCCCTCACGACCTGAGACCGTAGCGGCCGGTCCTGGTCCTATACTCGGTCCCGGTGGGAACGACGACCCGGATGCACGCGGGTTTCGCAGGTGTGGTCCAGGACCGATTCGACCGGCCGCGCGGTTTCGGGCATGCCGACCGCCTGGCGCAGGGCGTGGAGACCCTGCCGGGGATCGGCGCGACGCTCGCGAAGCGGCTGCGTGCGCTCGGGATCGTCACCGTCGGCGACGTGCTCGTGCACGTGCCGCGGCGATACGAGCGGGCGGCCGACGAGGTCGCGATCTCGCAGCTCTGGGGTGACGAGGAGGTCGCGATCGCCGGCGTCGTCCGCGAGGTGAAGTCACGGCGGCTGGGCGGCCGCCGGACGATCGTCACCGCGCGCGTCGAGGACGAGGGCGGCTCGATCTCGGCGTCGTGGTTCAACCAGCCCTGGCTGCTCGAGCGGCTGTCGCCGGGCACCCACGTCCGGCTCCGCGGAAAGCTCGGCCGCTACGGCTTCGACGTCAAGAGCTACGACGTCGGGGAGACGCGCGCGACCGCCGACTTCGCGCCGGTGTACCCCGCGAGCGAGCAGGTGCCGTCGTGGCGCGTGCGCGAGCTCGCGCGCTCTGCGCTCGACACCTACGAGCACGCGATCCGCGATCCGCTACCCGCGTCGCTCGACCTGCCGCTGCGGCGCGACGCGCTCCACGCGATCCACCTCCCCGGCGGCGAGGCCGAGGCCGAGCTCGCCCGCCGCCGCCTCGCGCTCGACGAGCTCGTCTCGCTCCAGCTCGCCGTCGCGCGGGCGCACGACGACGATGCGGTCGCCGCTGCATTGCCGCCGCCGGGCGAGCTGATCGTGCGCTACCGCGAGGCGCTCCCGTTCGCGTTGACGCCGCACCAGGAGAGCGCGATCGCCCAGATCGACGGCGACCTCGCGCGGCCGGTGCCGATGCAGCGCCTGCTGCAGGGCGATGTCGGCTCCGGCAAGACCGTGGTCGCGCTGTACGCGCTGCTGCGCGCCGTCGAGAGCGGGCGTCAGGGCGCGCTGATGGCGCCGACGGAGACGCTCGCCGAGCAGCACTTCCTGACGATCGAGGAGCTGTGCGGCGCCGTCGGCGTGCGCTGCGTCCTGCTCACGGGCTCTGCCGGCTCCAAGCGTGCGCGCGACGCGATCGCGGCCGGCGAGGCGCAGGTCGCGGTCGGCACGCACGCGCTGATCCAGCGCGAGGTCGAGTTCGCCGATCTCGCAGTCGCCGTCGTCGACGAGCAGCACCGGTTCGGCGTCGAGCAGCGGAAGGCGCTCGCCGAGGGCCGCTCGCCGCACGTGCTGCACATGACCGCGACGCCGATCCCGCGCACGCTCGCGCTGACGATCTACGGCGATCTCGCCGTCAGCGAGATCGCGAAGCCGCCGGCCGACCGCAAGCCGATCGTCACCGCATGGGTCGGCGCCGAGCGCTCATCGGAGGCGTACGAGCGGCTTCGCCGCCATCTCGACGCGGGCCGTCAGGCGTACGTCGTCTGCCCGTTGATCGAGCAGTCGGAGACCCGGCTCGCGCGCGCGGCCGAGGCCGAGGCCGAACGTTTGCAGCGCGCCGAGCTGCGCGGGTACCGCGTCGGGCTCCTGCACGGCCGCCTGAAGCCCGGCGAACGGCGCGACGTGATGCGCGCGTTCACCGCCGGCGAGCTGGACGTGCTCGTCGCGACGACGGTGATCGAGGTCGGCGTCGACGTTCCGAACGCGACGATCATGATCGTGCAGGAGGCCGACCGGTTCGGGCTCGCCCAGCTGCACCAGCTGCGCGGGCGCGTCGGCCGCGGCTCCGAGCAGAGCTACTGCCTGCTGATCTCGCGGCCGAAGGACGAGCTCACCGACACCGCCCAGGCGCGGCTGCAGGCGCTCGTCGACACGAGCGACGGCTTCGAGCTCGCCGAGGCCGACCTCGAGCTGCGCCGCGAGGGCCAGCTGCTCGGTACGCGCCAGTCGGGGTGGAGCGACCTGCGCTTCACGCGCCTGCGGTCCGACCGCGACCTGATCGAGCGCGCACGCGACCTGGCGCGCGAGCTGCGCGACATCGACGGCCCGTGGCAGGACGAGGCCGACCGTCTCGGCGGCGCGCCCGAGGCTTGAGAAGCTCTCACGTCTCGTAGCGCACGACGACGAGCGAGCCGCGCTTGCCGGCGTCCATCGCCGAGCAGTTGTGGCTCTCTCCGAAGACCGTCGAGACCCACGTGCGCCGCATCCTCCAGAAGCTCGGCCTCACCGAGAGCCGTGCCCGCAACCGTCGCGTCGAGGCGGTGCTCGCCTACCTGCGTGCGTAGCCCGGGTGCCAGGCACCATGGTGCCTGGCACCGTCGGAGGGACTACGTGACGGTGAGCTTCAGGTGGTTGTCGTCGGGCGCCTGTCCCACCATCGTGATCTTGTAGACGCCGCGCGAGAGAGCGAGCTGCTTGCCGACCTTGTCGAGCTTCGCACCGTTCGGGCCGACGACCTTCAGCGCTGCCTCGTCGAAGTTGCGGAGCTGGATCGGGCCTTTGACGGAGAGCGTGGTCTTGAACGCGCCGCCGACCGCGAACCAGTGACAACCCGGGTCCTTCATGACGACCGTGACGGACTTCGACTGCGTGTGTGCCGGGCGGGCGAATGCCTGGCCGGCGGCGAGTGACAGGATCGCGGCCCCGGCGAGCATCAGTGTGAGGGTCTTCATGTGGCGACTCCTTTTGTTCAGTCCGTGCTGCCTGCGTTCCCCGGAGCGTGAGGCCGGTCGGCCGCGACCGCTTCCGAAGTCCCGAGCAGACCCGCCGCGGGAAACCCGCAAACAGGTGCCAGGCACCGTGGTGCCTGGCACCGTGGTGCCTGGCACCGGGTCGAGGCAGGATGCGGTCGATGCGGATCATCGCCGGCACGCACCGGGGACGGCGGATCACGGCCCCGAAAGGCACCTCGACGCGGCCGACGTCGGACCGGGTGCGCGAGAACGCCTTCAACCTGATCGGCCCTGTCGACGGGGCCGACGTGCTCGACCTGTTCGCCGGATCGGGGGCGCTGGGGCTCGAGGCGCTCTCGCGCGGTGCGGCGAGCGCCGTCTTCGTCGAGTCCGACCGTGAGGCCTGCCGGGCGATCAACGCGAACCTCGACTCGCTCGGCCTGCACGCGACCGTCCTCTGCCAGGACGTCCTGCGGGCGATCGCGACCGACCGCAAGGCCTACGACCTGGTGCTCTGCGACCCGCCCTACGGGTTCGACGGCGCCCGCCTCGCCACGCAGCTCGCCCGGCTGGTGGCCCCCGACGGGCTGCTCGTCTACGAGAGCTCGAAGCGGGACGACGCGCCCGCCCCGCCGGGCCTCGAGCAAACCACCTCGCGCACGTACGGCGCCGCACGCCTTACGCTCTTCCGACCGTGATCACCGCGATCTACCCCGGCACGTACGACCCCGTCACGAACGGGCACGTCGACGTGATCTCGCGCGCGTCGCGCATCTTCGACCGCGTCGTCGTCGGCGTCGTCGGCAACCCGCACCACAAGGAGCCGATGTTCCCGGTCAAGGAGCGGGTCGACTTCCTGGTCGAGGCGCTCGCCGACATCAGGAACGTCGAGGTCGACGTCTTCAGCGAGCTCGTCGTCGACTTCGCCCGCCGCTGGGACGCCCGCGCGATCGTGAAGGGCCTGCGCGTGGTCTCCGACTTCGAGTACGAGTTCCAGATGAACCAGCTCAACCGGCACCTCGCGCCGGACATCGAGACCGTCTACGTGATGGCCAGCCCGCAGGTCAGCTTCGTCTCCTCGAGCGGCGTCAAGGAGATCGCCTCGTTCGGCGGCAACGTCGAGGAGCTCGTGCCGCCCATCGTGGCTCGGCGGCTGAAGGAGCTTTTCCCGGACGGCCGAGGCGGGGCGCCGCTGTCCGACCAGGAGTAATACTCTTCCGGCGATGGACGTACTCGTTCTGATCGACAAGCTCGACGACCTCGTGCACAACGCCAAGGCTGTCCCTCTCACCGACCAGGTGCGCATCGACCGCGAGGAGATCTACGACATCCTCGACCAGATGCGGGCCACCATCCCCGAGGAGATCAAGCAGGCCCGCTGGATCGTCAAGGAGCGGCAGGAGATGCTGGGCGAGGCCAAGCGCGAGCAGGACCGCCTCCTCGGCGAGGCCCGCGAGCAGGCCGTTCGCGAGGCGTCGCAGACGGAGATCGTCAAGCTCGCCGAGCGCCAGGGCCAGGAGATCATCGACGAGGCCAGGCGGCAGGCCCGGGAGATGCGGCTCGAGATGGAGGACTGGGCGGACGGGATGCTGGCGACGCTCGAGACGAACCTCGACCGGTTCCTGACCGCGGTGCGCCGCGGCCGGGAGCGGCTGCACGAGCGCTCGCAGGAGTCGGTGGTCGCGGGGATCGGCCCCGTCGACCTCTCGGACGACGGCGCGGGCACCGGCGCAGGCACGGGCGTCAGCTCCGGCTACTAACCGCCTCCCGCTCGGGCTCCCGGTCGTTCGCTACGCTCATCTTATGACGAGCTTCAGCCTGCGTCAGGTGAAGCTCCGTCCCGGTGAGGCCTACCGCGACGAGCTCGAGGTGGAGCTTCAGGCGTTCGACTTCGGCGGCCAGCGCTACGTGCCGGTGCCGGAGAAGGTGCCGGTGGCGTTCGAGATCTCGCGCGCCACCACGGGGACGGTGTTCTCGATCGCCTTCACGGCCCGCCTGTTCGGGCCCTGCTACCGCTGCCTCGGCGACGCGGTGCTCGAGCTTCCGATCTCGGCGCGCGAGTACCAGGCCGAGTCGCCCGACGACGAGCAGCTGACGACGCCGTACGTCCACGGCGCGAACCTCGACGTCTCGGGCTGGGCGCACGACGCCGTCGCGCTCGCGCTGCCCGACAAGATCCTCTGCCGGCCCGACTGCGCCGGCCTCTGTCCGGTCTGCGGGCGGAACCTGACCGACGAGCCGCACACGCACGAGGAGCACGAGGCCGACCCCCGCTGGGCCGCGCTCGAGGCGCTACGCGACCAGGTCTGAGCGCCGCTCCATCAGCACGACGTCACGCCACTGGCCGCGCTTGCGCGCGATCCGCTCGCGCGTCCCGACCACCCGGAAGCCACAGGCGGCGTGCAGCGCGACCGAGGCGTCGTTGCCGGAGAGGATCCCGGCCTGGATCGTCCAGATGCCGGCCTCGTCGGCCCGGCGGACGAGCTCCCGCAGTAGCGCCTTTCCGACGCCGCGGCCGCGCGCGGCGCGCGCCACGTAGACGGAGACCTCCGCGACCCCGCGGTAGCACTCACGGCGCGAGACGGGCGTGAGCGCGGCCCAGCCGGTGACCTGGCCGTCCTCGAGCGAGACGAGCCGCGGCGCGGGGAGGTGCGTTGCGTCCCACTCGTCGAACGACGGGACGTCCTCCTCGAACGTGCCGAGGTCGAGCCCTTCCTCGTAGATCCGCGCGACATCGGGCCAGTGCCCGGGCTCGAGCTCGGCGATCGTCACAGCTCGATCGTACGAGTCACGTCGAGCTGCTCGAGGAAGCGCCGATCGTGGGTGACGACGACCAGCCCGGCCCGGTAGACCCTCAAGGCGCGCTCGAGCTCCTCGATCGCCTCCAGGTCGAGATGGTTCGTCGGCTCGTCGAGCACGAGGCAGTTGACACCGCGCGCCGCGAACAGCGCCAGGGCAGCACGGGTCCGCTCCCCGGGCGAGAGCGCCGGCGCCGGCCGCGAGACGTCGTCGGCGCCGAGCCCGAACTTCGCGAGCAGCGTCCGTGCCTCGGTCGGCGGGAGCTGCGATGCGGCGGCGAAGTCGGCGAGCAGCTCGCCCCTGAAGGTGGCGCGCACCTGGTCGAGCTCGCCGAAGACGGCCGCTCGGCCGGTGCGCCGCGCCCCGCGTACGAGCGGCAGGTCGCCGAGCAGCGCGCGGAGCAGGGTGGTCTTCCCGGAGCCGTTGCGGCCGACGACCGCGAGCCGGTCGCCGGAGTGGAGCTCGAGGTCGAGCGGGCCGAGCGTGAAGCCGCCGCGCTCGACCACCGCGCCGCGCAGCTCGACCAGCAGGCCGACGGGCGGCGCCGGCGCCAGCTCGAGGCGGAGCTCCCACGGCGACCACGGCTTGTCGACCTGCTCGAGCCGCGCCAGGCGCTGCTTCGCCTGCTTGACCTTCGAGCGGAGCGCGTTCGTCCCGCGGCGGTCGGCCATGGCGCCCGCCGCGCGGGCCTGCGTCCGCCGCTCGCCGAGCAGCGTCTCGAAGCGGCCGCGCTCCTCGACGAACTCGGCGTAGGCCCGCTCGTGGACGCCGCGTGCCCGCTCGCGCTCCGCCGCGTAGTCGCTCCAATCCCCGGCGTATTCGTGAACCCGGCCGGTCTCCGCCTCCAGCTCGAGCACCCGCGTGACGGTGCGGTCGAGGAACGCCCGGTCGTGCGAGACGAGCACGACCCCGGCCGCGAGCTCGTCGAGGAACCGCTCGAGCCGCTCAAGCCCCTCGAAGTCGAGGTTGTTGGTCGGCTCGTCGAGCAGGAAGACGTCGAAGCGGGCGAGCAGGATCGCTGCGAGCGAGACGCGCGCGGCCTCGCCGCCCGAAAGCGATGCGAGCGCGGCGTCGGTGCGGCCGTGGAGGCCGACGTCCGCGAGCGTCGCGCGCGTCCTCGCTGCGAAGTCCTCGCCGCCGAGCGCGAGGAACCGGTCGAGCGCGTCCGCGTACGCGCCGGCAAGGTCCGGCTCGGCGTCCAGCCGCGCGGCGAGCGCGTCGACCTCGTCCTCGGCGTCTCCGACCCCGGTCCGCCGCGCGAGGTGCGCGAGCACCGTCTCGCCCGGCCGCGCCTCGACCTCCTGCGGGAGGTAGCCGACCGTGCCGCTGCGCACGACGCGCCCGGCATCGGGCCGCTCGAGGCCGGCGAGCACGCGGAGGAGCGTCGACTTGCCGATCCCGTTCGGGCCGACCACGCCGATCCGGTCGCCCGGCGAGACGAGCAGGGAGACGCGCCCGAGCACCGCCCGGGCGGCGTAGCTCTTCGAGATGTCGTGGGCGTGCAGGGAGCCCGGCACGGGCGGTCCTCCTTCGGTCGGAAGGGCGAAAGACGCTGGTATGCGACCTAGAGGACCCGCATAAGCCGAGCCCGGGGGCTCGGGGACCAGGCTACACTGCTCCGCCGATGGCCGTTCCGAAGAGAAAGACGTCGAAGGCCCGCCGCGACCAGCGCCGCGCGCAGCACGCGCTCGAGGCGCCTCGCGTCAACACCTGCCCGCAGTGCGGCTCGCCGAAGCGCCCGCACCGCGTCTGCCCGACCTGCGGCACCTATAAGGGCCGCGAGGTCGAGCCGCTCCGGCTCCATCCGTAAACTCCCGCGGATGCCGCGTATCGCCGTCGATGCGCTCGGTGGCGACAACGCGCCGCGCGAAGTGGTTCTCGGTGCGGTCGATGCAGCTGCCGACGGGATCGACGTCGTGCTGTACGGGCCGCGCTGGCTCGACCCGATGGGCCTGCAGCTGGTCGAGGCGCGGGAGCGCATCGACATGGCGGAGAAGCCCGCCGAAGCGGTGCGCGCCAAACCCGACTCGAGCCTGGTCGCCGCGGTGCGCTCGGTGGCCGAGGGCGACGCCGACGCGGTCGTGTCGGCCGGGAACAGCGGTGCGATGCTCGCAGCCGGGCTCCTGCACCTCCGCCGCCTCTCCGGCGTGCAGCGGCCGGGCCTCGCCGTGACGATCCCCGCCCGCCGCGGTCCCTCCGTGCTGCTCGACGCGGGCGCGAACGCGGATGCCCGCCCCGAGCACCTCGTGCAGTTCGCCCACATGGGGTCGGTCTTCGCAGAGGAGGTGCTCGGCGTGCCCCGCCCCGAGGTGCGCCTGCTCTCGATCGGCGAGGAGGACGAGAAGGGAAGCCAGCTCACGCTCGAGGCGCTGCGCCTGCTGCGCGAGGAAGGCGACCGCCTCAACTTCGCCGGAAACGCCGAGGGCCGCGACCTGCTACGCGGCGCCGCCGACGTCGTGGTCGCCGACGGCTTCACCGGCAACATCGCGCTGAAGCTCCTCGAAGGGACGATCCGCGAGCTGCTGGACTCGGTGCGCACCGAGGTCACCGCCACCTTCCGCGGCAAGCTCGGCGGACTGCTGATCAAGCCCGCCACGCGGCGCCTCCGCACGCGGCTCGATCCGGAGACGTACGGCGGCGCCTACCTGCTCGGCCTCCGGGGGCTCGCCGTGATCGCCCACGGCAACTCGTCGCGGCGAGCGATCGCCAACGCGATCCGCCTCGCCTCGCGGGGCGTCGATCACCGGGTAGTCGAGCTGCTCGCCGAGCGGCTGCCCGAGCGCGTCCGTGTATGATCGCCCGGATTTTTCGGCCCCCCAACTTTGACGAGGTGACATGGCAGCGTCGCGTGAAGAGGTGTTCGAGCGCGTCAAGGATGTCCTGAAGGAGCAGCTCGGAGTCGAGGACGACCAGATCACGGAGGAGGCGTCGTTCCAGAACGACCTCGATGCCGACTCGCTCGATCTCGTCGAGCTGATCATGGAGCTCGAGGACCAGTTCGGGATCAAGATCTCCGACGAGGATGCGCAGAAGATCACGACCGTCGGCCAAGCCGTCGACTACGTCACCACGCACCAGTAGCACGACTCGACTCGGGGTCCTGATCGACGCCCTGCCGCCCGAGCGGGCGGCGGCCGTCTTCACGCACGCGTCCTGGGCCGAAGACCGGAGCGCCTCATACGAGCGCCTCGAGTTCCTCGGCGACTCGGTGCTCGAGCTCGCCGTCGCACGGGCGCTCTACGACCGCTACCCGGACTTCGCCGAGGGCCGGATGGCGAAGGTGCGCTCGCACGTCGTCTCGCGCGCGAGCTGCGCCGTCGTCTCGCGCGAGCTCGGCCTCGGCGAGCGGCTGCGCGCTGCCGCGAACAGCCTCACCGACGAGGAGGCGTCTCGGCTCTCGCAGAACCGCAACGTGCTCGCGGCGGTGCTCGAAGCCGCGCTCGCCGGGCTCTTCCTCGAGCACGGGTTCGAGCGAATCGAGCCCGCGATCGTCGAGGCGTTCGACCCGCGCATCGAGTACGCGGTCAACACGCACGTCGACCACAAGACCGAGCTCCAGGAGCAGCTCGCGCGCAGCGGCCGGTCGGTCTCCTACGTCGTCCTGAACGTCGAGGGCCCGCCGCACCTGCGCAACTTCACCGCCGCCGCCGTGATCGAGGAGCAGACGCTCGGCACCGGCACCGGCCTGTCGAAGAAGGATGCCGAGCAGGCCGCTGCCGCGCAGGCGCTCGAGGCGCTCAGCGCAGAAGCCGGCGATGCAGGCTCTGCGTCTCCGCCGACGGGCTGATCCCGACGTCGTCCGGCGAGAGGAACCGCTACCGCAGCTTGACCCGCACCGCCTCGCCGAGGTCGTAGTCGGCGACCCACAGATCGCGGCCCGACACCGCGACGTCGCGAAGGCCCCCACCGATCCTGATCGCACCGACGATCTTGTTCGTACGGGGGTCGATCGCGGAGACGTTCCCGCCGACGATGCTCGCGACCCAGACGCGGCCGCGCGCGAACGTGATCCCGGTCGGCTCGGCCGGCACCTTGATCGTCGCCGTGACGGCGTTCGTCGCCACGTCGATGCGGGAGATCGTGCCCGGGCCCCCGTTCACGACCCACGCCGAACCGGCGCCGAAGGCGAGCTCGATCGGCCACTTGCCCACCGCGATCGTCGCCACCGATTGACGCGTCGACGGATCGAACCGCTCGACGCTCGAGGACCCCATGAAGCCGGGCACCCAAACCGAGCCGGCGCCGAAGGCCGCGAAGCCGACGCCGGGCTGCAGCTGCACCGTCGCGTCGACCGTGCCTGTCGCGAGGTCGACGATCGACGCGGTCCCGTCCGCCTGGCTCAGCACCCAGAGGTCGCCGCCGGCGACGGCGAGGCCGACCGGCTTCGAGCCGACCTTGATCGTTGCGAGCCGGCGACCGCTCGCGGCGTCGAGCTCCGTGACCGTGTCGCCGGGCGCATCGCCGCCGCGGCGCTCGAGCTCGCCGACCGTGAGGGAGCGAACGCAGTGACGATGCGGCGGCTCGGCCGCGAGCTCGGCGTCGAGGCGATGGCTCTCTACGTCTACTTCAAGAGCAAGCAGGAGCTGCTCGGCGCCGTCGCGGCGCTGGTGCTCGACGAGCTGCAGCTCGAGCGCGAGGCGGATGCGCCCTGGGCGGAGCGCGTCCGCCGGGTCGTCTCTTCCTGGGCCGAGCTGCAGGATCGCCATCCCGGCGGCTTCGCGATCCTCTACCGCCGGCGCGACTGGGTGCACCAGGACTTCGCGCCGATCGAGGAGATCCTCGCGGCGCTCGCCGACGCCGGCCTGCCTCCGGAGCGAGCGCTGCTCGCCTACCAGACGCTCGTGCTGCTCCTCGACGGCGTCCTGCTTGCGCGCTTCTCGGAGGACGCACTGGCGCCGATCTGGCGCCACGGCGCCTCGGTGGTCGACCGCGACGCCTTCCCCCACTACGCGGCGGCGGCGCCGCACGGCGCCGGCCTCCGTCCGCGCGGCGTGTTCGCCTTCGGGGTCGAGCTCCTGATCCGCGGGCTCGAGGATCTGGTCGTCGACCCCGACTGGCCCATCCGGGACGGCCGCTAGCCTCTCTCTTCGGCGTGCACCTGAAGGCGATATCCCTGCGCGGCTTCAAGTCGTTCGTCGACCCTGTCGAGATCCGCCTCGAGCCGGGCGTCGCGGTGGTCGTCGGCCCGAACGGCTCGGGCAAGTCGAACGTCTCCGACTCGATCCTCTGGGCGACCGGCTCGATGAGCCCGGGCGAGCTCCGCGCCGAGAAGCCCGACGACGTCCTCTTCGCCGGTTCGAGCGGCCGCCAGGCGATCGACCTGTGTGAGGTCGAGCTGCTCTTCGACAACGCCGACGGCGCGTGGCCCGACCTGCCGTTCAGCGAGGTGTCGGTGTCGCGGCGGCTGCAGCGCGGCGGCGAGGGTCAGTACCTCGTCAACCGCGCGGCGGTGCGGCGCATCGACCTCGTCGAGCTGCTTTCCGACGTCGGGCTCGGCGGCGGCCTGCGCTCGGTGATCTCGCAGGGCCGTGTCGAGACGGTGCTCAACTCGAAGCCGGTCGAGCGGCGCGAGCTGGTCGAGGAAGCGGCGGGGCTCGGGCGCTTCAAGCGCCGCCGGCACCGCGCCGAGCTGAAGCTCGCACGCGTCGGCATCCAGGTCGACCGTGCCCGCGACCTCGAGGACGAGGTGCGTAAGCGGCTGCGCCCCCTCGCCCTGCAAGCGACGGCGGCCGAGCGCGCCGAGAAGCTCGGCGAGGAGATCGCGCGCCTTCGGGCCGCGATCGCGACGCTCGATCTCGCCGCGCTCGCCGAGCGCCGCACGGGCGCCGACGAGCGCCGCGTCGCTGCTGCCGAGGCACGCGCTTTGCTGGATGGAAAGATTGGCGAGCTGGTCACCGCGCGCGAGCGCGCGGAGGTCGAGCTCACCGACGCCGCCGGCGCCCGCGAGGGAACGACCGCCGCGCTCTACCGGCTCGCGTCGAGTGGCGAACGGATCGCGCTGCGGCGCGAGGCGGCGGCGACGCTCGTCACCGGGCTGCGCGGGGAGCTCGCGGCGGCGGAGGCCCACGACCCGCGCGCGTCGGCCGAGCTCGAGGCGGGGGCGCGCGAGACGGCGGCGGCTGCGCAGTCCGCCGCGGCCGAGGCGGCACGCGCGCAGCTCGAGGCCGAGACGCAGTGGGCGCTCGTCGTCGCCGCCGAGCGGAGCGCGCAGCGTGAGCTCACGATCGAGCTCGACGACGTGCTCGGCCGCCGGAGCGCGGCCGAAGGATTGCTGACGGGGTCGCGGCGCGACTCGCTGCTCGCGCTGCGCGGCGCGGCACAGCACGTTGCGGTGCGGCAGGAGTCGACGCAGCGCCTGCTCGCCGAGCTGCGCGTCGAGCTGCGCGATGCACGCAGCTCGACCGGCCCGACGCCCGACGAGCTCGGCCGCGCCGCCGACGGGGCCGACGCCGCGGCGCGCGCCGCGCGCCGCGAACAGGAAGACGTCGAGGCGCGAGTCGGGCTTGCCCGCGAGCGCCTCGCGGCGCTCGAACAGTCGTTGGCGGAGCGGGAGGGCCTTCCGCCGGCGGCGCGCGCCCTCGCCGAGCAGGGCGAGCAGCTTGCGCTGCAGCACGTCGAGATCGAGGCCGGCCGGGAGCGCGCCGTCGCCGCGGCGCTCGGGCACCTGGCGTCCGCCGTGCTCGCGTCCGACGCCGAGCAGGGGCTCGCGCTCGTCGAGCGCGCACGTGAAGCCGGGCTCGGCTCGGTGCGCGTCCTCGTCGGCCGCGACCCGCGCACGCTCGCGCGCCTGCCTGTCGTCTCGCGCGAGTTGCTGCTGGCGTCGCGCGTCCCGGCGGTCACCGAGGACGGCCTCGGCTGGGATCCCCAGCGGGGCGAGCTCTGGTTCGCCGGCGAGACGGCCGAGGCGGTGCTGCTCGAGCTCGACACGCGCCGGCGCGAGCTGGCCGCTGAGGTCGAAGAGCTCGCGGCGCGCGCCGAGCGCTCCCGCGAGCAGGCGGCGGCCGCCGAGGAGCGTTCCGCGCAAGCTGCGCGCGCGTTCGCGCCGGTCGCGCATCTGCGCCGGATTCGCCGCGCGCAGCCCGCGCAGCTCGAGCGGCTGGTTGTTGTCGCGGAACGGCTCGACGAGACGCTGCGTGTCGCGGCTGCCGCCGCCGGGCGCCTCGAGACCCCGCTTGCGGAGCAGGCGGGGCGCCTCGCCGACGATCTGCGCGCGATCGCCGCGCGCGAGGCCGAGCTGCGCCATGCAGCCGCCGGCCACGACGAGCGCGCCGGGGCCGCCGAGCGTCGCGCGAACGGCCGCGTCGCGGCTGCGCCGGCCGGCGGCGAGCCGCCGCTCGCACGCGCAGAGGAACTGCAGGTGATCGCCGAGGGACGCGCTCGTGCGGCCGAGGAGGCCGCGGAGCGGGCGCGGCTGGCGGCGCGCAGGGTGACGGAGGCTCACGGCGGCCGCTCGCGGCGCCCGGACCGGATCGTGCTCGAGCACCTGCTCGCGGGCGCGGAGCGGCTGGAGGCGGCGCTCGCCGTCGAGGTCGACCGGTTCGACACGCCGCTCCGCGCGCGCGTCGAGGCGCAGGCGGCCCGCACCGGCGAGCTCGGCGCCGAGTTGCGCCGGCTCGGAGCCGACGAGGTCGAGTTGCGCCGCTCCGCGGCGGAGGCAGGCGACCGCCTGTCCGCGATCGACATCGAGCTCGCGCGGATCGACGCCGAGCGCGACGAGGCCGAGCGCAGGCTGGCGTCCGCCGGCGCGGAGCCGGCAGAGGGGGACGACCGTGACGCGCTCGCCGAGAAGCTGGCGCGCTCCGAGCGGCGGCGCGAGTCGCTCGGCCAAGTCAACCCGCTGGCGAAGGAGGAATACGAGACGGAGAAGGAGCGGCTCGTCGAGCTGTCCGAGCAGCGCGCCGACCTCGAGCGGAGCCTCGAGGAGCTGGAGCGCCTGCGCGACGACCTGACGCGCACGGTCGAGACGCGGTTCGCCGAGACGTTCGACGCCGTGCAGCGCCACTTCGACGAGGTCTCGGCGACGCTCTTCCCGGGTGGGCACGGGCGGCTGATCCTCACCGAGCCCGAGGAGGAGGGTGAGGAGCCGGGCATCGAGGTCGAGCTGCGGCCGGCGGGGAAGAAGGTGCAGCGCCTCAGCCTGCTCTCGGGCGGCGAGAAGGCACTCGGCGCGATCGCCTTCCTCTTCTCGCTGTTCCTCTCGCGGCCGAGCCCGTTCTACCTCCTCGACGAGGTCGAGGCGGCGCTCGACGACACGAACATCGGCCGCTTCACCGCGCTGCTCCGGCGCTTCGCCGACCGAGCCCAGTTCATCGTGATCACGCACCAGAAGCGCACGATGGAGGCGGCGGACGTGCTGTACGGCGTGACGATGGGAGCCGACGGCGTGTCGCAGATCGTGTCGCGCCGGCTTCCGCGCGACGAGGAGGCCGCGGCGACGGCGTGACCGACCTCGCGTTCGTGCTGCGGGCGGTCGACCTGTTGGCCGCGCACGGAGTGCGGACGTGGGTGTGCGGCGGTTGGGGCGAGGAACTGCGCGGCCTGCGGGCGCCCGGCGAGCACGCCGACCTCGACCTGCTCTATCCGGCACCGGGCTGGGCGCGGGTCGACGAGCTCGAGCTCGACTGGATCGACCAGAAGCGGTCCCCGTGGAAGCGTGCCTCGCCCTCGACGGAGCGATGGTCGAGCTGCTGCTCGTGGAGCGCGAGGCGGGAGGGTGGTTCACGCGGAGCACCGGTCTCCGGCACGACTGGCCGCCGGACGTCTTCGCGACGAGCGGCCGCATCGCCGTCGCGAGCACCGCCGCGCTCCTCGGCTGCCTCGCCTCGGACCGCCGCGCGGCATAGGTTCGAGAACCGGTGCCAGGCACCGTGGTGCCTGGCACCGGCGGCTAACGTGCGTCGCTGATGGCGCGGAGCTGGAGCGAGCTGCTGGGCGACGACGCCGCGTCGCCGGAATCGGCCGACGAGTCGCGGGGCTTCTTCGGCCGCCTGCGCGACTCGCTCGGCAAGTCGCGCCGCGCGCTGACCGAGCAGCTCCAGGCCGTCGCGTTCGACCCGTCCGACGACGCGTCGTGGGAGCGGCTCGAGGAGGCGCTGCTCTACGCGGACGTCGGCGTTCGCGCGACCGCGGAGATCGTGCGCCGCCTCGAGGCCCGGCAGGACCTGGCGGAGCTGAACGCGGCGCTCGTCGAGGAGGTGGCGGCGCTGTTCGGCGAGCCGGCGATGCTCGACGTCGCACACGCGCCCGCCGTGATCCTCGTGGTCGGCGTCAACGGGACGGGCAAGACGACGACGATCGGCAAGCTCGCGAGCAAGCTGCACGAGCACGGTCGGTCGGTGACGCTCGGCGCCGCCGACACGTTCCGGGCCGCGGCCGAGGAGCAGCTCGAGATCTGGGCGGGCCGCGCCCAGGCCACGTTCGTCGGCGGCGAGCGCGGCGCCGACCCGGCTGCCGTCGCCTACGACGCGATCGGCGCCGGCGGCGACGTCGTGATCGTCGACACCGCCGGCCGCCTGCACACGCAATCGAACCTGATGGACGAGCTCACCAAGGTGCGCCGCGTGATCGCGGGGCGTCTCGACGGAGCGCCGCACGAGACCCTGCTCGTGGTCGACGCGACGACCGGCCAGAACGGGCTCGTGCAGGCGCGGCTCTTCTCCGAGGCTGTCGAGGTCACCGGCGTCGCGCTCACGAAGCTCGACGGCTCGGCGAAGGGCGGCATCGCCGTCGCGATCGCCTACGAGCTCGGGCTGCCGGTAAAGCTCGTCGGCGTCGGCGAGGGCCTCGACGACCTCAGGCCGTTCGACGCCGACGACTTCGCACGCGCGCTGGTCGCCAGTTGAGGCTCGAGCGGGCATCGGCGTTCGACTCGGCGTTCCTCGCCGATCTCTTCACGCGCGGGTACGAGGAGTACTTCGTGCCGTTCCACATGGACGCCGCCACGTTCGACGATGTCGTCGCGCGGTGGGACATCGACCTCGACCGCTCGCGGGTGGCGTTCGACGACGACGAGACCGTCGGGCTCGCAAACCTCGCCGTCCGCGGCGAGCGCAGCTGGATCGGCGGTATCGGCGTGATCCCGTCGGCGCGCCGACGCGGCATCGGCCGTGCGTTGATGGAGGCGGTGCTCGAGGAGGCGCCGCCGTGCGTGACGCTCGAGGTGATCGAGCAGAACGAACCGGCGCGCAAGCTCTACGAGCAGCTCGGCTTCGTGACGCGGCGCATGCTCGAGGTCTGGACGCTTGTCGCCGAGGTGGAGGCCGGCGCGGTGCGCGACGCCGAGCCGCAGCCTCTCGGCCAGGCCGACGTCCCGTGGCAGCGCGAGGACGCGTCGATGCCGCCCGGATGCGAGCGGATCGAGGTGGACGGCGGCGCGGCGCTCTTCCGCGTCACGAAGGGAACTGTCGGCATCGGCCAGCTCGCAGCCCGCGACGCGTCGGTCGCGCGCGAGCTGCTCGCGGCGGCGCGGGCGCGCGGCGAGCGACTCAGCTACGTGAACGTCCCGGAGGACGATCCGGCCTCGCACGCGCTCCGCGAGCTCGGTGCGACGCTCGACCTGCGTCAGTACGAGATGGAGCTCACGCGGAGCTAGAGCGCGACCAGATGTTGATGCCGGCGTCGGTGGCGTAGCGGTCGATCTCGTCGAGCTCGTCGTCGGAGAAATCGAGCTTCGAGATCGCCGACAGCGTGTCCTCGAGCTGCTCGACGCTCGAGGCGCCGACGACGGTCGAGGTCATGCGCGAGTCGCGCAGGGTCCACGCGACGGCCAGTTGCGCGAGCGTCTGCCCACGACCGCGCGCGAGCTCGTTGAGCGCGCGGATGTGCGTCATCGCCTCGTCGGTCAGCAGATCCGGCGACAGCGACGTGTTCGCGGCTGCACGCGAGCCGGGCGGGATGCCGTCGAGGTACTTGTCGGTGAGCATCCCCTGCGCGAGCGGCGAGAACCCGATGCAGCCGACGCCGAGCTCGCCGAGCGCGTCGAGCAGGTCGGGCTCGATCCACCGGTTGAGCAGCGAGTACGACGGCTGGTGGATCAGGAGCGGCGTTCCGAGCTCGCGGAGGATCGCCGCCGCCTCGCGCGTGTTCGCGGCGGAGTACGACGAGATGCCGGCGTACACCGCCTTCCCCTGGCGGACGGCGGTGTCGAGCGCGCCGAGCGTCTCCTCGAGCGGCGTGTCGGGATCGAAGCGGTGCGAGTAGAAGATGTCGACGTAGTCGAGCCCCATCCTGGCGAGCGACTGGTCGAGCGACGCGAGCACGTACTTACGCGAGCCCCACTCGCCGTAGGGGCCGGGCCACATGTCGTAGCCGGCCTTCGTCGAGATCACGAGCTCGTCCCTGTACGGGCGCAGATCGTCGCACAGCACGCGGCCGAAGGTCTCCTCGGCCGACCCGTACGGCGGCCCGTAGTTGTTCGCGAGGTCGAAGTGGGTGATCCCGAGGTCGAACGCCCGCCGCAGGATCGCGCGGCTCGTCTCGAGCGGCCGGTCGGCGCCGAAGTTGTGCCAGAGCCCGAGCGAGATCACGGGCAGCTTGAGCCCGGAATCACCGCACCGGCGGTACTGCATGCGGTCGTAGCGGTCTGTCGCGGCGGCGTAGGACATCCGCGTGATGCTAGTTGGGCCTGGGAGGGGCTGCGGCTACCATGCGCGGTCGTGTTCGACAGCCTCTCGGATTCACTCCAGAGCGCGCTCGGCGACCTCCGCAAGAAGGGTCGGCTGGACGAAGAGTCGATCTCGCGCGCGATGCGCGAGATCCGCCTCGCGCTGCTCGAGGCCGACGTCAACCTGACGGTCGTCCGCGACTTCGTCGCGCGCGTCCGCGAGCGTGCGCTCGGCGAAGAGGTGCTGAAGAGCCTCACCCCCGGGCAGCAGGTCGTGAAGGCGGTCCACGACGAGCTGACCGAGCTGATGGGCTCCGGCGCGTCGGGGCTCGCCTACGGCAAGTTCACGGTGATCCTGCTCGCCGGCCTCCAGGGCGCTGGCAAGACGACCACCGCTGCCAAGCTCGCGCTCTACCTCCGCAAGGAGGGGCGCAAGCCGGGCCTGATCGCGGCCGACCTGCAGCGGCCGGCCGCCATCGATCAGCTCGAGCAGCTCGGCGCGCAGCTCCAGATCCCGGTCTACCGCACCGACACGAAGGACGCGGTCGAGGCGACGCGCAGCGGTCTCGAGCGCGCTCGCGCCGACGGGCTCGACGCCGTGATCGTCGACACCGCCGGCCGCCTGCAGATCGACGAGGACCTGATGGCCGAGCTCGCGCGCGTGCGCGACGAGGCGAAGCCGCACAACGTCCTGCTGGTGCTCGACGCGATGACCGGCCAGGAGGCCGTCGCCGTCGCGCAGGCGTTCGAGGAGCGCGTCGCGTTCGACGGCGTGATCCTCACGAAGCTCGACGGGGACGCCCGCGGCGGCGCCGCGCTCAGCGTGAAGGCGGTCACCGGCAAGCCGATCAAGTTCGCAACGACGGGCGAGAAGCCGGACTCGCTCGAGGTCTTCCATCCCGACCGGATGGCGTCGCGGATCCTCGGCATGGGCGACGTGCTCACGCTGATCGAGCGTGCCGAGGCCGCCGTCGCCGACGACGAGCAGGCGGAGATGGAGAAGCGCCTGCGCCAAGGCCAGTTCACGTTCGACGACTTCCTGCGCGCCTACAAGATGCTGCGGCGCATGGGCCCGCTCGGCGGGATCCTCAAGCTGATCCCCGGCATGAAGGATCAGCTCGGGGACGTCGACGTCGACGAGCACCAGCTCAAGCGCGTCGAGGCGATCGTGCTCTCGATGACGCCGCGCGAGCGCTCGACGCCGCACGTGATCGACGGCAAGCGCCGGCTGCGGATTGCGCGCGGCTCGGGCACGCAGGTCGAGCAGGTGAACCAGCTGCTCGAGGCGCGCAAGCAGATGGAGCGCATGATGAAGCAGATGGGAAAGGGCAAGATGCCGGGGCTCGCACCCCAGGCCGGTGTGAATGGCGGCGGACGCTCGGCCACCCGCAAGGCGTCGTCGAAGCGCAAGAAACGGAAGAGCGGAAGGAGATAAGGAGAGGAATGGCAGTCAAGCTGAGGCTCACGCGTGTGGGCTCGAAGAAAAACCCGATCTACCGCGTCGTCGCGGCCGACTCGCGCTCGCCGCGCGACGGTCGCTTCCTGGAGATCGTCGGGCGCTACAACCCGCAGACCGAGCCGTCGACGATCGACCTCGACGAGGCGAAGGTGAAGGACTGGCTCGGGAAGGGCGCGCAGCCGACCGACGCCGTCGCGCGCCTGCTCAAGGCGCAGGGAATCGAGAAGTAGGTTGGCGGAGCTGCTCGCGTACCTCGCGCGCGAGCTCGTCGACGAGCCGGACCGCGTTTCGGTCGAGACGGAGGAGCGGGACGGCGCGCTCGTGCTCGTCCTCCACGTTGCGCCCGACGACGTCGGCAAGGTGATCGGCCGGCAGGGCAGGATCGCGCGCGCGCTCCGTACGCTCGTGCGCGCGAGCGCCGTCCGCGAGGGGCGGCGCGTGCTCGTCGAGATCGCCGACGCCGACTGAGAACATGAAGGTCGCGGCGCTCTACGACGTGCACGGCATGCCGTGGGCGCTCGAGGCCGTGCTCCGCGAGCTCGGCGGCGAACGCTTCGACGGCGTCGTCTTCGGGGGCGACCTCGTCGCCGGGCCGTTTCCCGTCGAGACGCTCGCGCTCGCGCGGAGCGTGCCGGACGCGACGTTCGTGCGCGGCAACGCGGAGCGCGAGCCCGACGAGCGGCTCGTCGCCAAGCTCGGCGCGGCGGAGTGCGACGAGCAGCGGCGCTGGCCTGCGACCGTCGCGATCGACGGCGTCCTCTACTGCCACGCGACGCCGGAGAGCGATGAGGTGATCATCACCGACGCGAGCAGCGACGAGAAGATCGCCGCGCTGCTCGAGGGCGTCGACGCGCGCCTCGTCGTCGGCGGGCACACGCACATGCAGCAGCAGCGGGGCGCCTACGTCAACGCCGGTTCGGTCGGCATGCCGTACGAGGGCGAGGTCGCGGCGTTCTGGCTCGTGGTCGACGACGGTGAGCCCTCGTTCCGCCGCACCGGCTTCGATGTCGACGCCGCGATCGACACGCTGTCCGCGAGCGACTGGCCGGGCGCCGCGGGGTTCGTCGAGGAGAACCTGCGCCGGGCGGTCACCCGCGACGAGGCGGTCGCGGTGTTCGGCGGATGAGCGAGCGGGTTCGCGTCGGCCGTGTGGGCAAGCCGCATGGGCTCGACGGCTCGTTCGTCGTCGAGCAGGCGAGCGAGGACGCGCGCTGGTTCGAGCCGGGCTCGAGGCTCCTGCTCGAGGGCGAGACGGTCGAGGTGCTCGCGTCGAAGATCGCCGGGGGCCGGCCGGTGATCCGGCTCGACCGCAAGGCGGAGCGCGGCGCGCCGCTCGAGGTGGCGCGGGCATCGCTGCCGCCGACCGGCGCGGACGAGTTCTACGTGTTCGAGCTGATCGGGCTCGAGGTGGTGGAGGAGACCGGCCGCCCGCTCGGAAAGGTCGTCGATGTGGCCCCGGGTGTCGCCAACGACGCGCTCGAGCTCGACGGCGGGGCGATGCTGCCGCTGCACGAGGACTGCATCCGCGACATCGACCTGGCCTCGCGCCGTATCCTGGTCGCCCGCGGGTTCAGCGACCCTCTCTGACCGCCTTTGCAGCTCGATGTCTTCACCCTCGTTCCGCATGCGTTCGCCTGGCTCACCGAACAACGCCCCGTCGCCACCGTCCTCGGCGGCGAGCTCGACCTCCGGCTCTTCTCGTACCGGGAGACGACCCCGCTCCGGAACGGCCAGGTCGACGACGAGCCGTACGGCGGGGGCGCCGGGATGGTGCTGCGCGTCGACGTCGTCGCAGCCGCGCTCGATGCCGCCTACGGCGGCGATCCCGGCCGGAGAGTGGTCGCGTTGACGCCGCAGGGACGGCAGCTCGACCAGGCGGTCGTCGAGGAGCTCGCGTCGGAGCCGCGGCTCGCGCTGCTGTCGGCGCGCTTCGAGGGGTTCGACGAGCGCGTGGTCGAGCACCTCGCGACCGACGCGGTCTCGATCGGCCCCTACGTGCTCTCGAACGGCGACCTGCCGGCCATGGTGCTCGTCGATGCGATCGCACGTCGCCTTCCGGGTGCGCTTTCGGAGGGGTCGGCCGAGCTGGAGTCGTTCTCGCCCGAGCTCGGCGGCCGGCTCGAGTACCCGCACTACACGCGCCCGTCCGAGTTTCGCGGCTGGCAGGTGCCCGACGTCCTTCTCTCCGGTGACCATGCGCGCATCGAGCGCTGGCGGAAAGAGCACGTCCGCTGAGAAACCCGGTCGACCGTCTCACGGAAGGGCTTCCGCGCGGCTGGCGCGTCACGATCGACTGGCTCGTGACGATCGTCGGCGCGATCGCGATCGTGCTCGCGATCAAGGCGTGGGTCGTCAACCCGTACCGCATCCCGTCGAGCTCGATGGAGCCGACGCTCCACTGCGCGCGCCCCGGCTCGGAGTGCGAGGCGCGGTTCTCGGACCGGGTGCTCGCCTGCCGCTTCTGCTTCCACTTCTGGTCGCCGAAGCGCGGTGACATCGTGGTCTTCAAGACGCCTCCGCTGGCCGCCGAGCGCTGCGGCGAAGGCGGGACGTTCGTGAAGCGCCTGATCGGCCTTCCGGGCGAGACGTTCGCCGAGAAGGACGGCTTCGTCTACATCAACGGCAAGCGGCTGAACGAGCCGTACGTGCAGTCCTCGCGGCGCGACACCCGCACGATCCCGCCGCGCAGGATCCTGCCGAACAACTACTTCATGATGGGCGACAACCGGGCCTCCTCCTGCGACTCGCGGTCGTGGGGCACGGTGCCGCGGAAGGATCTGATCGGCGTCGTGTTCGCGACCTACTGGCCGCCGGGCCGGATCTCCATCCGGTAGGCGGGGCGAACGATGCTACGATTCCGCGCGCCCGCCGGGCCCTCCTTGCCATGAGCACGACGATCCAGGACATCGAGCGCAGACAGCTGCGCGAGGTCCCGCAGTTCAAGGCGGGCGACACCGTGCGTGTCCACTTCCGCGTGATCGAGGGCAGCCGCCAGCGGATCCAGGTGTTCGAGGGGCTCGTGATCAAGCGGCAGGGCGCCGGCGCCCGCGAGACGTTCACCGTTCGCAAGAACTCGTTCGGGGTCGGGGTCGAGCGCACGTTCCCGCTGCACTCGCCGAAGATCGACAAGATCGAGGTCGGCGCGATCGGCGACGTCAACCGCGCGAAGCTCTACTACCTGCGCGGCAAGGTCGGCAAGAAGGCTCGCATCCGCGAGCTCCGCACCTAGCGCAACGGCTTCGCAACGATTTCGCGCCATTTGCGTGGCGCGGCCGGGGACGCGCCGGGGCCGGGGCTATGCTCGACGGCGTGCCCGGGAAGCGCCCTGGATCGAGGCTTCTCGCCTTCGACCGCCGGCTCGGCGGCCGCTACGTGGCCGGGGCGGACGAGGCCGGACGCGGACCGCTCGCCGGGCCGCTCGTCGTCGCCGGGGTGCTGCTCGACTACGAGCGCCTGCGCGACCACCGTGTGCGGCCGCTCGCGCTCCTGAACGACTCGAAGCAGGTCGACCCGGCGACGCGCGACGAGCTCTACCGCGCCGTGCTCGCGTGCGCCGAGCGGGTCTCCGTCCACGTCTTCCCGCCGCACGTGATCGACCGCGACGGCCTGCACCGCTCGAACCTTGCCGGCCTCCGCGCGGCGCTCCACGCCTGCGGCCCGGCCGACGTCTCGCTCGTCGACGGGTTCAAGCTCGGGCCGACCGCGCCGCCGCACCGCGCCGTGGTCGACGGCGACACGAAGAGCGCGGCGATCGCGGCCGCGTCGATCGTCGCGAAGGTGACGCGCGACCGCTACATGCACGCCGCCGACGCCTTCTACCCGGGCTATGGCTTCGGCTCACACGTCGGCTACATCACGCCCACGCACACGCAGCTCGTGCGCGAGCGAGGGCCGTGCGAGATCCACCGCCGCTCCTGGCGCGCCCGCGCCTACCTGAGCGAGGAGGAGCTCGGGCTCCTCGAGGCCGAACGCGCCGTCGCCGCCTCCTAGGCACCCTGCGGAGCGCCGCGCCGCGTGGTGGTACCGCCGCCACGGCTACCGGATCCTCGACACGAACCGCTGGATCGCCGGCTACGAGCTCGACCTCGTCGCGCGGCGCGGCCGCACGCTCGTCTTCTGCGAGGTGAAGTCGAAGGTAGGCGACGGCTACGGGGATCCGCTCGAGATGCTGACGGCCGAGAAGGCGCGCCGCGTGCGCCGTGCGGCCGAGGTGTGGCTCGCCGCCCGTCCGGAGCTGGCGCCGCTCCGCGTCCGCTTCGACGTCCTCGCCGAGCGCGCAGGCCGGCTCGAGCATCTGCCCGACGCCTTCTGAGGGGATTCGCCCGCGTCGCGTCGAACCACTCGCGGATGGCCGCGACCCAGGAGGAGCTCTACGAGGCGCTCGAGCACGATGCCGCGCTCTCGTGGTCGGAGCGCGACCTGCCGCAGCGGCTACGGACGAAGCACGTCCATAGCCTGCATCCGTACCTCGGCAAGTACGTGCCGCAGCTGGTCGAGGAGCTTCTCCGCCGCCACGTGCCCGCCGGCGGCCGCGTTCTCGATCCGTTCGCCGGGTCGGGCACGACGCTCGTGCAGTCGCTCGAGAGCGGTTACGAGCCCGTCGGCGTCGACATCGCCGCGTTCAACTGCCTGCTGATGCGTGTCAAGACCGACGTGCACAACCCGTTCGTGCTCGAGCACGAGTTGCGCGACGTGCTCGCGCGCTTCGAGCGTGGAGAGGGCCGGGCCGGCCGGGCGACTCCGTACCTCCGCAACTGGTTCGCGCCGCAGTCGCAAGCCGAGCTGCTCCGTTTTCGCTCGCTGATCGGCGAGTACGAGAGCGCGGACGTGCTTCGGATCGTGCTCACGCGCGCCGCCCGCTCGGCGCGTCTGACGACGCACTTCGACCTCGACTTCCCGAAGCACCCGCAGACGGAGCCCTACTGGTGCCATAAGCACCGGCGCGAGTGCCGACCCGTCGACCACGCTGCGCACTTCGTCCGTCGTTACCTGCTCGACACGCTCACGCGCCTCAAGGAGTTCGCGCGCCTGCGCGGGCCGAGGCCGGCCGAGGTGATCCACGGAGACGCCCGTTCCGTGGAGCTATCCGGCGTCTTCGACGGGATCGTCACGTCGCCGCCGTACCCGGGCCTGATCGACTACCACGAGCAGCACCGCTACGCCTACGAGCTGCTCGTCCTCGACGACCGCCGCGAGCAGGAGCTCGGTGCGGCGGCGTCCGGCACGTCGCAGCAGGCGCTCCGGGCCTATGTCGACGGAGTCGCGTCGGTGCTCGGCGCCTCCGCGCGGGCACTCAGGGGCAGAGGGCGGATCGTGATCGTGGTCAACGACCGTCGCGACCTGTACCCGGCCGTGCTCGAGCGCGCCGGCCTCGAGCTCACGGATCGTCATCGCCGCCACGTGAACCGCCGCACCGGCCGCCGCGCCGGCGAGTACTTCGAGGACGTGCTCGTGGCACGGCGCGCCTAGCCCGTCCGCGCGCCGCTTTTCACACATTCGGCACAGACACGTCACACGTTGCCACCTAGCCTGGCAACGTGCTCGCCCGCACCGTCACCCACGCTCTCGTCGGCCTCTATCCCCGACGCGTCGAGGTCGAAGCGCACCTCCAGCGCGGCGCGCCCGCGTTCACGATCGTCGGCCTCGCCGACCGCGCCTGCCAGGAGGCGAAGCACCGCGTGCGCAGCGGCATCTCGTCGGCCGAGCTCGAGTGGCCTCGAACGCGCCTCACCGTCAATCTCGCTCCAGCAGGGCTCCGCAAGGAGGGGTCGGGCTTCGACCTCCCGATCGCCCTCGCCGTCCTCGCCGCGTCGGACCAGCTGCCGCCCGATGCGCTCGGGGGCCATGCGGCGATCGGTGAGCTGGCGCTCGACGGCCGCCTGCGCCCGGTCCCAGGGGCGCTCGTCGCGGCCGAGGGCGCGCGGCAGGCGGGTCTCGAGCGTGTGGTCTGCGCGGCCGAGTCCGGTGCAGAGGTGGCGCTGGCCGGGGTCGAGCCGGTGCCGGTGGCGCATCTGGCGGAAGCCGTCGCCTATCTGCGCGGGCTGCGCGACCCGCCGCCGGCCCACGCGCCACCGGCACTGCTGTCGACGCCCCTCAGCCCACAGCCGGATCTGAGCGAGCTCCGCGGCCAGGAGCGGGCGCGGCGCGCCCTCGAGATCGCGGCCGCCGGCGGCCACAACCTTCTGCTGGCCGGCCCGCCGGGCACCGGCAAGACGATGCTCGCCCGCCGGCTCCCCGGCGTCCTGCCGCTGCTCGACGACGAGGGCTCGCTCGAGGTCACCCGCATTCACTCGGTCGCCGGCGTCCTGCCGACCGGTGCGAGCCTCGTCCGCGTGCCGCCGTTCCGGGCGCCGCACCATTCGGCGTCTCTCGCCGCGATCGTCGGGGGAGGCGGCGGCGCGGCGGGGCCGCGCGTCGGCGAGGCGACCCTCGCCCATCGCGGCGTGCTCTTCCTGGACGAGCTGCCCGAGTTCGCGCGGGCGTCGCTCGAGTCGCTGCGGCAGCCGCTCGAGGACGGCGCCGTGACGATCGTCCGGGTCGGTGGGCGCGTCACGTTCCCGGCGCGGTTCCAGCTCGTCGGGACGATGAACCTCTGCCCGTGCGGCGCGCGCGGCGTCCCGGGTGCCGCGTGCGCCTGCACCGCGCAGCGGCTGCAGCGGCACCGAGAGCGGCTCTCGCGCGCGCTGCTCGACCGCTTCGACCTGGCCCTCACCGTGCCGCGGCCCCGCGGCGTCGAGCTGGCGGGGCCGCCGGCGGAAGCGTCCGCCGCGGTCGCAGCGCGGGTCGCCGCTGCACGCGATCGTCTGCGCAGCGAACGACCGGCGCTGTCCCCCTCGGCCGACGACTTGCTCACGCGCGCCGTCGAGCGCTTGCCGCTGTCCGGGCGCGGCCGCGCGCGGGTGGTCACGGTGGCCGCCACGATCGCCGCGCTCGCGGCGGGAGATCGCGTCGAGGCCGAGCATCTGGCGGAGGCGCTGTCCTACCGTCCGCCGACGGAGCTGGTTGAGTGAGCGAGCTCGCGGTCGCCATGTACGCGGCCGAGAGGGGCGCTCACCTGCTCGCGGCGCCGTGCGACGGGCGGTTCGAGGCCTTCCGCGGGCGGTTCGACGAGGCGGCCTGCACGGCACAGCTCGCGGAACGATCGATTCGCTTCGTCGCGCGCAGCGATGCGTCGTTCCCGCCGAAGCTGCGCTCGATCCACGATCCGCCGGTCGGTCTGTTCCTGCGCGGCGGCGCGACGCTCGAGCTCCTCGAGCGGCCGACCGTCGCGGTCGTCGGCGCCCGCTCGTGCTCGCTGTACGGGACGGAGGTCGCGTCGATGCTCGGCCGTGAGCTGGCGCGGGCCGGCGTCCTGGTCGTCTCCGGGCTCGCGCGGGGCATCGACGGCGCGGCGCATCGCGGCGCGCTCGACGCAGGGCAGACCCTCGCCGTCCTCGGCTGCGGCATCGACCGCGACTACCCGCGCGCCCACGCTGCGCTCGCAGCACGGATCGCGGCCGACGGCCTGATCGTCTCCGAGTACGCGCCCGGCGTCGAGCCCGCGCCGTGGCGGTTCCCGGCCCGCAACCGCGTGGTGGCGGGACTCGCCGATGCGACGATCGTCGTCGAGGCGCGCACGCGCAGCGGCGCCCTGATCACGGCCGATCTTGCGCTCGAGGAGGGTCGCGAGGTGCTCGCCGTGCCCGGCGAGATCACGTCGTATCTCTCCGCCGGCACCAACCACCTGCTCCGGCTGGGGGCGGTCCCCGTCACCTCGACGGCAGACGTCCTGGCGGTGCTGGGCGTCGCGCAGCCGGCACAGCCGCTTCCGCCGCCGGCGGCGACCTCGGCCGAGGGTCGCGCGATCTCCGCCGTCGTCGCCGACGCCCCCACGACCTTCGACGAGCTCGTCCGCCGCACGGGTCTCGACCCGCCGGTCGTGTCGGCGGCGCTCGTCGAGCTGGAGCTGCTCGGCGTCGTCCACGAGGCGGACGGCGTGTACCGGGGGGTGATGCCGCCGAATTAGGATCGACGCTCGTGCCGACAACTTCATACTGGCTCGAGGAGGAGGGGTCCGAGCTCCCGGGCGGCGTGCATCACGAGTCGCCGGACGTGATCGTGATCGGAGGCGGCGTCACCGGCTGCGCCTGCGCGCTGACGCTGGCCGAGCGTGGGGTCGCGGTCCGCTTGCTCGAGGAGCGCGAGATCGCCGGCGGCGCCAGCGGCCGGAACGGCGGGTTCGCGCTCCGCGGTGCCGCGAAGCCGTACGATGCCGCCCGCGCAGCGCTCGGCCGGGACGCTGCACAGCGGCTGATGGCGCTCACCGAGCGGTCGCTCGACCGGCTCGAGCGGCTCGCGGGCGACGCCTTCCGGCGCGTCGGCAGCCTCCGGCTCGCGTTCGACGACGACGAGCTTCATGCGCTCCGCCGTGAGCATGACGCGCTCCGCGAGGACGGGTTTGCGGTCGAGTGGCTCGACGAGCTCCCGGCGCCGCTCGACGGGCTCTACGCCGGCGCGCTGCTCCATCCGCGTGACGGCACGATCCAGCCGGCCCGCTGGGTGCGGCGGCTGGCCGTGCACGCCGCTCGTGCCGGCGCGGAGATCCGGCAGCACGAACGCGGCGACGTCGATGCGCTCGACGGCCCGATCGTCGTCGTCGCGACTGACGGCTTCACCGCCTCCGTGCTCCCCGAGCTCGCCGCAGCCGTCCACCCGACTCGCGGGCAGGTGCTCGTCACGGAGCCGCTCCCCGAGCTCCGCTACGAGCGGCCGCACTACGCGCGCGGCGGCTACGACTACTGGCACCAGCTGCTCGACGGTCGCCTCGTGATCGGCGGGAGCCGGGACGCGGCGTTCGGCGAGGAGCAGACCGCCGTCGAGGCGACGACACCGCTCGTCCAGGAGCGGATCGAGGCCCTCGCCTCGGCGCTGACGGGCGGTCCCGTGCAGGTCGCCGGGCGCTGGGCCGGCATCTGGGGTACGACGGCCGACGAGGTCCCGCTCGTGGGGCGCGTTCCCGGGCGCGAGGACGTCTGGATCGCGGGTGGCTACTCGGGGCACGGCAACGTGCTCGGACTCGCCTGCGGCGACCTCGTGGCCCGCGCGATCCTCGGCGAGCGCGCGCCCGAGCTCGACATCTTCGACCCCGCGCGGCTCGCGGTCTCTCGCTGAACGGTTGCCCGGCGCCCGCCGCGTGAGCCCCGAGCACGAGGCCTGGATCCGGGCGCACGTCGAACCGAGCGGGCCGATCGAGTGGCCGCACGAGGCGCCGTGGTCGGTCGTGCTCCGGGTCCCGACACGCAGCGGCGTCATCTGGTTCAAGGAGAACGTCGCGCCGCTCGCGTACGAGGCGGCAGTTGTGCAGGTGCTCGCCGAGCGGATGCCCGACCGGGTCGCCGAGCTCGTCGCGGTCGACACCGAGCGCGGTTGGATCCTGATGCGCGACGCCGGGACGAGACTGCGCGAGCTGCCCGATTCAAAGGCCGATTGGCTCGCGATCCTGCCGCGCTACGCAGAGCTGCAGCTCGCCGTCGTGCCCGAGGTCGACCGGCTGCTCGGCGGCGGGACGCCCGACCGCCGTGTGGCGACGCTCCCGCGACTCTTCCGCGAGCTCGTCGAGGAGGAGGCGACGGCGCTCGGCGCCGACGACCTCCACGGCCTGCGCGAGCTCGCGCACAGGCTCGACGAGGCGTGCCCCGCCCTCTCGTCGATCGGGGTTCCCGAATCGATCCAGCACGACGACTTCCACGACGGGAACGTGTTCGTCGACGGGGGCCGGTACCGGTTCGTCGACTGGGGCGACTGCTGCGTCTCGCATCCGTTCGCGACGCTGCGGATCCCGTTCGAGGGGATCGTCGAGACCACCGGCTGGAGCCTCGCCGAGCTTCGCGACGCGTACCTCGAGCCGTTCACGGGACTCGCGACGCGCAGCGAGCTGCTGCAGGCATACGACCACGCGTGGCTCGTGGCCGGCGTGACCCGCGCGCTCAAGTGGGCTCCGCTCGTCGACGCGCTGCCGAAGCCGCACCGGTGGACGGACGCGGTGCCCCTGCGCCTGCGGATCCTGCTCGGAGAATCGTAGAGTCGTCCGCTTGGGGTTCGTCTCGCCACCGACGTCGGGCCGGACGTTCAAGGTCCGGCGCAGCGTTCGCCTCGCCGACATGGACAACGACGGTCGGCTCCGGCTCGACGCGCTCGCTCGCTATCTCCAGGACGCGGCGATCGACGACGTACGCGAGACCGGGTGGGGGCTGCCCGACCATCTCTGGTTCATCCGGCGGGTCGAGATCGAGATCGAGGCGCCGTTCCTCGCCGATACGTCGGTCGAGCTCGTCACCTGGTCGAGCGGGCTGGCGGCGATCGCTGCCGCACGGCGCTGGTCGCTGCGCGGCGACGCCGGCGGGCGTGCCGAGGTCGACTCGGTGTGGATCCACCTCGGGCCCGACGGACGCCCGGCGCGGATCGAGAGCTTCGGCGTCTATGCCGACGCAGCGGGCGGCAGGCGCGTGTCGACCAAGATCGAGCTGCCGGCGCCGCCCGACGATGGAACGACCTTCGCGTGGCCGCTCCGCTCCACCGACATCGACCTGCACGACCACGTGAACAACGCCGTTTACTGGCAGGCGGTCGAGCATCGACTCACAGCGCTCGGCTTCGATCCGCGCCGGCCGCTCGGTGCTCGGCTCGACTACGGCGATCCGGTGTCGCTCGGTGACGCGGTCGAGGTCACCGAATGGATGCACGACGGCGTGTACTCGGCCGTCTTCGCGGTCGACGGGCGGGCGAAGGCGTTCGCGCGAATCGCCTGACGCGGGTCAGGGCTCGGGCGGCGAGGGCGGCTCGGGCGGCGGCGGCAGGCCGTGCCGACGGTGGTGATGTCGGTGACGGCTGCTGAGCGAGCGCTCCGCCCGGTCGAGGTCGGGCGCAGGTCCGTAGAGCCGCCAGCCGTTCCGGAGCAGCGGGATCAGTGCCAGCACGAGCACCCACACCGGCCAGAAGCCGCCGTTCATACCCGAGGCGAGCCAGATGAACGTGCACACCGCGAACGGAATCAGCGCGTAACCCGTCTGCTGAACGAGGTGACGCGAGAGCTCAGCACGACGCTTCGCAAGATCGGTGCGTGTCCCGTCCGGCGGCGCCGGGAGCTGCGGCAGGTCGTGCCGCAGCGCGTCGAGGTCGGCCCGGGTGCGCGCGGCGTATGCGAGCGAGAGCCGCTCGTCGAGCTCCGACTCGTCGAGCCGGCCCTGCGCGAAGTGCTCGCGGATCTCCGATGCGACCTGATCGCGCTCCGCGTCGGACACCCGAAGATCGCTGGGCTCTGCCGGCACCTCTCTAGTCAAGCACCAGCGAGGGCAGTTCGAGCTCGCCGAGGCGCTCGAGCGCGGCGACCGCGATTCCGAGATCCTGGATCGCGAGGCCTGTCGAGTCGAACGTGGTGATGTCGTCGACGCCGCCTCGGCCAGGCGCCGAGCCGCCGAGAACGTCGCCGAGGCGCGTCACGTCCTGTTCCGAGACCAGTCCGGCAGCGACCGCCGCCGCCAGCTCGCCGCCGTGGCTCGCCTGCTCCCAGTCGTCGCAGAAGAGGTGCGTGCGCGCGAGCTCCGTGGCAGCGATCTCCGCCTTGCCGGGCCCGTCCGCGCCCATCAGCGACACGTGCTGGCCCGGCTGCAGCGCGCCGTCGGCGAACAGCAGCTCGTGCCCCGGCGTCACCGTGACGACCAGGTCGGCGGCGAGCGCATCCTCGAGCGACGGGGCGACGTTGGCGCCGAGCTCGTCGGCGACGCGTCGCGCGCGCTCTCCATCGACGTCCCACACCGAGACCGCGCGCCCGCGCGCTGCGAACGTCCGCGCCGCGGCCGAGCCGTTCACGCCTGCGCCGACGACGGCGGCGGTGCGCGCGTCGGGGCGGCCGAGCGTCTCGGCGGCGAGGACCGCCGCCGCGCCGGTGCGGAGCGCGGTGATCGAGCCGGCGTCGAGCACGGCCTCGAGTGCGCCCGTGTCCGCGTTCGAGACGAGCACGACGCCCGTGACGGTGGGGAGGCCCTGCGCGGAGTTCCCGGGGAATGACGTCACCCATTTGAGGAGCGCGTGCCCGGCGCCGAGCGCGGGCATCGCGCGGAAGTCGCCGGCGGGGTAGTTGGTGACGTAGACCTTCGGCGGCATCGACCAGTCGCCGCGCGCATGCGCGACGAATGCATCGCGCACCGCCTCGAGCGCGCGGAGCGGTGAGACCGCCTCCTCGACGTGTCGGCGCGTGAAGACCGGGACCGCGCTCACAGCGCCTTGACGGCGGCGGTGAGCCGCGCCACCGATTCCTTCGCATCGCCGAACAGCATGAGCGTCTTCGGGTCGAGGAAGAGCGGGTTCTCGATCCCGGCGAAGCCCGGGTTCATCGAGCGCTTGAGCACGATCGTCGCGTTCGACGCGTCGACGTCGAGAATCGGCATGCCGTAGATCGGGCTGCCGGCGTTCGAGCGCGCGTCCGGGTTGACGACGTCGTTGGCGCCGATCACGAGCGAGACGTCGGTTCGCGGGAACTCGGCGTTCGCCTCGTCCATCTCCTTCAGCGCCGGGTAGGGGACGTTCGCCTCGGCGAGCAGCACGTTCATGTGCCCCGGCATACGCCCGGCGACGGGATGGATCGCGTACGTCACCTCGACGCCGCGCGCCTCGAGGAGGTCGGCAAGCGCGCGCACGTCGTGTTGCGCCTGCGCGACCGCCATGCCGTAGCCGGGCACGATCGCGACCTTGTTCGCGTACGCGAGCATCACCGCGACGTCGTCGGCCGTCGTCGAGCGCACCGAGCCGGTTCCGTCCATCGCCGCGGCGGCGGCTCCGGCCGAGACCTGCCCGAACGCGCCGAAGAGGACGTTCGCGATCGAACGGTTCATCGCCCGGCCCATCATCAGCGTGAGCAGCGTTCCCGACGCGCCGACGAGCATGCCGGAGACGATCAGCACGTTGTTCTCCAGCTCGAAGCCGGTCGCGGCCGCGGCAAGCCCGGTGAACGCGTTCAGCATCGAGATCACGACGGGCATGTCCGCGCCGCCGATCGGTAGCACGAACAGCACGCCGAACCCGGCCGCACCGATCACGAGCGCCCACATCAGCCATTGCTGCTCCGCGCCGGCGACGATCGCGGCGCCGGCCGCGACGCACGCGGCCAGCAGGATCGCGTTGCCGATCTTCTGTCCGGGATAGGTGATCGGCCGGCCGCGGATCAGTTCCTGGAGCTTCGCGAACGCGATCATCGAGCCCGCGAACGAGATCGACCCGATCAGCGCCGAGAGCACGATCGAGATGCTGATGTCGCGTTGCAGGTCGCCGCTCGCCGGGGCCTGGAGGTGGAACTCCGCGAGCGACACGAGCGCCGCCGCACCGCCGCCGACACCGTTGAACAGCGCCACCATCTGCGGCATCGCGGTCATCCGCACGCGCCGGGCCGCGACCGCGCCGAACCCGCCGCCGACCACCATTCCGACGACGATCTCCCAGTAGCTGACGATGCTCTCCTGCGCGAACGTGACGACGATCGCGATCAGCATCCCGATCGCGCCGATCTGGTTACCGCGCCGCGCGCGCGCCGGGTCGGAGAGGAAGCGCAACGCGATCACGAAGGTCACGATCGTGACCAGGTAGCCGAGCCTAGTCGCGTTCTCGCCCATCGCCCTTCGGCGGCTCGCGCTTCTTGAACATCTCCAGCATCCGGTCGGTGACGACGAAGCCGCCGACGACGTTCGCCGCCGCGAGCACGACGGCGATCAGCCCGATCGTCGTCGTCAGCGCGTCCTTGTGACCGGCGCCCGCGACCAGCATCGCGCCGACGATCACGATCCCGTGGATCGCGTTCGTGCCCGACATCAGCGGTGTGTGGAGGAGCGCCGGGACCTTCGAGATCACCTCGAAGCCGAGGAAGATCGCAAGCACGAGGATCGTCAGCTCGAAGGTGAGGAGGGCGCCATGGCTCATGCCGCAACCGCTCCCTTCGTGACGCACGCGCCGGCGACAATCTCGTCGTCCCAGTCCGGTGCGAGCTCGCCGTCGCGCACGAGCAGGGCGACGAGCGCGGCGATGTTGCGCGACAGCAGCTGGCTGGCGTGCGTCGGCATCGTCGACGGCAGGTTCGTGAGCCCGACGATCGTGACGCCGCCCTCGACGACCTCCTGCCCGCGCTGCGTGAGCTCGCAGTTGCCGCCGGTCTCGGCCGCGAGGTCGACGATCACCGAGCCGGGCCGCATAGCGCGCACCGCCTCCGCGGTGACGAGCTTCGGCGCCGGCCGCCCCGGGATCGCGGCGGTCGTGATCAGCGCGTCGAACTCCGGGATGCGCGACTGCAGCTCGGCCTGCTGAGCGGCCTGCTGCTCGGCCGTCAGCTCCTGTGCGTAGCCGCCCTCGGTCTCCTCGCCGACCACGCCGAGATCCAGGAACGACGCCCCCAGCGACCGCACCTGCTCGGCGACCGCGGGCCGTACGTCGAACGCCGAAACGACGCCGCCGAGCCTGCGCGCGGTCGCGATCGCCTGCAGCCCCGCGACGCCGGCGCCCAGCACGAGCACCTTGGCCGGCGGGATCGTCCCGGCGGCAGTCGTGAGCATGGGCAGGAAGCGCGGCAGACGATCGGCGGCGAGCAGCGCAGCCTTGTAGCCGGCGACCGTCGCCTGCGACGAGAGCGCGTCGATCGGCTGCGCGCGCGTGATGCGCGGCACCGACTCGAGTGCAAACGCGAGCACGCCTGCGGCAGCGAGCGCATCGAGCCGCTCACCGTTCGCGGCCGGCTCGAGGAACCCGATCAGCGCCTGGCCCGAGCGAAGCCTCGCCGCCTCCTCGGCCGTCGGCGCCGCGACCTTCGCGACGACGTCCGCGACCCACGGATCGCCGACCGTCGCGCCCACATCGCGGTACACCTCGTCGAAGAACGAGGCGGCCTCGCCGGCGCCCGGCTCGACGACCACGTCGACGCCGTCCGGCAGCCGCCCGACCGTCTCCGGCACGAGTGCGACGCGGCGCTCCCCGGGCGCCACCTCCTTCGGAACGCCGAGGCGCATCGGCGCCGACGCTACCAGCATCGCCGGGCGGTCTCGGCACAGGCGCCGCCTACACTGCGCGGACGGTGACCGCGTGACGCACGAGCTCGTTCACTACGGGCTCGCACTGCTCTTCCTGCTCGTCGCGGTCGAATCGGCAGGTGTGCCCCTGCCGGGCGAGACGGCCTTGATCGTCGCGGCGTTCCTCTCGCGGCCCGGCCAGGAGCACCACTTCTCGATCGTCGCGGTGATCGCGGTCGCCGCGACCGCCGCGATCGTCGGCGACAACATCGGCTACGCGCTCGGCCGCTTCGGCGGGCGGGCGCTGCTCGAACGCTGGCCGCCGGCCGCGCGCTACGCAGATCGCAGCCTGCCTCCGGCCGAGGCGTTCTTCCGCCGCCACGGCGGCAAAGCGGTCTTCCTCGGGCGCTTCGTCGCGCTGATGCGGATCACCGCGGCGTGGCTCGCCGGCGTCGCGCACATGAAGTGGTGGCGCTTCTTCGCGTACAACGCCGCCGGCGGAATCGTGTGGGCGACCGGGATCGGCCTGCTCGCCTACTACGTCGGCAAGGCGGCCGCCGACGCCGTCAGCCACTACGGGCTCATCGCCGGGGTCGTGCTCGCCGTCCTCGGCGTCGTTGCGTTCGCGGCGCACCGCTGGTGGCGCCACCGCACCGCGGAAGAGACCTAGAGCGCCGTCCAGACCTCGAGCTTCGTGCGCGTGCGGGCGATCACCTCGTCGGTGAACTCGGTGGTGGAGGCGTGGCCGGCGAGATCCGCCGTCTTCACGCCGTTCGCGACCGCCTCGAGGGCCGACTCGCGGATCGCGCGCCCGGCCGACGCGCCCGCCTCGGTCTGCGCGAGCAGGGCTGCGGCCGCGAGGATCATCGCCATCGGGTTCGCGACGTTCTTGCCCTCGAGCGAAGGCGCCGTGCCGTGTGCCGCCTCCGCCATCAACGCCGTCGGCTCGAGATCGTCTCCCTCGAACGCGACCAGCATCGACTCCGACCCTGCGATCGAGCCGAAGAGCGGCAGCACGAGGTCGGAGAGGATGTCGCCGTCGCGGTTGAGCGCAGGGATGACGAGCGGGTCGCCGGTCGACGCGATCAGCAGCGCGAAGGTCGCGTCGATCAACTGCGGCTCGTAGCGCACGTCGGGGTAGCGCTCCGCGGCCGCATCCATCTCCTCCTTCAGCATCCCCTCGTACGTCGGCGAAACGGTGAACTTCGGCCCCCCGAACACCTTCGCGCCGGCGCGTGCCGCCTCGCGAAACGCGAACTCGGCGACGGCACGGCACACCGAGCGCTCGATGCGCTCCGTGCGGAACGCGACCTCTGCGTCGCCTTCGCCCTCGCGCCACTCCTTCGCGCCGTACGCGTCGCCGACGGCCATGCGCACGACCGAGATCGGCGCGTGCACGCCGCCGAACGGCACGACGCCGGGGATGCGGCGGCCGGTGCGGACGATCACCTTGCCGCCGATCTCCTCGCGGAGGATGCGGTTCGGCGAGCCGACGTCGCCGCGCTCTTCCGGCGTCACGGTCGCCGCCTTCAGCCCGAGGCCGGCGGCGCGGATCGCGCGCGCGGCCTCGTGGACGACCTCGTTGCGCGTGGCGCGCCGCTGCTCGAGCGACAGGTCGTAGCGCGGCAGCTCGAGCTCGACCCCGATCACGTCTGACTGGAGCACGCGCAGCGCCTCCTCCAGCAGCTCCTGACCGGTCTGGTCGCCCTCGAGCACGACGATCGAGTTCAGCTCCATCGGCGCTCGATTGTAGGTTGGGCTCATGGGTGTCGCGCTCGTGTCCGGATTCGGCCTCGGTTTCCTCGTCGCCGCCGAGGTCGGGCCGATCTGGCTGCTCTGCGTCCGGACGAGCGCCCGCTTCGGCTTCCGGCCGGGCGCGGCCGTCGGCGCCGGCGCCGCCACGGTCGACACGCTCTATGCGGCGCTCGGAATCGCGGGCGCGACCGCGCTCCTCCGCATCGACGCGCTCCGCATCTCGCTAGGGCTCGCGGGAGCGATCGTCCTGGCGCTGATTGCGGCCCGGACGCTCTGGAGCGCCTTCCGCATCCGAAACGGCGGCGAGGTGGTGGAGGAGGTTGCGACCCCGACCCGGGCCTACCTGACGGCGGTCGTCGCAACGGCTTCGAATCCGCTCACGATCGCCTCGTGGGCGGCGATCTTCTCGGCCGCATCCGTCGCCGGCCTCGCCGCCGCCCCGCTCCTGATCGGCGTGGCCGCCGGCTCCGCGACGTGGTTCGCCCTGCTGGCGGGGATCTCGGCCGCGGCAGGCCGCCGGGCGTCTCCGCGTGCGCTCCGTGCCGTCGACATCGTCGCCGGCGTGGGCCTGGCCGGATTTGCCGGCGTTCTCGGGATTCGCGCGCTCCGCAGCTGAGTATTTCGCAACGGAATTTCCCTCTGACTTCTCCCTTTCGGATTTCGGGGCTAGACTGGCGTTCCAACGTCGAGAAGGAGCACGAAAACATGGCACGGAAAACGGTCCTGGTCTGTGACAGCTGCGGTGCCGAAGTCGAGGAGGCTCGCGGGGCCGCGATGCGGGTTACATATGCCGACGCAAGGCGCGGCTCGAAGGTCGCCGACCTCTGCGATACCTGCGCCGGAAATCTGCCGGGCCGTGCGGCCGCGCGGCGTGGGCGCCGCCCGAAGAACGCCGCCGCGTAGATCACGGCCGGCTTGGGTTCGCGTCGCAGTCGGCGCGACCGGTAACGCCCGCGCGCGCCCGCGCCCTACTTGAACTTGAAGTTCGCGACGTGGACGGTTCCGTCCGCGAGGGTGACGTTCAGCCGACGACACGTGCCCGTCCACGTCTTCTCCGTCTTCCAGACGTAGGTGTACTGGCCGGACTTCGCGTCGTAGTTGAGGCCGCTCTTTCCGGCGGTGTCGGTCGGATTGTCGGGCACGTTGTCGGTCGGCGCGGCGTTGTCGCACCCGATCTGCGTGGTCGACGGCGAGCCCGCGGCAAGGATCCCGAGCCCCTGATTGCCGCCGAGGCTGAAGATCACCGGGACGGCAGAGCCCGCCTTCGCGACGTTCAGGATCGGCGGGTTGTCGATCGGCTGGAAGAAGCCGCTGAAGCGGTAGCCGACGGTGTAGGAGACGGTGGCCGTGGAAGTGTTGCCGCTGAGATCCTTCGCGGTCACGACCAGTGTGTGCGGCCCGTACGGCGCCGACTTGACGTTCGCGCCGTTCGTGATCGGTGAGCCGTCGTTCGTCGCCGTGCAGCTCGCGACGCCGCCGTCGTCGGAGCAGGCGAACGATGCAGGCAGGGCCTGGCTGAGACCGATCGCCCCGTTCGAGATCGGAGCGGCGACCGTGATCTCCGGGCCGGTGTGATCGCCGGTGAGCGAGAGGAAGAGGTGCCCCTTGTCGGTCGTGTACGCGACGTTGCCGGCGCCGTCCTCGGCCTCGAACGCAGCTTCGATCCGCGGAACGGTGATGCCGGTGGCGGTGCCCGTGTACAGGCCGCTTGCCGCGTCGTAGCTCAGGTCGACGAACGTCCAGGTCGTGCCGCCCTGCGTGAAGAACGCGCGGACGAGGGGAAGCGGTGCTGCGGTGGTTTCGTCGGAGACCTTGGCGAAGATCGTCGCCGTGCTGCCGTTGACGACCGAGCCGACCTGAGTGAACAGGGGCGGGGTGACGTCGCTGGACGACGAGTAGAGAACCTGCAGGCCTGCGTTGTCGACAAGGCGCTGCACCGAGCCGTCGCGCGTCTGCCCCGGCACGAACACGAGCTCGTCGTGGTTCTTCCCGAACGCCGTCCAGTGGCCGACAGACGCGAACGCCGCCGGGAACGTCGCGTTCGCGACCTTCAGCTCCTGCTCGTTCGCCGAGTTGTCGATCATCGGCGAGGCGATCAGCGGGTCCACCGCCGTGTCGTGGGTCGTCAGCGACGTGATCAGGACGCCGTGGGCCGTCGGGCCGCCGCTCGTCGTCACCTCGTGGTCGGCGCGCGGCTCGATCGGGCGCCCGTCGATGTACTCGACCCCGTTCTCGCTCGTCGACCAGAAGGTGCCGCGGTCGGTCGTGTGCTGCACGAGTGACGTGTTGAACGAGGACGGCCATGTGAACGGCGCGGAGTTGACCCCAGGCACACCCGTCGGCGACGTGGACACCGGCGGTGCGTCGGCGGCCTCGGTGCGGCTCCCGATCGCGTAGAACGGGAGCCCGTAGAACGTTGCCTCCTGAAGCGCCTTCGCGGCGTACGGATCGGCGGTGCCGATCGTGCCGAAGTACTTCTGCTTCGCGAGCATCAGCTTCCGGCCGATCGTCCCGTCCGACGCGAGGTTGTGCGCGAACATCGTCATGAGCTGCTCGGAGAGCGCGATCGCCTTGTAGTCGCCGTAGCCGTAGCCGGTGTTCGCGACGAAGACGCCGGCTCCGTTCTGCGCGAACGCCTGCGCCCAGTCGCGGAGCTGCTGCTGCTTGGCTGTGGCGGCCGGGAACGTGTCGCTCACGCTCAGTCCGGCGTGGCAGCCCATCGTGAAGAGGATCGCGTTCCGGAGCTGGCTGTTCGTCGCGATCCCGGGCAGCACGGAGCTGTCGACGAGGCCGCTCTTCACGATCGGCTGCGGTGAGGCGGGCGCGAGCTCCCAGTGGTTGTAGTGCGCGTTCACCGAGAGGATCCCGCCGCGGCCGAGGGTGTTGTTGAGGTACGGCGCGATCGCCGCCTGGTCCCAGAGGCCGTTGTTCAGCAGGTCGAACGGGCCGGGCGTCGACAGGCGTCTGCTCAGCTCGGTCTGGAGCTGCTGCGCCTCGTCCGTCATGAAGTCGTACCCGGTGACGAGGCCGGTCTGCGGGTTGAGGACGCCGCTGCCCGGGTCGAGGACGCCGCCGCTCGCGTCGTAGGCGTCGAGCTGCTTCTGGATGTCCGCCGGCGTCTCGACGAGCCGCCCCACAGCCATCGACGGCAGATCGAGCTCGCCGCCGAACCACGGGATGATCGCGCCGGCGGCGTAGGCGTCGTCGGTGACGACGTTGCCGAGGAACTCGGAGGCATAGAGCGCGTTCGCCCGTGTACCGCCCTGCGTCGTGAAGAGCAAGTCGCCCGACGCCGAGGACTCGTTCGCGTCGGTCGTCCCGTCGGCGACCCGCGCCATCGGGATCTGCTCGTCCCCGCCGACGATGACGAGGTTCTGGACGCCGGTGGCGGTCTGGCGATAGTGGGCGACGAGCGCGTTGATCTTGCGGACGACGTCGTTCGCGGCCGGGATCGAGCACGGGCTTGCGTCCCAGGCCGCCTTCGCCGCGTGGACGGCGGCGTCGCCGTCCACCGGCAGCACGGCCGCATTCAGATCCGGGTGAGCACTGACGAATGTGTTCAGGCGGGCCATCAGCCCGTCGGCCGCGGTCTGGCCGTAGGTGCGCCCCATCGCCTCCTGGTTGACCAGGAAGAGCGTCTGGGTGTTGGCGTTGATCGACGCGGGCAGCGTGCCGACGGTCGCCGACGGGTTCACGAAGGTCCGCGGCGGGCAGGCGGGCAACGTTGCCGGTCTCACGACCTGGACGCGGAGCGTGTACGGGTCGTTCGAGTGGTCGCCGTTGTAGCCGTCGACGAGGATGCCCATCGCGTTGCCGGTCTCGTCGCCGGTGAGCGTGATCGCGGCGACCTCGGTCTCATCGCCTCGGGTGATGCCCTCGCTCGCGATGGCGCTGTTCGGCACCGGCGCGTCCTGCAGCCCTTCGGGCGGCGGGTTGTCGTTCGTCAGGTTGAGCGTGTCGCCGCTGTTCGGCACCGGGCTGTTCGGCACCGGGGAGTTCGGCACCGGGCTGTTCGGCACCGGCGAGTTCGGCACCGGGCTCGAGAGGAGGCTGAGCGAGCCGGGCTTGGTGAGGTACAGGTCGAGATCTGTTCCCGACGGCGGCCGCAGGTAGACGATGATCTTCGTTCCCGCCGGCAGGTTCGCCGTCGAGAAGCTGCGCCAGTCGACGTCGCTGCTCGAGGCGATGTGACCGACCGCGAGCGCGTTCGGCTGGATCGACGGCGCCGTTGCCGGGCTGTTGTCCGGCTCGTTGTTCTGCGAGACCGTCACCGGCGCCTGGTTGACCGCGGTGTTCGTCGTCGTCCCGACGATCAGATTGGCCGTCGCCGTCTGCTGGCCGATCCGGAAGCCGGCGAGCGCCTGGAAGTCGAGCCCGGCCGGCTGGGTCCCGGTGCATCCCGTTGCCTGGGGGAGCCCCTGGCCGCTCGTGCTCCATGTCGCACCGAGGGCCGCGTCCTGCGCCGGGTCGCCCGCCGTCTGCCGCGCGCCGGTGCCGACCACGATCGAGCTCGTGCCGGGCTTGACGAGGAAGCCGCGCGGCAAGGTGACGCGCAGCGAGTACGCGCTGCCGCAGGGGACCGGGGCCGTCAGGTGATAGTGGACGACGTCGCCGGTGCCGGCGAATGACTGGAAGCCGTCGATCGGCCACGACTCCCACGGCAGGTTGTCCAGGCCGACCAGTGCGATCGCGAACTCGTTGAAGTTCGTGTTTGCGAGCGGCGACGGCCCTCCTGCGGTCTTCGGCGCGAGGATCTCCGCGAACGTCGCCGTGGACTTGATCGCGCCGAGCGCCGCCGCATCGGCGAGCGTCTTCGTCAGACAGACCGCGGTCGAGCTGAACTTCGAGCAGTCGACGACGAGGTTCGGATCGAACAGGTTGCCGATCACGACGCCGCCGATGGCGGTCAGCGTGAGCGCCGAGTTCGGTACCGGGCTGTTCGGCACCGGCGAGTTCGGCACGGGCGAGTTCGGCACGGGGCTGTTCGGCACCGGCGCGACGGGGTCGGTGATCTGCCCGACCGTCACCTTGCCGAGGTTCCCGAGGATCGTGTCGTTCAGGAGCCCGGCGACGTCGAGCCCGAGCACCGTCGTACGCCCGACGTCGACGCCGACGCAGCTCGTGAGCTGCGCGCACCATGCGCTCTGCGTGTAGGGCGGGATGAACTGGAGCTTCGTGCCGCCGAAGAGGATCGACTCGAGGCGCACGCCGCGGAGGAGTGAGTTCTGCAGCTGCAGCTGGCCGATCGTCAGCTGCTCGAAGCGCTGGAGCGCCGTCGGTGTGTCGTAGACGTTCTTGAGCGTCAGCCCGGTGACCGGCACGTTCTCGAAGTTCGTGCCGGCGAAGATCGTGCTCCAGTCGATCGGGATCGAGGAGAGCAGGATCTTCGACAGATCGGGCGGCGAGATGCCGTCGAAGCCCGAGTTGGCCACCGGGCTGTTCGGTACCGGCGAATTCGGGACGGGGCTGTTCGGCACCGGCGAGTTCGGAACGGGGCTGTTCGGGACGGGCGCGGCGCCGACCGCCGAGTTCGGGACGGGGCTGTTCGGCACCGGCGCGAAGGCGAACTGCCCGAGCACTGCCGCGGGCACCGACGAGAGGGGCACGTTCGCCGCACCCGCCGGGACCGACGCCTCGTCGGAGGTCAGCGCGAGGCCCACCTTCGGCGCGGGGCCGGTCGCCGTGACGCAGCCGGAGAGCTCGGAGGTGTTGCCGGCATCGTCAGTGGCGGTGGCCGTGATCGCATCGCCGGCCGAAACGGGGGCAGTGATTCCGCTGCCGGTGTCGATCGAGCCGGCGTTGTTCACGGCGTTGACGTCGCCCCATCCGATCCAGCGGGCGCCTTCGCCGTTGCCGCTCGGGTCGCACGCCGGGCTGTCATAGAAGTCGACGACGTAGTGACCGGTGGCGGTCGAGAGCGTGCCGGTGATCTCGGTCGAGCTGCCGTTGATCGAGGCGCCGGTGAGCGTCGGGAAGTTCTGGAGGTTGTTCGGCCCGGTGTCGGCGTCGCCCGGGTCGTTCGCCGTCACGCCGTTGTTCCCGAGGTCGATGCCGAGACCGCCGTTGTCGTGGACGCTGTTCCCCCGGATCGAGTTCCCCGTCGCGGCGCCCGGCCCATTCACGACGGCCACACCTGCGCCGCCGTTGTCGGCGACCTGGTTCGCCTGGCCCGCGCCGATGCCGCCCACGACGTTGCCGTTGACGTTGCTCATGAGGATCCCGACGCCGCCGTTCGGCACGGCGCCCGTCGCGGCTGCGTTCAGACCGACGGTGTTCCCTGAGACGACGTTGCCGCCGCCGATCGGGTCCGTGTTCAGCAGCCGGAAGATCGAGATGCCCTGGTTGTGGTTCCCCGAGGCCAGGTTGCCGAGGACCTTGTTCTGGCTTGACGCGTCGAGCGCGATGCCGTCGATGTTGTTGGGAACCGCAGCGGTTCCCGCCGTGTTCGTCCCCAGGTAGTTGCCCTGGATGGTGTCGCCGGTGCTCCCGCCCATCACATGGATCCCGTGCCCGGTGTTGCCGGAGACCACGTTGCGGTCACCCGTTCCGGGACCGCCAATGGCGACGTTGCTCGCCCCAACGATGCGAATGCCGTCGCTGGTGTTCGGTTGGGCTGCCGCTCCGCTCGCATCGAGCCCGATCGTGTTCCCCGTGATCGTGACCGGCCCGGGCCCGCCGCTGACGTAGATCCCGAAGCCGTCGAAGCCTGTGTGACCGTTGCCGGCGATCCGGTTCCCGACGATCGCGGCGCCAGGCGCCCCGCCCAACTCGTCGCCGACGACGATCCCGTGATTCTGGTTTCCGGTGATCGTGTTCGCCTGGACGACCGTGTGCGAGCCGGCGCCGTCGACGTCGACCCCGTCGCCGGAGTTGTTTGCGATCGTGTTGCCGCCGAGCGGCCCCCCGATCGCGTTGCCGTTGCCGTTCGAGCCCGGCGTGATCGAGACGCCGGTCGAGTTGTGGAGCGGTGTCGAGCCGTCGGCGCCGACCCCGATCAGGTTGAGGACGACGCTGTTGCCGGCGGTGCCGGCGTCAAAGAGGGTTACTCCGTCGTTGAGGTTCCCCGAGATGACGTTCCCGCTGACGACGTTGTTCGTCGCGCCGCCGAAGATCGCGATCCCGTCGTCGTTTCCGAGTGCGACGTTCCCTGTTGCATCGGTACCGACGTAGTTCCCCTGGATCAGCGCGCCGTTCGTGCTCTTCAGGTCGATACCGGTGCCGATGCTCGCGCCGTTGTTCGAGATGACGTTCTGGTCGACAGACTCGGGCCCGCCGACCGTGCTGCCCGCACCGCCGTCGACGAAGACTCCGGTGCCGTTCGACGGGAAGCTCCCTGGGGTTCCGATGAAGTCACCCGCGATCGTCACGTCGCTCGCGCCCTGCACGTGGATCGCGTTGCTGAACCCGCTGATGGCGACGCCGCGAACCGACGAGCCGTCGGACCCTGAGCCGAAGATCAGGCCCTCGCTGTCGAACAGCCCGTCCCCGACGACCCGGACGAGGATGGTCGCGTGGTTCCCGGCCGAGAACGCGCTCGCGTTCGGCTCCGCCCCGGACTGCGTGTAGCCGTCGATCGAGACGGGCTTGGTGATCGTGAGCGCGGAGGCGAGGTTGATCGTCGCGGGCGGCGCACCCAGGTTGAACGAGATCGAGCCGCCCGCGTCGGCGTTCGCGTCGGCGATGGCCTCGGGCAGCGTGCAGTCGCTCACGGTGCAGCCGGCGTCGACGGGCGCGCCGGCGTTGTTGACGACGAAGTTGCGCGTCAGGGCGACCGCGTAGATGCCGGCGTTGTCGCAGTGGAAGGGACTGCCGCAGGTGTCGGACGATTCGACCCACGTCACGTGCAGCGTCTGTGCGGCCGAGCCCGCGACGTACGTGATCGTGTAGACGGCCGTGTTCTGGTCGACCGCTGCGGGTAGGGAGTCGACGTAGTCGGGCGCCGAGCCGTCGGAAAGATGCGCCGTGAGCGTCCCGACGGCGCGATTCGTCGCCACGTACACCTTCAGGGTCCGCGGCTGAAGTCCCGCCGGGACCGTGAAGCCGAAACCGTCTCCGGAGGTGCTTGAGCCCGTCTGCTGGCCGTCGTGCTGGATTCCCGTTGCGGCGTGCGAATCGCGCAGCGGGCCGCTCCCGTTCGACCATGAGAAGTTGAACGCGTCGACATCCGGGAACTGCCCGAGCCCACGGAGGGGCACCGTGGGGAGCGCCGGACTGATGTTCTCGAGGTTGCTGATCGCGCTGCCGCCGGCCTTGCGGACATCAGGAGCGAGGCTCGTGCTCGTGCCGCCGTTCGAGTAACCCCAGACGGCCCAGTCGATCGGGCCTTCGGTGGTGAGGTTGAACGGGCGCTTCAGCGCCGTGGAGTCGGACCGGCTGGCGGTGATCGACCCGCCGGCTGCCAGGGCAGGCGTGACCCACGCGAACGCAGCCGCGATGGCGGCCAGCACGACGATCATCCGCACGTACGCCGATCCGCGCGGCCTGTCTGCCACAGCAACCCCTCTCTCTTGGTGGTGCCCTCGGCTACAGCATCTCCGGCCTTCCCCTCGAAAGTCAAGAGGGCAGAATCCGGGGAATGGAGACCGCGGACGCCTCCGTCTCGACGCGCGCCGCGCTCACGCCCTACGTCCCGCGTCTCACCGTCGAGTGGCTCGCGGACAACGTGGATCGCGAGTGGCGCGAGCTGGAGGGGACGATGGCGTTCGTCGACATCTCCGGATTCACGGCGCTGTCGGAGAAGCTGGCGAGCGAGGGCAAGGCGGGCGCCGAGCAGGTCACCGAGGTAATGAACGCGACCTTCGGGGCGCTGCTCGATGTCGCCTACTCCTACGGCGGCGGGCTCCTGAAGTTCGGCGGCGACGCTCTTCTGCTCTTCTTCGACGGCGAGGGCCACACCGCCCGTGCCGCTCGTTCCGCCCACGAGATGCGGCGAACGCTGCGGGCGATCGGGCGTCCCCGTACGACCGCGGGCACGGTGACGCTGAAGATGCATGTCGGTATCCACTCTGGTGAATTCCTCTTCGTGCTGGCGGGCGGCGACCACCGAGAGCTGATCGTCACGGGCCCCGCGGCGTCGCAGCCACCAGGATCGCGCGACCGGACGCTGGACCGCGACGTCGTTGAACAAACAACGCGATCCAGAGTCCGAGCCGGCCAGGTTCATGAGCGACGCCGCCACGGCGTATGCCGTCCTCGCGTTGACCTACGACAGGAAGTGACTCAGGCGACCTGCA
>DATIOD010000040.1:0-46116 GCA_035473635.1 Gaiellaceae bacterium | reverse complement strand
AGACGAAGGTGAAGTACCGCCGGCCGTACGGCACCGAGTGGGAGGAGCTCGAGCTCGACGAGGCGATGGAGATGATCGCCGACCGCGTGCTCGCCACCCGCGAGGAGACCTGGCAGGCGGCCGACGACGACGATCTGCTCGACGAGCTGTGCGACGCCTTGCCGCCACGGCTCGAGGCGCCCGGCGAGTTGGCGATCCGCGCCGCGCGCTCCTTCGACATCCCTTTGTCCTTGAGTGCCTCGTACTGCTTCTCGTTCTTCACGTTGGCTCGCTTGTTCGGCATTGGCACCTCCTTTGTCGCGTCGCGTACCCGAGCTCGTCGGGCGTGAATCCTGTTTCACGACGGCGCGCCGGGAGATGACGAGTCGAACCCCGAGAGAGGAGCGCACGATGGAACCGCAGCCGCAGCCCGACGAGGCGACGCCGCCGGCGCCCGCCGAGATCCCCGAGCCCTATCCGCCGCCGGACGAGCTCGACATCCCGCAGCCGGATCCCGTCCCCGACGAGGACGACGACGACGATTGACGTTCAGCTCGTCTTCTTGACGAAGCTGATCTTCCCGCTCGTCTCGATGACCGCCCAGGCCACCTCGTCGAGCGCCGTGATCGACTGCTGACGCGCTTCCTCGCGCAGGTCTTCGAGCGTGAGGCGCTCGCGCTTCATGTTGCGCTCGATCGGCTCGCCGTCCTGGACGATCACGAGCGGTGAGCCGTCGAGGTACGGCCGCAGTCGTGGGAAGCGGAAGCTGGCATACGAGAGGCCGACCTGGAGCACCGCGATCGTCCCGATCGCGAGCAGCGCGCCCGTCACCGAGTAGTCGTCCTGCGTCAGCCCCTGCTGCACAGCGTCGCCGACGACGACGAGGAGGATCAGGTCGAAGGGTTGCAGCGTCGAGAGCTCGCGTCTGCCGACGGCGCGCATCAGCACGAACAGGAACGTGAAGATGACGATGCCGCGGAGGACGATGTCCATCAGGGAAAGATCGTCACCGTGCGGTTGATCGCGATCAGCGGCGTCGTCCCGTCGAGGAGCACGACGGTCGCGGATCGCCGGCCGACGTTCGTGGGGTTGGTCTGGAACTGCATGAACAGCCGGTAGAGGTGGCCGGCCGGGATCTTCCCGAGCGAGAGCACGAGCCGGCCGTTGTCGCTCGTCTCGTCCACCGGGCCCGGCTCGATCGTGTTCATCTGCATCCCCTCGCTCCAGCCCGGCGAGAGCGACAGGCGGGCGTGGTCGAGGTCACGGAACGCGCGGATCGTGAAGCGGGCCTCGTAGAGCAGGCCCGAGCGGAGGCGGGCCGGGGCGTAGAGCTCGAGCGATGCCGTCGACGTCGCGGCGTGCGTCGTGGACGGCCGCTGGCCGAACACGTTGAGCAGGCCGAGCAGGACGAAGAGCGTGACCAGGCCGATCACGACGCGGCGCCAGCGGATCCCGAAGCCCGGCCCCTCGAGGTCGCGGTTGCGCTCGAGCACGATCCCTTCGGGAATGTCGGCCATCGCGCACGGCGGTACCCGAAGTCCCGCTGCTTACACTCGCGGTTTGAGCGAGACCGGCACGACCGCGCGGGAGTCCCCGTTCTCAGGCCGCACGGCCTGGGCGCGCAGCCTCGAGACGCCGCTCCGCGCCTTCCTGCGCACCGAGACGGGCGGCGCCGCCGTGCTGCTCGCGGCGGCTGTGGCGGCGCTCGTCTGGGTGAACGTCGACGCCGCGTCCTACGAGCGCGTTTGGCAGACGACGCTCTCGATTCGGATCGGCAGTCACGGCCTCTCGCACGACCTGCGCTACTGGCTGAACAGCGGGCTGATGACGTTCTTCTTCTTCGTCGTCGGTCTCGAGGCGCGCCGCGAGTTCGACCTGGGCGAGCTGCGCGAACGGCGGCGGTTCGCGCTGCCGCTCGCGGCCGGGCTCGCCGGGATCGTCGTCCCGGTGCTGATCTACCTCGCGCTGAACGCCGGCCGGTCGTCGGCGCACGGCTGGGGCGTCGCGATGTCGACCGACACGGCTTTCGCGCTCGGACTGCTCGCGCTCGTCGGCCCGCGCTTCCCTGTGCGGCTACGCGCGTTCATGCTGACCGTCTCGGTCGTCGACGACGTCGTCGCGCTGATCGTGATCGCGACGGCGTACGCGAGCGGCGTGCACGTGCCGGCGCTGCTCGTCGCGGCCGGCATCGTCGCGGTGATCGGGCTCGCGGTCCGCCTGGACGTGCGACGCGGCATCGTGTACGCCTCTCTCGGCATCGCCGCCTGGATCGCGCTCTCGAAGTCGGGCGTCGACCCAATCGTGATCGGGCTCGTGATGGGTCTGCTCACATTCGCCGCGCCCGCGTCGCGCCCGGATCTCGAGCGCGCCTCCGACCTGTTCCGTCTGTTCCGCGAGCAGCCGACGCCCGAGCTCGCCCGTTCGGCGCGGATCGGCGTGAGCTCCGCGATCTCCCCGAACGAGCGGCTGCAGCAGCTCTTCCACCCCTGGACGAGCTACGTGATCGTCCCGCTGTTCGCGCTCGCCAACGCAGGGATCGAGATCGACCGCGACCTGCTCTCCGATGCCTTCACGGCGCCGATCGCGCTCGGCGTGCTGATCGGCTACGTCGTCGGCAAGCCGATCGGAGTGGTCGGCGGGTCGCTGCTCGCGACGAAGTCGAGTCGCGGGCGGATGAGGCCGCCGGTGGGGTGGGCGGCGCTTGCGGGCGGCGGCACGATCGCCGGCGTCGGCTTCACGGTCTCGCTGCTGATCGCCGGGCTCGCCTTCCACGGCAAGGAGCTGTCGGAGGCGAAGCTCGGCGTGCTCAGTGCGGCGCTCTGCTCGTCGGTGCTCACCTGGCTGCTGTTTCGCGCGACCGCGTTCCTGCCGCGTCGCCTGCGCATCCGGGCACTGCTCGGGACCGCAGAGGGAATCGTCGACCTCGCGGTGGAGGTCGATCCGGAGCGCGACCACATCCGCGGTCCCGCGGAGGCGCCGGTGACGATGGTCGAGTACGGCGACTTCGAGTGCCCGTTCTGCGGTCAGGCGGAGCCCGTCGTCCGCGAGCTGCTGCGCGACCACGGCGACATCCGCTACGTGTGGCGGCACCTCCCCCTCAACGACGTGCACCCGCACGCCGAGGATGCGGCCGACGCGGCGGAGGCCGCCTCCGAGCAGGGCGCGTTCTGGGAGCTCCACGACCTCCTGCTCGAGCGCCAGGATGCGCTCACCTTCGACGATCTGATCGGCTACGCGCGAGAGCTTGGGCTCGACACCGACCGCTTCGCGGCAGATCTCGAGCGCCGCGTCGGCGCGGCGCGGGTCTCCGAGGACGTCGACGGCGCCGACCTGAGCAACGTCTCGGGCACGCCGACGTTCTTCATCAACGGCCGGCGCCACTACGGCGCCTATGACATCGACACGCTCGCCCAGGCGGTGAAGGTCGCGCGCGCCCGCGCCGCGATCAGGCGCTGATCACGGACGCGCGCCGGCGTCGAGCGTCGTTTCGATCTGCACCTGTGCCGCGAGCCCGCTCCGCTCGAGCATGGCTGCGACCGCTCGCCAGCGCGCGCGGCCGCGTGAACGGCCCGGCGTTCATCGCCGGCTGGATCGCCGGTCTCGCGGTGGTCGGCGCGATCGTGCTCTCGGCCGGGTCCGGCGCCTCGGGCAGTGGCGGGCCCCCGCCCGACTGGGCCGACTGGCTCGAGCTCGCGCTGGGACGGAGACGAGGAGCCCGTGACCCCGAAATGGATGGGGGCGCTCGATTCCTTCAGCCCCCCTCGGCGTGAAGCTGATCGGCGACGCGATCAGCGGCTTCTCCGCGTAGAAAGCATCCGGGACGCGGGATACGGTCTCGTTGTCACGAGACAAAGGAGGCAGGGTGGCATCCAGGGCTGAGCGAGCTGCCGGCGGTTACGAGGTCGCCGGCGCGGGCTGGCTGACCTTCGCGGGCGTGATGCTGACGATGGTCGGGTTCTTCAACGTCATCAACGGCATCGCGGCGATCGGGGACTCGAAGTACCTGGTGAACCAGGTGCTGTTCTCGAACCTCCACGCCTGGGGCTGGTTCATGTTGATCTGGGGGATCGTCCAGATCTGCGCCGGCATCGCGATCTTCGGTGGCGCGCAGTGGGCCGCCACCGTGGGGATCATCGCCGCGTTCTTCAACGTGATCGCGCAGCTGTCGTGGGCGCGCGTCTACCCGGTGTGGGCGATCTCCGCGATGGTCGTCGACGTGCTCGTGATCTACGGGCTCATCGTGTACGGAGGTCGCGGCAAGGAAGTCTGAGTCACGCCTTCACCGGCCGCGACGTCCCGAGTACGCGGCCGTGCGCGTCGAGCGCGCGTACGGCGACGATGCCGGCCGCGCCGGCCGCGGGAATCGCCGTCTCGAGATCGCGCCACGGCGCGGTGCCCACCACCTGGAGGTGCGCCGCGTCGGGACCTGCGAGCGCCTCCCAGCGCGCGATCCCGGTCGCCCCGTTCCAGCTCGCATAGACGGTCCCGCCGTCGACCGCAGCGATCGGTTTCGCGGCGGGCCGCCCTGCCCACACGCTGCGGTAGGCGCGGTATGTGTCGCCGTAAGGCAGCTTCAGCTGGAAGCGCAGCCGCCCGTCGGGCGCGAACTCGCTGACGATCCGGACGCCGCCCCAGCCGACGAGCGCGCCGCCGTCCGGCAGCAGCTGCAGGTTGCCCTCGAACGGCGAGGCGATCCGCTTCGGCGGCGCGAACGTCCTGACGATCGTCGCGCGCTTCTTCGCCCGGTCGAGCCGGAGCACGAGCGGCCGCGAGTACGGCTCGACGCGCGGGATGCCGCCGTTGTCGAACAGCGTGAGCAGATCTCCGGGGTGCAGCCTCGCGTTGTGCTGAAACGCGAACTTCACCGCCGCCGGCGGCCCGAAATCGCTGTGCGAGCCGCCGAGGCGCCAGAGGATGCGGCCGTCGCGGGCGAGCAGGTAGATCGTGCTCGTGTTGCGCGCGGAGACGAGGATCGTGCCGCCGGGCCCGTCGGCGATCGAGTTGACGTGGAAGTAGTCGAGCGGCTGTTTCTTCGACGCGTGTCGCGCCGGTGGGCGGTTCGCCTGGGTCGACTCCGCGAACGGGACGTGGCCGATCGAGTGCCACTCGAACACGACGCGTCCGGTCGCGACGTCGAGCTCCTGAACGATGCTGTCGTACACGTACCCGTGCTTCGGCCCGCCGACCGTCGAGAGATCGGCCGGCACCTCGTGGTAGACGGTGACATAGGCCGTGCCGCGCGGCGTCAACTGGAACTCGTGCAGATCGCCCTGCAGCCCGTGACCGGCGCGGACGTGCGCCACCTGCCGGTAGGAGGTGTCGTAGACGAGATAGGAGCCCCGGCCGACGCCGACCCTGCTCGACGTGCCCTCCCAGAACGTCAGCACGGGCTGGCCGCGGTATCGCTGCACGCGGAAGTCGGTCGCCTGTATCGGCGGGGCGAGCTGGTGGTACCAGATCACGCGCCCGTCGTTGTCGACGATCATCGGTCCGCCGGTCTGCCCGGGCCCCTTCTCGGCGACGAAGACGAAGCCCGGCGCGGTTCCGGCCGCCGCGTGCGTGACGAGGGGAATCGGCACGTCGACACCGGGAAGTGTGCGCAGTGAGCGCGTCGTCGCCGGCGCCGCGGCGCCCGAAGCACCGGCGGCCGCGAGGCAGCAGATCGCTCCCAGGGCGAGGGCAGCGGGCGCATTCATGCGTCGATTGACGCACACGGCGGCGGGGAAGAGCAACCGGCATGCCTCGCCTCCGTCACGTCGACTGCAGCGAGCCCGGCTACGGCAGGCGCCGTCACGGCCGGGGGTTCGCGTACGTCGACGAGCGCGGAAGCCGCCTTGCCGACGCGGTCGAGATCGAGCGGATCAAGTCGCTCGCGATCCCGCCGGCGTGGACGGACGTCTGGATCTGCCGGCGCGCGAACGGCCACCTCCAGGCGGTCGGCACCGACGCGGCCGGCCGGCGGCAGTACCTCTACCACCCGGTCTGGCGCGAGCAGCGCGACCGGCAGAAGTTCGACGAGATGCTCGGATTCGCCCGCGTGCTCCCGCGGCTCCGCACGAAGTCGGCGAAGCTGCTCGAGGGCGACGGCCTCTCCCGGGAGCGCGTACTCGGGCTCGCGGTCGTCCTGCTCGACCGCGGCCTGTTCCGGATCGGCAGCGAGGAGTACGCCGACGAGAACGGCGGCTACGGCCTCGCGACGCTCGAGCGCCGCCATGTGCGGCTCGACGGTGACCGCTCGCTCCTCTTCGACTACGTCGGCAAGACGGGACAGCACCTCGTGCAGACGGTCGCGGGCAAGGACGTGTATGCGGTCGGCGCCGAGTTGAAGCGGCGGCGCGGGGGCGTGAAGGCCTTCCTCGCCTACAAGAACGGCGCGCGCTGGATCGACGTGCGCGCCGGTGACGTCAACGAGTTCATCAAGGAGCTGACCCGCGGCGACTTCTCGGCCAAGGACTTCCGCACCTGGCACGCGACCGTGCTCGCAGCGGCGGCGCTCGCCGACGCCGAGAAGCCGGCGAGCGCGGCCGCGCGAGCCCGCGCGATCAACGCGGCGGCGGCCACGGTTGCCGAGGCTCTAGGGAACACGCCGGCCGTCAGCAAGTCGTCGTACATCGACCCGCGCGTGTTCGACCGCTACCGCGCAGGCAGCACCATTCCGCCGGGGCTGGCTCGCCTTCCGACTCCGGGCAGGGCCGAGAGCGCACAGCGGCGCGCCCGTCGCGAGCGCGCCGTGCTGCGCCTGCTCGGCTAGCCCTTCTTTAGGCCTTCATCCGAAAGGCGACGTCGTACTTCGTCACCGAGGTCCGGCTGCCCGGCGTGTCGCTCGCCGGCATCGCGCTGAGTGCGGCGTCGCCGCGCGCATAGTCGTCTGCGTTCTCGAAGAAGACGACCACGAGCGACTTCTCCGCTTCGGCATCGTGGAGCACGACGATCTCGCTGGCCGGGACGTCGTCGGGACGCTCCGAGCCGCTCATCTCCTGCTCCATCTCCGCCATCCGCTCCTTCGTGACCCCGTCGAACGTCACGACGCGTGCGAGTGCCATCTTCTCCTCCTTGTCGCGAACCGGTGCCAGGCACCGTAGTGCCTGGCACCGTCCGCCGCTAGCTGCGCGCCAGCTCTCTGGCGCCGTCGCGCGCGAGGCGCTTGCCGATCGTCTGCATCTTGGTCAGCGCCTTCTGCTCCTGAGCGAGGTTCTCGGACAGGAGCCGCACGACCTCGCCCTCGCCCATCGCCTCCGCGGACGCGATCGCGCCCTCGTACGCCGCGATCTCGTAGTGCTCCGTGCGCGCGCCGGCGCCGGTGAGGAACGCATCGAGGATCTCGGCCGACGGTGACTCGTTGCGGACGAACTCGTCGTGCTCCTTCTTGATCCCCTCGATGCCCGGGCACTTCTCGGCCTTCGCCTTCTCACCCATGGCCTTGAACGCGCCCTCGAGGTTGGCGACGTGCTGCTCGGTCTCGGCGAGGTGGCCCTTGAACCCCTCGGCGAGCTCACGGTCGGACGCCTCCTTCTCGAGCTCCGGCAGCGTCTTCACGAGCACGCGCTCCGCGTACAGGATGTCGGCGAGCTCGTGCAGGAGCAGCTCGCGCATATCGGTCATCTCGGACACAGTTGTCCCCCTTCATTCGGATTGGATCGTCCCCGCTGATCCCCGTCGGAGCCGTGGGGAAACCCGAGACCGGTGCCAGGCACCGTGGTGCCTGGCACCGTCTCGCGCTCTAGGATCGGGCGGGTGAAGATCAAGGCAGCCGTGCTCGAGCAGTTCGGCGCGCCGCTCGAGGTGCACGAGCTCGACCTCGAGGAGCCGCGCGACGGCGAGGTGCTCGTCCGGGTCGCCGCGTGCGGCGTCTGCCACACCGACCTCTACACCGCCTCCGGCGCCGATCCGTCCGGGTACGCGCCGACCGTGCTCGGCCACGAGGGCGCCGGAGTGGTCGAGCGCGTCGGAGCCGGCGTCACGTCGCTCGCGCCGGGCGACCACGTCGTCACGCTCTTCTCGCCGCAGTGCCGCGAGTGCGTGCACTGCAAGAGCGATCGCACGAACCTCTGCCTCGCGATTCGCGAGCAGCAGAACAAGGGCTACCTGCCCGACGGCACGGCGCGGCTCTCGCGCGACGGCGAGCCGTTGCGCCACTTCATGGGCACGTCGACCTTCGCCGAGTACACGGTGATGCCCGAGATCGCGCTCGCGAAGATCTCGCCGGACGCGTCTTTCGAGGGCGCGTGCCTGTTCGCGTGCGGGCTCTCGACGGGCATCGGCGCCGCGATGAACACCGCGAAGGTCGAGGCCGGTTCGACCTGCGTCGTCTTCGGCGCGGGCATGGTGGGCCTCGGCGCGGTGATCGGCTGCCGGCTGCAGGGCGCGGAGCGGATCGTGTGCGTCGACCTGTCCGAGGACCGGCTCGCGCTCGCGAAGCAGCACGGCGCGACCGAGACGATGGTCGGCGGCCCCGACGCCGTCGAGCGGATCGTCGAGGAAACCGGCGGGTTCGGCGCCGACTACACCTTCGAGGCGACCGGCAACGTCGCCGTCATGCGGCAGGCGGTCGAGGCGGCGCGCATGGGGTGGGGGCTGTGCACGGTCGCCGGGGTCGCCGGGAGGGGGGAGACGCTCGACGTCGTCCCGCGCTTCCTGATCACCGGCCGCCGCATCGCAGGGTCGTCGTTCGGCGGCGTGAAGGGCCGCGACGGCGTGCCGCGGCTCGTCGAGCGCTGGCTCGCGGGCGACATCGACGTCGAGTCGTTCATCTCGCATCGTCTGACGCTCGACGACGTGAACCGCGGCTTCGAGCTGATGGAGCGCCAGGACGGCATCCGCAGCGTGATCGGCTTCGACGCCTAGCCGAACAGCCCGTCGCCGACGAAGCCGCCGCGCTGTGCGCCCGGCACGGGCCGATCCGCGCGTTGTATGGTCGGCCCCGCCCCGATGAGCCGCTTCACCGACAGCCTCAACGCCCAGATCGCGAGCGAGTTCGCCGCCTCACAGCAGTACGTCGCCGTGGCCGTGCACTACGACGCCCAGACGCTGCCCGCGCTCGCCGCCCACTTCTACCGGCAGGCGCTCGAGGAGCGGAACCACGCGATGATGATCGTGCAGTACGTCCTCGACTCCGACGCCGACGTGGTCGTCCCGGCGGTCGAGGCCCCGCAGGTCGCCTTCGGGGACGATCGCGAGCCGGTCGCGCTCGCGCTCGCGCAGGAGAAGAAGGTCACGGAGCAGATCGCCTCGCTCGTGCGGATCGCGCGCGAGGACGGCGACGCGGTGGGCGAGCACTTCCTCGGCTGGTTTCTCGACGAGCAGCGCGAGGAGGTCGCGAGCATGAACGCGTTGCTCGCGGTCGTCGACCGCGCCGGCAAGGACAACATGCTCCTCGTCGAGGACTACCTCGCCCGGGTCGGCGGCGTCACCGCCGACGAGCCGTCGGGCCCGGCCCCGCCCGCGGCCGGGGGCGCGCTCTGAGCACGGCACAGGCCGTCGAGGGCCGGATCCCGTTCCACGGGCACTCGACGTGGTACCGCGTGGTCGGCGACGCCGAGTCGCCGGGCAAGCTGCCGCTCCTCTGCCTGCACGGGGGCCCAGGTGCGGGCTGGCAGCACCTCGAGAGCTACGAGGCGCTGGCCGAGGGCCGGCGTGTCGTCTTCTACGACCAGCTCGGCTGTGGCAACTCCGCCGTCGCGGCGCCCCACGATCCTGCGATGTGGACGACGGAGCTGTACGTCGAGGAGGTCGAGGCGGTCCGGGACGCGCTCGGTCTCGACCGCGTGATCGTGCTCGGCCAGTCGTGGGGCGGCATGCTCGCGCTCGCGTGGGCGATCACGCAGCCGGCCGGGCTCGCCGGGCTCGTGGTGCAGAGCTCGCCCGGCAGCGTCCCGTTCTGGATGACGGAGGTTGCCCGGCTCCGCTCCGAGCTGCCGGAGGAAGTGCAGGCGGTGCTCGTCGAGCACGAGGCTGCGGGCACGATCCACGATCCCGAGTACGAGGCCGCGGCAATGGTCTTCTATGGTCGGCACGTGTGCCGAACCGACCCGTGGCCCGACTGGCTCGACCGCTGCTTCGCCGCCCTCACAGCGAACCCCGAGGTCTACGAGACGATGAACGGCCCGAACGAGTTCCACGTGATCGGGACGATCAGGGATTTCGACGTCGAGCCGCGGCTCGGCGAGGTCGACGTGCCCACGCTGCTGATCTCGGGCCGCCACGACGAGGTCACGCCGGCGACGGTCGAGCGCGTGCACGCGCGGCTGCCGCGGTCGGAGTGGCTGGTGCTCGAGGAGAGCTCGCACATGGCGCAGGCCGAGCAGCCCGAGGAGACCTTCGCGGCGATCCGCCGCTTCCTCGACGAGGTCGAGGCCGGCTCGGCGGCATAGCTCGGTGCCAGGCACCTTGGTGCCTGGCACTTTGGTGCCTGGCACCGGTTGAAGAGTGTGGGTAGCCGTACCCCGCAGCGCGGTGCGGCGTGTGACGATGTGGCCATGACCACGGTGCTCATCGTCGACGACCACGCGTCCTTTCGCGCGTCGGCGAGGGCGCTCCTCGCGGCCGAGGGCTTCGAGGTCGTCGGCGAGGCCGAGGACGGGGAGATCGCGGTCGACGAGATCGCGCGCCTCCGGCCCGACGTCGTGCTCCTCGACATCCAGCTGCCGGGCATCGACGGGTTCGAGGTCGCGAACCGCGTCGCCGCGAACGGCGCGCGGCCGGACATCATCCTCACCTCGAGCCGGGACGCCGGCGACTACGGCGATCTCGTGACGCAGTCGCCCGCGCGCGGGTTCGTGCCCAAGGACGAGCTCAGCGGCGCCGCGATCGCGGCGCTCCTCGACGTGTGACCCTCTACCGGATCGCCGGGGCGATCTTCGGCGCGGCGTTCGCGTCGACGCTCGTGCTGACGAACGACCATCCCGCGACGGTGCCGCTCCCGTGGCTGATCGTCTACCTCGGGAGCGCCTTCTGCGCGGTCGGCGTCGTCGCGCAGCTGCGCCGGCCCGAGAACGCGACCGGCTCGCTGTTGTACCTCGTCGGGATCACGACGTTCGCGGTGCTCCTCACGGAGGCGAACCGCCCCGCCCTCTTCACGCTGGGCGTCGCGCTCGGCTCGCTCGTGTTCGCCGCGCTCGTCCATCTGCTGCTCGCCTACCCGACGGGGATGATCGCCGGGCGGAGCCGCAGCGTCGTGATTGCCGGCTGGGCGCTCGCCGGGCTCGGGCCGCTCGTTTCGATGCTGTTCGCAGACGAGCCCTCCAGCTGCCGGGAGTGCCCGTCCAACCTGCTCGCGGTGACCGACCGGCCCGGCGTCGCGCACGCCCTCGACGGGGTCACTGAGATCATCGCCGCGGTGCTGGTGATCGCGGCCGGCGTCCTGCTCGTGCAACGGTGGCGGCGCGCGAGCAGCGCCTACCGCCGGTCGCTGCGCGGCGTCTACGCCGCCGGGGCGGTCGCGGTGGCGTTGCTCGTCGTCAGCTTCGCGCTCGCCCCGGTCTCGCGCGGCGCGTCGCTGGCGGTGCTGACCGGCGCGATGCTCGCGCTCGCCGTCCTGCCGTTCGCCTTCCTGCTCGGGGTGCTGCGGGCGCGGTTCGCGGGAGCCGCCGCCGGGCGGCTCGTTGCCCGCCTCGGGCCGAACCCCGCTCCGGGCCAGGTGCGGCAGGTGCTCCGCGACGTCCTGCACGACCCGAGCCTCGAGGTCGCCTACCGGCTGCCGGAGGCGAGCGGCTATGTCGACATCGAGGGCAAGCCGTTCGAGCCGGAGCACGGCCAGGCACTCACGTACGTCGAGGGTGCCGCGGGCCCGAGCGGCGTGCTCGCGCACGACCCGGCGCTCCTCGAGGATCCGCAGCTGCTCGACGGTGTCACCGCCGCGGTGCGGCTCGCCGTCGAGAACGAGCAGCTCCACGCCGAGCTGCGCGCCCGCCTGCTCGAGCTGGAGCGGCTGGCGCAGGAGCAGGCCGCGCTTCGCCGCGTCGCGACGGCGGTCGCCGCCGGGCCGAGCGAGCCCGAGCTCGCACGCGTCGTGACGCGCGAGGTCGGCGCGCTCTTCGACAGCAGGGCCGAGATCGTTCGCGCGGAGCCCGAATCACAGCAGGGCGACTCCGCGACGGCGCGTGCGCTGCGGCGCGGCGAGCCGCAGCACGCAGGGTTCGCGATCGCCGCGCCGATCGCCGTCGGCGGGCGCCTGTGGGGCGCGATCGAAGCGACGCGTGCCGACGAGGGCGAGCCGTTCGATGCGGGTGCGGAGCAGCACCTCGCCCACATGGCGGCGCTCTTCGCGCAGGCGCTGGCGAACGCCGAGGCCCGCTCGGAGTTGCGTGCATCGCGCGCGCGCATCGTCGAGGCGGGCGACGCGGAGCGCCGCAAGCTCGAGCGCAACCTGCACGACGGAGCGCAGCAGCGCCTCGTCGCCGTGTCGATCTCACTGCGGCTCGCCGGCTCGGCCGTCGAGAAGGCCCCGGACGATGCGCGCGAGCGCCTGGTCGCCGCCGCCGACGAGCTGTCGGCCGCGATCGCCGAGCTGCGAGAGCTGGCGCGCGGCATCCATCCGGCGATCCTCACCGAGCGCGGGCTCGGGCCGGCGGTCGTCGCGCTGGCAGAGCGGTCGCCGATACCCGTCGAGGTCCGCAACGAGCTCGCGGAGCCGCTGCCGGCGCCCGTCGAGGCGGCTGCGTACTACGTCGTGTCGGAATCGCTCGCGAACGTCGTGAAGCACGCGCAGGCGTCGACGGCGGAAGTGCGGGTGCGGCAGCAGGGCGTGGTCGCGCTGGTCGAAGTCCTCGACGACGGTGTCGGCGGCGCGAGCTCGTCGGCGGGCTCCGGCCTGCGAGGGCTGTCGGACCGGGTCGAGGCGCTCGACGGCCGGCTCGGGGTCGAAAGCGAGGCGGGCCGGGGCACACGCGTTTGGGCCGAGTTTCCGTGTCTGTGAGGATGATTCGGTGACGCAGGCCGAGTCGAGGGGGCCGCGGGTCGTCCTCGCCGACGACTCGCTCCTGCTGCGCGAGGGGACGGCGCGCCTGCTCGAGGAGGCCGGGTTCGAGGTCGTCGGCCAATCCGGCGACGCCGAGGACCTGCTGCTGAAGGTGCGGAGCTACGCGCCCGACGTGGCGATCGTCGACATCCGCATGCCGCCGACGCACACCGACGAGGGGCTCCGTGCCGCCAAGGAGATCCGCGAGCGCCATCCGGAGGTCGGCGTGCTCGTGCTCTCGCAGTACGTCGAGGCCGAGTACGCGATGGAGCTGATCGCCGACAACGCGGAGGGCGTCGGGTACCTCCTGAAGGACCGCGTCGCCGACGTCGACGAGTTCACCGCAGCCGTGCGTCGTGTCGCCGACGGCGGCTCGGCGCTCGACCCGACGATCGTGTCGCGCCTTGTCGGCAGGAGCCGTCGCGACAACCCGATCGACACGCTCACCGCGCGCGAGCGAGAGGTGCTGTCGCTGATGGCGGAGGGGATGTCGAACAGCGCGATCGCCGCGCGGCTCGTCGTCACGGAGCGCGCGGTCGAGAAGCACGTGACGAGCATCTTCGGGAAGCTCAGGCTCGCCTCGGACGCCGACGCGCACCGCCGCGTGCTCGCGGTGCTCGCCTTCCTGCGCGGCTAGAAAGGAAGCCGCGCGTCGATCGACGTGCCACCGCCGGCGGGGCTCTCGACCTCGAGCGTGCCGCCGAGGGCATCGACGCGGTCGACGAGCCCGACGAGGCCCGAGTCGGCCGACGGCTCCGCGCCGCCCACACCGTCGTCGGCCACCCGCACCTCGAGCTCCGCTTCTCGTCCTCGCACGGCGACGCGGATCGCGTGCGCCTGCGCGTGCTTCTGCGCGTTCGCGACGCTCTCCGCGACCACGTAGTACGCGGCGGCTTCCACCTGGAGCGGCGGCCGCTCCTCGAGCTCGATGTCGAGCTCGACGGGCAGCTGGCTGCGCGCGGCGAGCGCCTGCAGCGCCGCGCCGAGACCGTGCGTCGTCAGCACCGCCGGATGGAGCCCGTGCGCGAGCTCGCGCAGCTCTTCGAGTGCGGCGGCAAGCTCCGCGCGCGCGGCCGCGACCTGGTCGGCGAGCTCCTCGTCCTCGGCGAGCCGACGCTCGATCAGCCGCAGCGCCAGCAGCAACGAGACGAGGCGCTGCTGCGCGCCGTCGTGGAGGTTGCGCTCGAGTCGTCGCCGCTCCGAGTCGGCGGCCTGCACGATCCGCGCGCGCGAGTCGCGCAGCAGCTCCTGCTGGCGGCGCCACTCCGTCACGTCGTTACCGCAGAGCAGGTAGCGCTCGTCGTCTCCGTCGTCGCCGAGGGCGCGCGCCGTCCACTCGACGCTGCGCTCGGCACCGGCGCGCGTCACGTACGGAAGCTCGAGCGGCCGGTCAGCGGTCGCGAGCGTGGCGGGGTCGATCCCCTCGATCCGCCGTCCGACGAGCTCGTGCTCGAGCCAACCCGAGAGCCGCTCCATCGCCACGTTGACGCCGCCGTCCACGATCACCCCCGCCTCGTCCACGAGCAGCAGGAGGCTCGTGGTCGCGTCGGTCACACGGTGCCCGAAGCGCCGCTCGCGGTCGAGCCGGTCTTCGCTCTCGGCGAGCGCGCGCCGGAGCTCTGCGAGCTCGTCGGTCGTCGCCACGGATGGAGTCTCGTCCTCACCGCGCGGTTCCACAAGGTGCGGCCAGCCGTACCTCCGGATGCCTGCTGGCCCCATGTGAGCGACGCCGGGCGTGCGCGAGGCTCGTCCGAACACGTCCTGGAGGTTCGAAGTGACCGAGCTGGCCCACCGCAACACAGACGGCGTCGACGTCTCTCTCTACTGGGACCGCGGCGCCGAGGATCTTCTCGTGCTCGTCGAGGACAGCCGTACGGGCGACCGCTTCTCGCTGGCCGCGACGCGCGAGCGCGCGCTCGACGTCTTCTACCACCCGTACGCCTACGCAGCTCGCGCGAGCCGGTAACCCGGCCCGCGCGAGCTCCTCCTTTCGGCCTGCTTCCTCGCGCGGCCGCTTTCTGCGGACCGCGCGCCTTCGCCTGCGCCCGAACGCGGCCCTCCGGGGTGCGGGCAGCCGTACCAGCGGACGCCTGCTGGCTCCCTGGGCCGGACGCCGCCGCGGGGCGAGGCTGGCGGTGTCATCCGAACGAAAGGTAGGCGGAGTCCAATGACCCCCCTCGGCAAGTCCAAGCACGTGGCGGCCCGGATGGGTCGCTGGAGCGCAAGCCACTGGAAGATCGCGACGTTCGGCTGGATCGCCTTCGTCGTGGCCGCGTTCGCAATCGGCACCGTGATCGGCACCAAGCACATCGACGAGAACAAGGCAGGCTCTGGCGAGTCCGGCCATGTCACCGCCGTCCTCGCCGACGAGTTCAAGCAGTCGCAGGTCGAGGACGTGCTCGTCCAGGGCACGTCGACCACCGTGTCGTCGCCGGCGTTCCGCCGGGCGATCGCAGACGTGACGGCGATGCTGCAGAAGCAGAAGGCCGTCTACGACATCGAGTCGCCGCTCGTCGCCGGGAACGAGGGACAGATCTCCCGCGACCGGCACTCGGCACTCGTCCAGTTCAAGCTCCGCGGGACCGACCTCGCAAGGGCCGACAAGGAAGTCGCTCCGGTCGAGCAGGCCGTCGCCGGCATCCAGAAGTCCCATCCGCAGCTCTCCATCGGCGAGTTCGGCGGCGCGAGCGCCGATCGCGCGCTCAATGCGAAGGTCGGCCAGGACTTCGCGAAGGCCGGTCAGTTGTCCCTGCCCGTCACACTCGCGATCCTGCTCGTCGCGTTCGGCGCGCTGATCGCGGCCGGCCTGCCCGTCCTGCTCTCGCTCACCGCGGTGATCGGGACGATGGGCCTGCTGGCGATCCCGAGCCACGTGATGCCGATCGACAAGGACAGCAGCGTGATCGTGCTGCTGATCGGCCTCGCCGTCGGCGTCGACTACTCGATGTTCTACTTGAAGCGCGAGCGGCAGGAGCGGCGCTCCGGCAAGTCGGAGCGGGCCGCGCTCGAGGCCGCCGCTGCCACCTCGGGGCGTGCCGTCCTCGTCTCGGGCCTGACCGTGATGATCGCGATGGCCGGCATGTTCTTCACCGGCAACAAGTCGTTCGAGAGCTTCGGGCTCGCGACGATGCTGGTCGTCGCTGTCGCCGTCCTCGGGTCGCTCACGGTGCTGCCCGCGCTGCTCGCCAGGCTCGGCGACCGCGTGGACAAGCCGCGCATCCCGTTCATGTGGCGGCTGCAGCGGCAGGACGGCGAGAGCCGCCTGTGGAACGCCATCCTGAACCCGGTGCTGCGCCATCCGGTCGTCGCGACGGTGGTCGCAAGCGGCGCGCTCGTCGCGCTCGCAGTGCCGGCGCTGCACATGCACACGGCCAACCCGGGAGTCGAGTCGGTGCCGAAGTCGCTGCCGATCATGAAGGTGTACAACCGGCTCGAGGCCGCGTTCCCCGGCCAGCCGTTGAGCGCCGTCGTGATGGTGAAGGTCGACGACACCTCGACGGAACCGGTTCGCCGTGAGATCGCCGCGCTGCGGCGCGACGCGGTCGCGAGCGGTCAGTTCCACGAGCCGACGCAGGTCGACGTGAACGAGCACGGCACGATCGCAGTGGTCTCGCTGCCGATCGCCGGCAACGGCACCGACGCCGCGTCGAATCACGCACTCCAGCAGCTCCGCAGCACGATCGTCCCGAACACCGTGGGCAAGCTCCCCGGCGCCGACGTCGGCGTCGCGGGCGACACGGCCGAGTCCTACGACTTCAACACCGCGATGAAGCACGCTGCGCCGTTCGTGTTCGCGTTCGTGCTCGGCTTCGCGTTCATCCTGCTGCTGTTGACGTTCCGGTCGATCGTGATCGCGGTGAAGGCGATCCTCCTCAACCTGCTGTCGGTGGCGGCGGCGTACGGCGCGCTCGTCCTGATCTTCCAGCACGGTTGGGGCAAGGGCCTGCTCGGTTTCGACTACACGGGAGGGATCGTCTCGTTCCTGCCGATCTTCCTCTTCGTGATCCTGTTCGGGCTCTCGATGGACTACCACGTGTTCATCCTGAGCCGCGTTCGCGAGGCCTACGACCGCGGCATGAAGACGGAGGACGCCGTGGCCTACGGCATCAAGTCGACGGCGTCCGTCGTGACGAGCGCCGCGATCGTGATGGTCGCCGTGTTCTCGATCTTCGGGACGCTGTCGTTCCTGTTCCTGAAGCAGTTCGGGATCGGGCTCGCGATCGCCGTCCTGATCGACGCGACGATCGTCCGCGCCGTGTTGCTGCCCGCCGTGATGAAGCTGCTCGGCGACGCCAACTGGTACCTGCCGGCGTGGCTCGAGTGGATGCCGCAGGTGCGGCACGAGGTCGAGCCGAAGCCGGCGGTGACCGCCGCGTAGCGACTCTGATCCGGTGCCTTGATCCGGTGCCAGGCAACAAGTGCCTGGCACCGGAATCCTGGCACCGGGCTCGGGGTCAGAACTCGCGCGCGGGTCTCAGGTGCTCCGCCTCGATCGTCTCCTTCGAGGCGGCGAGGCGCGTCCCGACGATCGGGAACGCGAGCACCGTGATCATCCCGGCGCCGATCAACGCGGCGCCGACGGTGCTCGAGATCGCGTGGCGGCCGGTGCCGATCGTGACGACCGCGACGACGAGCGCCAGCTGGGTTGCGCCGAAGAACGCCAGGCTCAGCGTGTCGCGCGGGCCAAGCTCGCGCAGCCAGAGCAGCGCGGACACGCCCCGGACGGCGAACATCAGAGCGAGGAAGAGCAGGCCGAGCAAGAGGCCGGTTCGCGTCAGCAGGCCGTCGAGGTCGAACGTCATGCCCGTGACGACGAAGTAGATCGGGATCACGAACCCGAACCCGATTCCCTCCAGCCTGGTCTGCACCTCTTTGCCCTCGGGCGAGTCGAGCGCCAGGCCGACCACGAGGCCGGCGGCGAAGGCGCCGAGCACGTAGTCGAACCCGACGGCGCGCGTGAGCAGGATGAGCGCGGCGAGCAGCAGCACGGACAGGCGCACGGCCGCCTGGCCGGTCGTGTGCACCGTCTCCTGCAGGATCCGCAGCAGCCGCGGCTGCCTTGCACGAAGCGTGAGCGTGGCCGCGAGCGCGACCACGCCGCCGAACGCGATCAGCAGGACAACCTCGGTGGCGGCGCCGTAGACGCCGGTGAGGAAGATCGAGATGACGACGATCGGCCAGAACTCGCCGGCCACACCGGTCCCGAGCGTCGCCGTGCCGAGCTGCGTCGGCAGCAGGCGGGCGTCGGAGAGGATCGGCACGAGCGTCCCGAGCGCCGTCGTCGCGACCGCGATGCCGAGCAGCCAGCCCTCGGCGTCGACGCCCGCGGCGTGCAGCGCGTACCCGACGCCGAGCCCGATCAGCAGCGAGAGCACCCAGCCCTCGGTTCCGCGCCGCAGCGACTTCGGCGGTACGTGTTGCTCGACGACTTCGAGACCGGCGAAGAAGAAGAGGAACGCGAGGCCCACGTCGGACAGGAATACGAGGAACTGGTTGAGCGGCGCGATCCCGAGCACCTGCGGGCCGATCAGGATCCCGAGCAGCACCTCGACCACCACCGCCGGCACGACGAGACGGGAGTGGAGCCGCGACACGATCGCCGCTGTGGCGGACGCTGCCAGCACGAGCACGATCGAGCGAAGCTCGATCTGTGACGCGTCGGCGAGGAGTAGCGTCCACACGGTCGACGAAGTGCGAGCCTACTCGGACCTCCTCCGCCGTTCCGGGCGTACCTCGGTCGTGAGGCTGCTCGCGCTGCTGCTCTGCGCCGCCGCGGTCGCCGCTCCGGATGCGTCCGCCAAGGGGCGCATCTCGGTCGCGCTCGGCGACTCGACGCCCCGGGTCAAACAGGCGTTCACCGTCTACGTCAGCACCGGCTTCGTCGTTCCCGCAGACGACTGGCTCCGCCTGATCGCGGTGGCGCCGGGGAAGAACTGGTACGACGTCGTCGGTACGGTCACCGGCAACTCCGTGCTCGCGCACGCGAACGTCCCGCACGACGGCTTCGAGCTGAAGCTCGTCCGCACCGGTGCAAGGAGCTGGCGCGCCGTCGTCGAGCTGCCGCGGCCGGGTCGCTGGCGGCTCGTGGTCCCGAACGGGACGCACGCCGGGTTCATGGTCCCGCCGCCCGCGGCGTGGATGCCCTGGGTCTCGGTGCACCGCAAGTAAAAGGCAGGAACACGCCGCTGCGTGGCGGAATCCAACAGGTGCACGCAATCGGCGCGGGCCGTCCGGACCCCGAGGCGATCCGTCTTCGCGCCTTCGAGCTCTCGCAGGGGCCGGAACGCGCGAACGACGTCGACAACTGGCTCCGCGCCGAGCGCGAGCTCTCGGTCGAGCACGGCTACGACACCGTCGACCGCGACCTCGAGCGGCTCGGGATCGCGATCTCGCGCCTGCCGGTCGAGGCCGGCGTCGTCTGGCGTCTCTCCCTGCCGCGCGGCGAGCGCGTCGAGGAGTGGGAGCCGGGCAACGACGGGCTCGCGCCGCCGGCCGAGATCGCGCGGCTGATCGCAGCCGTCGTCGGCGGCAAGCCGCTCGTCCCCGGACCGCCCCTCGCACGCGAGCCGGGCGCGCTGCGGCTCCGCGAGCGGATCGAGTCGCAGCGGCTCGCCCTGATCTCCCACGACCCGGGGTCGCGGCTCGGCGCCGATCCCGAGAACCTGCACCAGCACCGCGTGGCGGGACGCCGGGCGCGTGCGTTCCTCCATGCGACCAAGGAGTTCGTCGACCCCGAGTGGCGGCGCTCGGTCACTGCGCCCCTGCGGGAGCTCGCCTCGGCCACCGGGCCCGTCCGGGATCTCGACGTGCTGCTCGAGCACGTGCGCGGGCAGGCCGAGTCACTCGACGAGCCCGACCGGACGGGCGCGGCGTGGCTCGTGGCGGCGCTCGAGGAACAGCGCGCGCTTGCGCGGCGGGAGCTGCTCACCGCTCTCGACGGCGACGGCTACCGGCTGCTGCTCGCGCGGCTCCGACTTCCGCCGAGACTTGCTCCGGGTGTCGAGCGGGTGCGGCTCGAGCGCATTGCGCAGAAGGAGCTCCGCCGCCTGACGAAGGCCGTGAACCGCCTCGGCAAGCGCCCGAAGGACGGCGATCTCCACGGATTGCGCATCCAGCTGAAGCGAACGCGCTATGCGGCGGAGCTCGGGCCGTCGGGCGGCGCGAAGCGGAAGCGGTTCCTCGAGCACGCGGGAGCGCTCCAGGACGTGCTCGGTGAGTACCAGGACGCCGTGGTCGCCGAGGAGCGCCTCCGCCGAGCGACCGTCGTCGACCCCCAGACCGCCGCGGCCTATGTCGCGGGCCGGATCGCCGAACGGCAGGCGGGACGCCGGAGCGCCGCCGCGAAGCAGCTGCCGGCCGCCTGGAAGCTCCTGCGGAAGAGCGGTCGCAAGCTGCGCTGAGACTGTCCCTCGCGCGGGTGTCCAGCCGATGCCCGCCCGGTGCCGATACCTGCGCAAAAGCCGTGCATACGTGCACGTTTCCAAAGGAGTTCGAGTGAAGCTCAGGATCATCGTGCTGTTGCTCTGCGGCGTCGCCGGGGCCGGGGCATCCTTCGCGTTCGCGGCCGGCGGCAAGTCGCACCAGGATGGACCGTGCCGCCACGCCGTCGTCTTCGGCACGGTGTCGGCACCGCAGTCGCTGACCGTCAACGTGTCGAGAGCGTGGTTCCGCCCGAAGCTCGAGGGCCAGCAGCTCAAGGTCGCGGTCGGCTCGTCGGGACAGACGATTCGCTTCAGCGGCGCGGGTTGCGTCGGGAGCGACGGGACCCTCACGGTCACCGGGGCCGTGCTCCAGGTGATGCGCCAGGGCCGCGACGGCGGCGGCACCACCACCACTGGATCGACGACCACCGAGAGCACGCCCACGACCACCACGAGCGGCGGCAGCCTCTAGAGCAATCGGCCGTGCGGGCGGGGCAGTCGGCCTCGCCCGCACGTTCGTGTCAGCCGGCGGACGCGATCGGCGCGGCCGGATCGTCGAGCTGCGAGAGCCCGTGCTCGAGCAGCTCGTACGCGCGGTTCAGGTCGGCCCTGAGCCGCCTGACCGCCGCTGCCCCCTGCTTGCCGTCGAGCGCCTGCCGCCGCGCCGCCCTGAACACCTGCCGGTGGATGCTGATCAGCAGGCCGGCGGCGATCCGTGCGTCGCGCTCGTCGATTCGGAGCTCCTGGCGGATCCCCTCGGACAGGACGTGCGCGAAGTGCGCCATCACCTCGAGCTCCTTCGCCTGCAGCGCCGGTGAGTCCTCGATGATCCGGGCGAAGGTGGCGAACGACGGGCTGCAGAGCCGGGGGCACTCCGCGACCTGAAGCCGGCGCAGCGCGCCCAGGACCGAGTCGCCCGGGGCGCGGTCGCGAATCGCGGCGACGAGCGCCGCCTCGCGGGCCGGTACCTCGTCGTAGAACAGGTCTTCCTTGGTCGGGAAGTAGTTGAAGACGGTCTTCTCGGAGACCTGGGCCGCCTCGGCGACCTCGGCGACCGTGACGGCGTCGAAGCCACGCTGCACGAAGAGGCGCATCGCCTCGTCGGCGATGTTGCGCCGGGTGTGCTGCTTCTTGAACTCCCGCAGGCCCATCGCCCGGATTGTAGCTTTCTACAGTTGCCGAAACATTACTGCGCCTGTACGTTTCCTCGAGTCACCCGGTTGGAAGGAGAAGAAGCCACGTGCTAGCCCGTCTCGCTCATCTCGTCTCCCGGCACCGCTACGTCGTGATCGCGGTGTGGGTCGTCCTGACGCTCTTCGGCGGCTACGCCGCCGGCCAGGTCTCGAAGCGCTGGTACCAGAGCTTCTCGATCCCGGGCAAGTCGGCCTACGAGGCGAATCAGCGGACGATCGAGGCCTTCGGCGTGGGCGTGCGGCCGCCGAACGTCGTCGTCTTCCACACGGACGGCGACGCGACGAAGAACGACGCCGTCAAGGCGGCGATGAGCAGGGCGGCGGCGGCCAATCCCGGTGCGTTGACGAGCTCGTTCTTCACGACCGGCAGCTCGATCTACGTCTCGAAGGACCGGCACACGACGTTCTTGATGATCTACCCGCCCGGCGCAGCGACGTTCGACACGAAGAGCGGCGCCGTGCCGACGCGCGCGGCGGTGGCGAGGGGGCTGCCGTCGAACGTCACGTTCCACGTCACCGGCCACGACCCGCTCGAGGAGGCGAGCTCCGAGGGGAGCTCCGCCGGGCCGAGCGTCCTGTTCGAAGCGATGATCGGGGGCCTAGGGGCGCTCGTCATCCTGCTGTTCGTCTTCGGGACGCTGCCCGCGGTCCTGATGCCGATCGCCGTGGCGGTCGCCGCGATCCTCAACACGTTCACGCTCGTGTGGGGGCTCACCTACATCACGAACGTGTCGATCATCGTGCAGTTCCTGATCGCGCTCGTCGGGCTCGGCGTCGCGATCGACTACGCGCTGCTGATGATCTTCCGCTTCCGCGACGAGCTCCGAGAAGGCAACGACACCGAGGGAGCGCTCGTCGAGATGATGACCCACGCCGGGCGGTCCGTGATCGTGTCCGGGTCGACGGTCGCGATCGGCCTGCTGTCGATGATCGTGCTCCCGCTGCCGTTCATCCGCTCGATGGGGATCGGCGGGATGCTGATCCCCGCGGTCTCGGTGATCACCGCGATCACCTTGCTCCCGGCGCTGCTCGCCGTGCTCGGGGAGCGCATCAACAGCGTGCGGGTGATGCCGAAGCGCCTCGTCGACCACGGCCATCCGGAAGACGGCGCCTGGGGCCGCTGGGCTCGCTTCGTGCTCCGCCGCCCGCTGGCGATCGCGCTCGCGGGGCTGGCGATCGTCGGCGTCCTCGTCTTCTACGGGCTGCAGCTCAACCCGAACGAGGCGCAGCTGAAGAACTTCCCCGGGTCCGGCGACGCGATCGCCGGGAGGCAGATGCTCGCCGACGCCGGCATCAGCGCCGGCGTGATGAAGCCGTTCGTCGTGCTCGTCGAGAACGGCGGCAACGCCGGCGGCATCGCCGACAAGCTGCGCTCGGTCCCCGGCGTCGCCGGAGCCGTCGCGCCGAGCGACTGGCGTCGCGGCGCGAACTCGCTCGTCGAGGCGTTCCCGGCGGTCGACGGCGCTGCTCCGGGCATCCAGCGGATCATCAACGACGTCAACGACCGGCTCGACGGCACCGACGGGACGCTCGGAGGACCGGCGGCCGTCGACCGCGACTTCGTCCACGCGATCTACGGGAACTTCCCGTACGTGCTCGCGTTCGTGCTGGTGCTGACCCTGGTATTGCTCGCGCGCGCGTTCCGGTCGGTCGTGCTGCCGATCAAGGCCGTCGTCCTGAATCTGCTCTCGCTCGCTGCGGCGTACGGGATCGTCGTCTTCATCTTCCAGAAGGGCCACGGCTCGTCGCTCTGGAACATTCCGGCCACCGACGCGATCACCGCGTGGATCCCGTTGATGATCTTCGCGTTCCTGTACGGCCTCTCGATGGATTACGAGGTGTTCATGCTTTCGCGCATGCGGGAGGCGTACGACGAGACAGGGTCGACGCCCAGGGCGATCGAGCTCGGTCTCGCGCGCACCGGCAAGCTCGTCACGAGCGCTGCCCTGATCCTCATGTTCGCGTTCCTCGTCCTGTCGTCAAGCCCGGGCTTCGAGGTGAAGGAGTTCGCGATCGGCCTGGCGGCCGGCGTCATCTTCGACGCGACCGTCATCCGCGCGCTGCTCGTTCCGTCGCTCATGGCGCTGCTCGGGAACGCGAACTGGTGGATGCCGAGCTGGACACGCACGGCTCTCTTCATCCGTGAGAAGGAATCGGCCGGCGAACCGGCCTGAGCGTGCTGCACTGCTCCTGCAGGCGACGTAGGATCACGCTTCCGCAACCGATCGAAGGGTGACCGCCGTGCTCGCTGACTACACGTTCATGAGCTTCTTCTGGGACGTGCTCCTATTGATGGCCTGGATCATCTGGTTCTGGCTGTTGATCACCGTGTTCATCGACATCTTCCGCCGCCACGACACCTCGGGCTTCTCGAAGGTGCTGTGGGTGATATTCGTGATCGTCCTCCCCTACATCGGCGTGCTGATCTATCTGCTCGTCGAGCATCAGGGGATGGCCGAGCGGAACATGAAGCAGGCCCAGCAGCAGCAGCAGCAGTTCGATACGTACGTTCGGTCGGTCGCGCAGACCGATCCGACCGAGCAGATCTCGAAGGCTCAGCAGCTGCTCAGCCAGGGCGCGATCACGCAGGAAGAGTTCGACCAGATCAAGTCGAAGGCGCTCGCGTCCGCGTAGCGCGAGCAGGCTCTCGCTGGTAACCGGTGCCAGGCACTTCGGTGCCTGGCGCCGACTTCTTACGGGGGGTTCGAGCCTTAGACGCCGGCGAGGCCGGTCTGAGGATGCCCGGGGAACTTCGCCTGCTCGTCGGCGATCCGACGGGCGCGGTCGGCGTCGATCCGGACCTCGTCCACGTGGATGTCCGCGCTCGACTCCTCGGTGATGCGCTTGCGGAGCATCGCCGTCTCCTCGCGCAGCCGGTGTGCCTGCAAACGGTCCCGCTCGCGCAGCTCGGCGGCGACCTCTTCATACACCGCTCCGCCGACGAGCAGATGCGACAGCTTCATCACGAGCGCGACGAGGTCGAGACAGACGAAGAGCCCGAGCACGAAGAGCACGTACCGAGACACCTCGGGATGCTGCCTCTCGATCGCCGAGAGCGCCTCGGCGCGCGCGAGCAGGTCGCGGTCCCTGGCGATCGCGTCGACGCGCGTTCTGCTCTCGGACGCCTCGCGGCCCTGCCATTCCGCGACGTTCGCCGTCAACGCCGCGATCTTCTGGCGGTCGGCGGGCCGGCTCCGGTTCAGGAGCGCCCTCGCGTTCGTCGCCTGCTGCCCGTAGTAGCGGCACCAGTGGCCGCACCCCGTCTTGTGGGTGTGCGAGCAGGAGGGCTCGTTGTTCTCGCAGCCCGAGAGGCGCGTGAACCTGGCGATCTTGTTCTGAAGTGCCGTCTCCTTCGCCTGGATCGCGGCGATCTGCGCTGTCGCCTGCTTGATCTTCGGCTCGTAGAACGAGATCGCCGACTTCTGGGCGTCCTTCTGCTGGACGGCCGTCGTCTGCGAGAGCTGGTTCGAGATCGACGGCTTGAAGATGAACTGCACCATCGGCAGCCCGAGCACGAGCGCGAGCATCACCGACAGCGCCGCCCGCGGGATCGCGAGCAGCAGGTTCGTGCGCTTGTTGGTGCCGAAGCTCTTGTAGATCAGCCGGTCGACGATGCAGATGACCGCCGCCCAGATCGCGCCGAGCCACAGGATGTGGGTGATCGGGATGTTCCACCAGCCGCTCCCGGCGACGGCGACCGCGAAGCCGGTGACGCATGCCATCGCGAGGATCACGAGGCCCTGCGCCTCGAAGAAGCTTTGCTCGCTGGGGACCAGCCGGAGGACGCGCGCGTCCGAGCCCGCGAACCATGACGTCCAGCCAAGCCTGCGCCGCTCGTTCCCTGCGATGCCCGTGCTGGTCATCTCAACTCCTCGACGTGCTTCGTTGTCGGCGGCACCGGCCCCCCGCCGGCTCCGCATGCCGACGCCCTTTCTAGCTCCCACGAGGAGCCGGCCCAATGACGCAGTTGCGTCATTCGCGCCAAACCGACCAGTCGGCTTCCCGCGTATCTGTCGGTGTCCTAGGGGAGTCTCGGCAGAGGGAGAGAGCGAATGTCCAACAGATCGTTCAGGTCGGCGATGTTCGCGCTGCTTGCGCTCGGCGTCGTCGCGGCAGGTGTCGCGGGGACTGCGAACGGGCGCACCGCGGCAGGCATCTTCAACGTCCACCCGCTGGTCTCGGACTCGAGCGCCACGTCGGCGCCGGCGTCCGACTCGTCGCTCGTCAACGGCTGGGGGCTCTCGGCCGGCCCCACGACGCCGTGGTGGACGTCGAACAACGGCACGAACACCTCGACGCTGTACAGCGGCGTCGGCTCGAAGGCCGCGTTGACCGTCGCCGTCGCGGGCGGGCCGACCGGCACCGTCTTCAACGGCAACGCGAACGCCTTTCCGGTGAGCCAGGCCGGGAAGAGCGGCGGCGCACGGTTCCTGTTCTCGACCGAGGCCGGGGCGGTCCTCGGCTGGAACCCGGCCGTGAACGGCACCGTCGCGCTGGTCGGAGCCGACCGCTCGAGCGTCGGCGCCGTCTACAAGGGGCTCGCGATCGCGAACGACCAGCTCTACGCGACCGACTTCCACAACAATCGCGTCGACGTCTTCGACTCGTCGTTCAACCTCGTCTCGAAGCCGCTCGGCTTCAAGGACGCCAAGGTGCCGAAGGGCTTCGCCCCGTTCGGGATCCAGGCGCTCAACGGCAACATCTTCGTCACGTACGCGAAGCAGGACGCCGCCGCGAAGGACGACGTGGCGGTGCCGGGCCAGGCGTACGTGGACGAGTACACCCCCGACGGCCAGCTCGTCGCCCGGGTCGTGAACAGCGGCAAGAAGAACGCGCCGTTGAACGCGCCCTGGGGGCTCGCGCTCGCGCCTGCGGACTTCGGCGTGTTCTCCAACTTCCTGCTCGTCGGCAACTTCGGCGACGGCCGGATCAGCGCCTACACCCAGAAGGGGAACACCTGGGTCTACAAGGGCCAGCTCCGGCTCGCGGACGGAACGCCGATCGCGATCGACGGCCTGTGGGCGATCGCGTTCGGCAACGGCAGTGCGGCGGGGCCGACCAGCACGCTCTACTTCCTGGCCGGCCCGTCGCAGCAGCAGCACGGCCTGCTCGGGTCGATCACCGTCGGCTGACGGTCGACCCTCGAAGCTCGGGGAGGGCGGAGCACGCCGCCCTCCCCGACACGCTCCTAGGCGCTGGCCCGCCGAGCGAAGTCGTCGGCCATCTCCTCGAACGTCACCCAGCGCACGCCTTCGTGGGCGTTCAGGTGCTCGATCAGCCGCTCGAGCATCAGCAGCACCTGCGGCCGCCCGCTCACGTCCGGGTGGATCGTGATCGGGAAGACCGCGTACTCCTCCTCCCGGTGGAGGTAGTCGAACTGGTCGCGCCAGAGCTCCTCGAGATCGCGGGGGTTGACGAACCCGTGGCTGTTCGGCGACTTCTTGACGAACATCATCGGCGGCAGATCGTCGAGGTACCAGCTGCCGGGGATCTCGATCAGCGCCGTCTCGTGGCCACGCGTGAACGGCTTCATCCACGTTTCGGCTGGCTGCGAGTAGTCGATCGGCGTCCAGCCGTCGCCGACGCGCACGTAGTACGGGAGATGGTCGGTGTGCATCAGGCTGTTGTCGTACTTGATGCCGTACTCGAGCAGGAGCTCGTTCGTGTTGCGCGAGAACTCCCACCACGGCGCGACGTAACCGACGGGCCGCCGGCCGGCGAATCGCTCGAGCACGTCGATGCTGCGCTCGAGCACGGCGCGCTCCTGCTCCGGCGACATCGAGAGCGGGTTCTCGTGCGCGTACCCGTGCAGGCCGATCTCGTGACCCGCCTCTGCGACCTGCTGCGTCTGCTCGGGGAAGCTCTCGGCCGTGTGGCCGGGGATGAACCACGTTGTCCGCAGCCCGGCGCGGTCGAACAACTTCAGGAGGCGCGGCATCCCGACCTCCGCGGCGAACACACCGCGCGAGATGTCGCAGGGCGAGTCCTCCCCGCCGTACGAGCCGAGCCAGCCGGCGACGGCGTCGCAGTGGACTCCGAACGCGCAGAGGATCTCAGGCATCGCGATCTCCCTTCGTCACTCCGGGTTGTTGTGCGCTTGGCCGCCGATCTTGAACGGCGTCCAGACGCCCGCGTACATGATGTGCATCGTCAGTCCGGCGGTCGCGTGTCGCAGGTTGTGGCAGTGATCCATCCACAGGCCCGGGTTGTCCGCGCGAAACGCGACCTCGTAGCGGTCGCCGGGATCGACCTCGAGCGTGTCGCTCCACCACGGGCTTCCCCTGTCGGGGACGCCGTTGCGGCTCAGCACCAGCATGTGGTGGCCGTGGAGGTGCATCGGGTGCACCGCGCTCGTGTCGTTGACGATCGTCATCTTCACGAGATCGCCGCGTGAGACCACGAACATCGGCACGTGCGGGTAGAGGCCGCCGTTGATCGCCCAGTGGAAGCCCGGGTGGCCGTTCTCGAAGCCGAGCTTCTTCTGGATCTTCAACACGAAGCTGCGGTCGAAGTGCGACCGCGCATCGAACGGCGTGGGCGCCGGCGAGCCGTAGTCGAGCGGGTCGAAATGCGGCCAGCCGCCGTCGTCCGGGGCGGGTGCCGTGCGGCCGTCGGGGCTCAGGACGAGTGCCGCGTCGGAGGCGAACAGGTCCAGCCGTACCGGGTGCGCGGGCATCGTGAAGCCGAGGTCGGAGCGCCCGCCCGCCGGCACGCCGATCAGCCGGCGGTCGATCGGAGTCGGACGGTTCAGATCCGTGCCGTCGATCGCGAGCACGTCGAACGGCGTGCCGCTCAGCGCGAAGCTCTCGGTCGTGTCGTTGGAGTTGACCAGCCGCAGCCGCACGTGCGTCCCCGGCCGCACCGTTCGCAGGCGCGTGTCGTCGGTCGTGTTCAGCACCCGCGTTCCGCCGAGCGTGTGCGCGACCAGCGCCAGGTCGAGCGTGCCTGGCGGCGGTTCCCGACGCGGCTCGATCACGAACGCGCCGTACAGGCCGCGGCGGACGTCCGAGTCGGAGTCCTGGTGCGTGTGGTACCAGAACGTCCCGCTCTGCTCGACCCTGAAGCGATAGACATAGCGGCCGCCGACCGGGACCGCGTTCTGCGTGACGCCGGCCACGCCGTCGTCGGCGTCGGGCACGTCGACGCCGTGCCAGTGGATCGTCACGCCTTCCTTCACGTCCTTGTTCTTCAGCACGACCTCGACGAGGTCGCCGGTGTGCACGCGCAGCTCCGGACCGGGCACTCGGCCGTTGAACGTGAGGGCGTTCACCGTCCGGCCGGACGCGAGCCTCACCCGGGCATGCTCGGCGGTGAGCGTGAAGCGGTCGTCGGGGGTTCCCGACGTGCTGCCCGTGAGCGCGGCCACGCTGACCACGCGGCCGCTCGACGACGGAGCGCCGCCCCTGTCGACCTTGCCGAACTGCATCGCGTTGTACGTGCCGGGGAGCCGGCTGTCCCACCAGGCGCGCGCGAGCACCGCAGCCACGACGAGGGAAGCGACGATCGCCGCCGCGAGCGCGAGCCTGCGTACGAGCGTCATGTCAGGTGCGGGCGAGCGCTTCTCCGGCGGCCGCCCGCAGCAGCTTCGCCGTCTTCGCTGGATACGGCAGCGCGACGCGTGCCGGCGGCGTGTGCGTCAGGCGCGAGTAGATGACGAGCGCGGCGAGCGCGGTCCCGAGACGGGACGGGTGGAATCCGTCGGGCCCGTAGAGGCCGAGGCGCGGGTTGCGGCGCCACGCGGACTGCCACGCCTCGCCGGCGGGCAGGAACGTCGCGTGCGCGGCCTTGGCCGCCTGTCGGTAGCTGTAGACGGTCCGCGGGAACGACCAGCGAACGCCGACGGCGGAGTCGGGCCAGACCTCGTACAACGCCGGGGTCGCTTCGTGCGCCCTGATCGCGTCGGCCCACCGCACGGCCCACTCCTTCAGGTTGTCCGCGCTCTCGGGCAGCGTCGAGGGCCCTTGCTGCAGGACGACGTAGTCCCAGGGGCCGTCGTCCAGAGCCTCTCGTGCGCCGGTGAGCGTCCAGTGATCCTCGAGGCTCACGCCGCCGGGCGCGACCGTGCGGTACGCGATCGACCCGTGCCCGAGCGAGGCGACGACCGCAGGGAGGTCGTTCGCGGCGGTGAGGCTGTTGCCGACGAACAGCACCCGAAGCGGCTGCGCGTCGCCGCGTGCGACCGCGCTGCTCCCGGCCAGCAGCAGCAGGACCGCCATGAACGGCAGAACCAGCGCGTGTCTCACGACGCGACCCTAAACATGCAGCGGGCGGAGGGCCATGTTCGGCCTCCGCCCGCGCGCACTGTCCTAGAACGAATCGGGTGCGGTGCCGCAGGGCACGAACCCGAGCACCGATCCGGTGCCGGCATGACCGGGGTTGGAGTCGTAGCCGTCGGCAGTCGCGACGTGCGCGACACCGACCACCGTCCCGGAGATCTTCGAGCCGGATTGGGTGACCGAGCTCGTGACGAGCACGTCGATCACCGGCGGAAGCGGGCCGTCCGGCGGCGGCGCGCTGTTCCCTTTCACGCTCGTGAACGTGCAGGTGGACAGGTTCACGTCGACGGCATACCCCTTGAATCCGGCCGGCGCGTCCCCGGTCGACAGCGAGTTGTCCTTCCACCACTGCGCGCCCCAGAAGGTCACCTGTGATCCGGCGGACGTGTTTCCGTCCCCGATCACGAACATGCCGTTCGATGAGGCGCTCGCGCCGACGACGCCGACGGCCAAGAGCAGCAGCGCGGACGCAAGCGCCGCGCGGCACAGATGCTTCGCCACAGAATGAAACCCCTTTCCCGTATCCCATCGGTCGCCGAACGGCGACCGACTCGTCATAGGCCGTGATCGCCCTTCCGACCAGCCACCGAACGAGGGATTTCGCGCCGGTTACCGTGCCGGGATGGAAACCGGGTTTCGGCGGGGCCGCCTCGAGGACGGATCGGTCGCTCCGCTCGCGGGCGAGCGGCTCGCCGAGCTCGCCCGCCTTGCCGACGTGCGGATCGAGCAGATCCTGAGCGGCGAGCTCGAAGAGCCGGTCTCCTTCGATCAGGCGCACGACGAGTGGGTCGTCCTCCTGGACGGCGGCGCGACGATGATCGTCGACGGCGACCAGTTCGAGCTCAGGCCGGGCGACTGGCTGCTGCTCCCGGCGGGATGCCCGCACACGGTCGTCGAGACTCAGCCCGGCACGAGCTGGGTCGCGGTGCACGTCGGCGAAGATCGATGACCGTCAGCGGCCGTGCCTGGCGTCCGCGACGTACTGGCGCCAGGTCGGCTCGGGCAACGGCGACACGACGTTGGTGAGCGGCCGCTTGCGGTCGTCGACGACGACGAGCGCCGGCACCTGTGACTGGGCGAGCGAGCGCCCGCTCCAGGTGAAGCGCCCGCCGGAGAGCGGCACGTTCACGGTGCGCCCGCGGCCGCGGTTGATGCCGACCGTGACCTGGACGGCTGCGGCGCCGTCGATCACGACCTGTCCGCTGATCCGCTCGTAGTGCTTCCCGATGCTCGTGACCGGCTGCTCCGGCAGGAGCTGGTACGTGAGCGGAGTGCCGTTCGGCTCGAGGAGCTGGATCACGGTGATGCCGCGGCGCGACACGTCCATGTGCCCCGGGCTCGGCTCGTACACGAAGAAGCCGTCGGTGCCGATCGGGATCTGCTGGCGCGACCCGTCGGCGAAGAGCGCCCGCGCCCCGACCGTCCCGCTCGGCAGCCGCCCGAAATGGATGACGGGCGGCACGACGCCGTCGACGACGATCGACGTCACGGGGCTGTCGACCTCGCCCCCCGTGACGCCGCGCGTCCCGACCCTGATCCCCAGCCGGCAGCTGAAGCCGTAGCTGAGCCCCTTCTTCGCGCCGAGCAGCTCGATGCAGTAGTTGCCCAGACGGTCGTGGATCCCGTACAGCGTCGCGTCACGCGCCCGCGCGAGGACGCGCGGCTGCTGGGCGACGAGCGCGCGGTTCGAGCCGAAGAATCCCGTTGCCGACGTGTGGAGCTGCTTCTGCACGCCCTTCGGCACCGGCCGCTCTGCTGCGCCGCTCCCGGCGGCGATTCGCGCGGCGACCGCGGCGGCGAACAGCACCACGAGGACGATCGTGGCCCGGCGTCGGCGTGCGTCGGTGCGTCGAGGGCTCATGCCACCGCCGCGAATCTACCTCCGCCTCCGTAGCTCGTGGCAGCCGCGATGCGGGTAGGCGCGGATGCGCGAGGCGAGCCCGGGCGTGAAGCTCGATTCGAAAGGAGGTGTGGAGATGGCAAGCGCCTCGCACGGCCCGGCGATTCGCGCGCCCGAGCGGCCCCAGTGGGCCGAGTTCTTCAGGATCCGCGAGCTGTGGGTCTCCCTGGCGATCTCGGCGATGTGGCTCGCGGTGCTCTTCGCCGCGCTCTTCGGCCCGGACTTCGTGAGCACGACCCCCGGCAGCACGTCGACGACGATCCCGTCCGCGGTCTTCGTCGCGTTCTTCGCGTGCCTGGGGAGCGGCGCGGTCGCGAAGTACGGCCTGAAGAACGACAAGCGGTAGCTACTGCTCGGCGCGCCCGATCGCCACGAGCTGCTCGACCACGGCCCCGACCGGCTGCGTCGCGTCGAGCTCGTGCGTGCACGTCGCGCGCAGGAGCGGCTCCACTTCGGCGAGGTGCCGCAGGATGAGCTCGCGATCCTCGCTGCGCTTCCCGTAGTCGTTGGTCTTCCTCGTCGCGATGCGGCGAATGAGCGTGTCGGCGGGTGCGCTGAGCAGCACGACCGCGTCGAAGCGCGGATAGAAGCGGCCCTGGTTCGAGACCGTGCCCGAGACGTACAGCGTCGGTCCCTCGTCGTGCGCGAGGAGCTCGTCGATCCGATCCTCGCGCCAGACGTAGCCGCCGTCTGCGGTCGACCACTCGCTCCAGCCTCGGTCGTCCGTGTCGACGGTGCGGTACCCGCGTCTCGCGAGCTCGGCCAGGGTGGTGGACTTGCCCGTGCCGGACATCCCGGTCAGCAGCACCTTCCGCACGGCGCTCACGCTAGCCGCGGCAGCGTGAGACGATGCGTGCAGTGGACTGGCGGGCGTTCGAGACGGACGACGGTGGGCCCCTGATCGCCGGCCGCCGCGCCGGCAGCGGTCCCCCGGTGCTGCTCCTGCACGGCGGGCCGGGGCTCGGCTTCGAGTACCTCGCCGACCTCGCCGACGAGCTCGCGGAAGAGAACGACGTCGCCTGGTACCAGCAGCGGGGGCTCGATCCGTCGACGACGGACGGGCCGTGGAGCGTGCCGGCCGACGTGGACGACGCGCGCCGCGCGCTCGACGCGCTCGGCTGGGACAAGGCGTACGTCGTCGGCCATTCCTGGGGCGGTCATCTCGCGCTGCACGTCGCCGAGGCGCTGCCGGACCGATTGCTCGGAGTGCTCTCGGTCGACCCGCTCGGGTCGATCGGCGACGGGCGCTGGCCCGAGTTCGACGAGGAGATCTTCCGCCGCACACCCGAGGAGCTCCGCGAGCGGGCCCGCGCGCTCGACGAGCTGTCGACGAAGGGCGAGGCGAGCGACGAGTTGGCGCTCGAGTCGATGAGCATCGTCTGGCCTGCCTACTTCGCGGATCCGTCGTCGGCACCGCCGATGCCGGAGCTGCGGATGGCGAGCCGCCGCGGCGCCGCGGTGGGTCAGTCGATCTTCGAGGAGCTGCCGGCGCTCGAGGCGGGGCTGCCCGGGATCCGGGTGCCCGTCGGGTTCGTGCACGGAGCGCAGAGCCCGATGCCGATCGGCGCGTCGTCGGACGCGGCCGAGCGCATCCCGGGCGCGTGGGTCGACGTGGTCGACGGCGCGGGTCACTTCATCTGGGTCGAGGCGCCCGGTGCGGTTCGCGACGCGCTTCGACGCCTCACGCGCGACGCCCGATGACTTTCGCACCGCTCGACGGTCTCAGCTCCATGAATCCGACGAACAGGAGGCACCGATGTCAAAGGTGAAGGGGAAGCTCAACGTCAACGTCGTGGGCCGTGTCATCGTGACGATCTCGGACACCGACCGGGCGCTCGACTTCTACGTCGACACGCTCGGCTTCGAGAAGGTCGTCGACATTCCGATGGGCCCGAACATGCGCTGGGTCGAGGTCGCGGTTGCCGGCTCGAAGACGACGATCGCGCTCTCACCGCCGCCCGAGGATCAGGAGGCCGGCGGCAGGCAGACGGGGATCTGCCTCGACACCTCGGACGTCGACGCCGACCACGAGGCATTGAAGTCCGCCGGCGTGGACGTCGACGACGAGGTGACGCGCTTCGGTGATCCGGTCCCGCCGATGTTCTGGTTCCGTGATCCCGACGGCAACTCGCTGATCGTCGTCCAGCCGACGTCGTAGCCCGGTTCAGCGCAGCTCGAGCAGGCGGATCGCGTTCTCCTTCAGGATCAGGGGCCGCACGTCGTCCTTGAAGTCCGCCTGCTCGAAGTCGGCGAGCCAGCGGTCGGGCGTGATCAACGGATAGTCGGACCCGAAGAGGACGCGATCGCGCAGCTGGGTGTTCGCGTAGCGGACGAGCTGGGGCGGGAAGTACTTTGGCGACCAGCCGGAGAGGTCGATGTAGACCTGCTGCTTGTGCAGCGCGACGGAGATCGCCTCGTCCTGCCACGGGAACGACGGATGCGCGAGGACGATCTTGAGCCGCGGGAAGTCGACGGCCACGTCGTCGACGTGCATCGGGTTCGAGTACTTGAGGCGAATGCCGCCGCCGCCCGGCAGGCCTGTGCCGATGCCCGAGTGGCCGGTGTGGAACAGTGCCGGGACGCCCGCGGCCTGGATCGCCTCGTAGATCGGGTAGAACGCCCGGTCGTCGGGGAAGAAGGCCTGGAGGTTCGGGTGGAACTTGAAGCCGCGAACGCCGTGGTCGCGAGCGAGCCGGGCGACCTCGTCGGCGGCGTTCGGCCGGTGGGGGTCGACCGATGCAAACGGGATCAGCACGTCGCTGTTCGCGGCCGCTGCGGCCGCGACCTCCTCGTTCGGGACCGCCGGGCGACCCGTGACGGTCTCCGCATCGACGGTGAACACGACCGCCGCCATGTTCCGCTCGCGGTAGTAGGCCGCGACGTCGTCGACCGTCGGCGTCGCGTCCTCGCTGAAGTAGCGCTTCGCGGCCTCACGCCATTCCGGGAGCAGACCGTCCTCGCCGCCGCGCCCGACCTCGGCGTGCGTGTGCACGTCGATCGCCACGATGCGGTCGAGGTCGATGCTCATCGAGGCCCGAGGCTACCGTCCACGGGGGTGAACCTCGCGACGATCCTCGTGACGCAGGCCGCCGAGCTGGGCGACCGGCCGGCGCTGCTCCTGGACGACCGCTCGGTCGGCTACGCGGAGCTCGAGCGCCGATCGGGCGGAGTCGCCGCTGAACTCAATGGCCGGGGCGTCGGGGCCGGCGATCGCGTCGCGCTGCTGCTGCCGAACGGGCCGGCGTTCGTCGCGTCGCTGTTCGCCGTCTGGAGCCTCGGCGCGGTCGCCGTCCCGCTGAACATCCTCCTCGCTTCGCCGGAGGTGGAGTCGCGGCTCGGCGTGTCCGGCGCCTCGCTGCTCCTCGACGACGAGGCGTTCGGGGCCGGAGCGGGGGGCTTGCTCGCGCCGGTGGAGCGCGCGGCCGGCGATCCGGCGGCGATCCTGTTCACGTCCGGCACGGCGGGCGCGCCGAAGGGCGCCGTGCTCACACACGGCGGCCTGGCGGCCGCCGCGCGGGCGGCCGCCGCCGCGATGTCGTTGGGACCGGACGACGTGGTGCTCGGCGCTGCGCCGTTCTCGCACGTGCTCGGACTCTCGACGGGCATCGTGGGGACGCTGACGAGCGGCGGCGCCGTCGCGGTCGAGCGTCGCTTCGACGGGAAGACGACGCTCGACCGGATGAGACGCACCGGCACGACGATCCTGCTCGGCGTCCCGACGATGTGCATCGCCCTCTGCGAAGCCGCCCGGTCGGCGTCGTCGCTGCCGCCCGTCCGGCTCGCGCACGTGGGCGGCGCGGCCGTGCCGAACGAGGTCGCCGACTCGTTCGAGCGGACGTTCGGCGCCGACCTCGTCGAGGGGTACGGGCTGACGGAGATGTCGGGGATCGCGACGACCTACGAGGCAGGCGACCGCAGACGCCCCGGCTCGGTCGGCAGACCCCTCGGCGGGACCGAGCTTCGCATCGAGGCGCCCGACGGAGCCGGGGTCGGGGAGGTGCAGTTCCGCGGACCGTCCGTCGTGGCGGGCTACTGGCAGGACCCGGAGGCGTCCGCGGCGGCGATCTCGTCCGAAGGCTGGCTCTCGACCGGCGACGTCGGGAGGCTCGACGACGACGGATACCTCTATCTCGTCGACCGCAAGAAGGAGCTCGTGATCCGCGGCGGCTACAACGTCTATCCGCGCGAGGTCGAGGAGGTCCTCTACGCGCATCCGGACGTCCTCGAGGCGGCCGTGGTCGGCGTTCCGCACCAGACGCTCGGCGAGGAGGTCGCGGCTGTCGTCGTGCTGCGGCCCGGCTCGGCGCTCGACGCGGAGTCGCTCACGGCGTGGGCGAAGGAGCGCGTCGCCGCCTACAAGTACCCGCGGACGATCGTGTTCGTCGACGAACTGCCCAAGGGCCCGACCGGGAAGATCCTCAAGCGCGCGATCGATCGCGAGGCTCTGGCACGTCCTCGTCCTCGAGCGTGAGGCGCGTCAGCTGCGCCGGCAGCCGTGCGCCTCTGCGTCGCGAGCCGCCGACCGAACCGTGCCGAGGCTCGACTTCGGCGAGCCGTCCGCGTAGCGCGTGCCGCTCTGGAGCCCTTCGAGCCGCGACTCGTCGACGACGTGGAAGAAGAGAAGCATCCGCACCGTGGGCTGGCACGCGGCGAGCCGGATCGCCTCGGCGTAGTAGCCCGCCTGCGTCGACTCGTCGACCGTCCGCACGATCTCGTTGCCGGTGTAGAGGCCGGCCTTGGCGGGCGGGATCGTCGTCTCGACGCCGTACTCGCCGTAGACGATCGGCAGCTTGCGGCCGGGTTGCCCCGTACCGTCGAACGCCTGCCCCAGCAGGGTCACGAGCTTGTCGTAGTCGGCGAACCCGATCGACTTCACGTGCGGGTGCGCGAGCGTCGGCGGGACGCGCGGCGACTCGCCGTACGGGTGCAGCGAGAGCGCGTCCATGATCGGTTTCGTGCGCCCCGACGCGCGGTAGGCCCGGCCGAGGCCGAGCAGGAACGCAGTCGGGGACTGTGTCTCGCGCGTCGCGGACGGCGCGTCCGAGCCGCGCGGCGCGAGCCCGACGCCGATCACGTCGATGTGCGGGTCGACCGCCTTCAGCGTGTCGTAGGTCTGCGCCAGCAGCGCCTCGAACGCCGGTGCTGCGGCGTCCCCGCCGGCCGGGTCGAACTGCGGCCGCCAGAACAGGTCGATGTTCGGTTCGTTCCCGACGACGAAGTCGTGGACGTCGGGCAGCGCCTTCGCGAGCGATGCGGCGAAGCTCGCGAAGTCCGCGCGGTCGGCGGCCGTCACGGGCGTGTCGCCGCTCAGCTGGTAGACGCTGACGATCGGCCGGATGTCGTTCGCGCCCGCGGCTGCGACCGCCCGCCGCAGGCCGGCGAGCCGGTCTTCGCCGACTGTGCGCTCGCCGCGGTGCCAGACCGCGCTGAGCGCGATCGCCTGCAACCCCGAGTCCGCCGCCAGGCGCATCTCGACCGGCGCGTTCCCGAACTGCGCAGCGTCCTCGACCGCGCCGACCGTCAGTTCGCGCCCGTGCCCACCGCAGGCGGGAAGCGCAAGGAGGAGCGCGAGCACAAGGAGGGTGCGCATCGGGTGCGGAACCACGGGCAGCGTCAGTTTCCCCGAGGGCCACACCGCCTCGGCGACATGTGCGTCAGGGGGCGATCGGCGCCGACTGGCTGAGAGTCAGGACGCGTGCTCCCTCGGGGAGCACGAGCTGCGTCGCCGACTCACCCACCTCGTTGTAGCGGCGTTGGGCCGGCGAGGCAACGAGCGCCGATCGAAATGACCCAGCTGGGGCAGCCGCGCGGGCGAGAGCAGACGAACGGCGGCCGGCCGCGCGAGGCGGCCGGCCGCAACTGTTGTCGCTACGGGTAGGTGACGACGTCGACCGGGAAATCGGCGTTCGCCGCCGTCGAGGAGCCGCCGGTGCCGTTGATCACCGACAGGATCCCGCCGCTCCCGTTCGTCGCGTCGAGGAACACCGTGAGCAGGCCGTGGAACTGGACGTCGGGTGTGGTCGGCGCCTGGAACGCCTGCGTGGCGAAGATCGGCACGCCCTGGTTGAAGAAGGAGTAGCTCCCCATGCCGTAGCCCTGGAAGCTCTTGACGTTCGGCGACACGAGGAACGCGGGGTACCCGTCGGTCGTCGGGGTCGACATCCACGCCGCCTGCGACGGCGGGTCGTACGGCATCTCGTTCTGGAAGAAGACGTCCTCGCCGTTCTGGCCGTTCCAGATCACCTCCGCCTTCTGGAAGTGCTCGACGAACAGGCCGTACGCCGACACGTTGTCGCCGTTGACGACGACCCCGGTGTCGGCAGCGTTCGCCGTCCAGCCGACGCCGGCGCCGTGGTCGGCGCGCCACGCCCAGACGTCGTCGAGGATCGCGTCGTCGACGTTCACAACCAGGCTCGTCGTCGCGCGACCGGGGGTTGCACCGCCGATGCGGAAGAAGACGTCCGAGAGGAGCGTCGGGTTCGAGCCGCGGCCGATCGTCGGCACCGGGCTGCCGAGCTGCAAGAGCGTCCGCGAGTTGATCGGCCCGGCGTCGATGATCAGCCCGGAGATCTTGATCCCCGGCACGCTGGATGTTTCGATCGCAGCGTTGCCGTTCGTCGGCACGAGTGTCGCGAGCCCGAGCCCGAGCACCACCGTGTTCGGGTAGGGGACCAGGATCGGGCGCGGCAGCGAGTAGACGCCGGGCGTAAGGATGAGGTTCTTCCCGAGCGCGAGCGCCAGATTGATCGCCGTGATCGAGGTCGACGGCGAGGCGACGAAGAAGCGGCCGATCGGGATGGACGTACCGTCCTCGGTGCCACCGGCGTAGTTCGGGCCGACCGAGTTCGTGCGGACGGCGGGAACGAAGACGCTGTAGGCGCCCGAGGCGTCGACGGTGAGGAACGGCGGCTCCTCCGAGACGCGGGCAGAGGCGACGTTCGTGTACTGCCCGCCGGCGCCGAAGTTGGTGTCGGGCGCGCCGACGTCACCGAGGAACACCTGGTTCCAGACGGCGTTCGACCACTGGCCGATGGTGCTGTTGCGCGTGAGCCACTGCTGCTGGCCGAAGTTGCCGACGAACCCGTTCAGCTCGTCGTTCGCGAAGAACCCTCCGCTGACGAAGCCGCGGTTGCAGTAGTCCTGCAGGATCAGGGCGCCGTTCACGATCACGCTGCGCACCGGCGACGCCTGCGACACGGCGAACAGGTCGTTCGAGTTCTTGCAGCCGGCGTCCTCGCCGTTGTCCGGCGCGTACGCCGGTGGCTTCGCGGGCAGCTTGACGTTGAGCGTCAGGTTGGAGAGCGAGCGCCAGAAGTTGTTGAGCCCATCGCAGGGGCCGCTCCCGGCGCACTGGTTGAAGACGTCGATGGCGCCGTTGACGACGACGGCGTTCGGTGTCGCGCCGAGCCCGGCGACCTGCGTGTAGTAACCGAGCTGGAACACGAGCGGATCGGCGGCCGAGCCGTACGTTCCCGGCTCGAACAGAACTGCGTAGCGCTGCGTGCCGAACTGATTCGACACCTGCTGGGTCGAGATCGCGTCGAGCTGCGCCTGGATGGATGCCTGCGGCATCGACGGATCGAGCACGACGACGTTCGGCCCGAAGCTGGGTGCCGACGCTGCGGCTCGGCCGGTCGAGAGCAAGAACGCGGCCGAAACGAGCACGACGACGCCGGCGAGCCGGATGCAGCGAGTGGTCATGTCGGAACCTCCTCGACTGGACTGGGCGGTCGGGGGCGACCTTACTGGAAGGCATAGCCTCAGGCGGGTGATCCGCGACCGCACGTTGCTCGCGCTCACCACGGCGGAGTTCGTGTCGCGCCTCGGCTCCCAGCTGTCGAACCTCGCGCTGCCGTGGGCTTCAACTTCCCGATCATCATCGCGTCGTTCCCGGTGATCGCGTACCGAGAGTACGACCACGACCCGCGTGTCGCAGGCTGGCTGCTGGTGGCCTACGGGGGAGGCAGCGTGCTCGGGTCGCTCGCGACCTACTTCGTGCTCGCGCGCTTCCCGCCGGTGCCGATCGCGCTCGTCGCCGCGGCCGGGCTCGCCGCGCCGATGTGGCTGCCTCGTCCCGCACGTGCCGCTCGCGGTGCTGATCGTCGCGCTCGGCATCATCGGGTTCTCGAACCCGCTGACGAACGCGCCCTACTTCGGGATCCTCTCCTCGCGGGTGCCGCCGGCGCTTCTGCCGAAGGTGATCCAGGTGATCATCACGTCGAACCAGGTCGCGGGACCGCTCGGCTTCGCGATCGCGGGGCTCCTGTTCGCCTCGATTGGGCTGCAGGCGAGCTACCTGATCGCGGCGGGCGTCGGAACGGTCGCATCGCTGAACTTCATCCTCGCGGTCATCTCGCCGTCTTCCGGGCTCTCGCCCGCCCGGTCGTGAGATCGGCGATGCCCCGGGAGGCGCGGAGGATCCGAACGGAAGGTCGAGAACAACGAGGCCCGGGGTGTCGACCGCGCATCCACCTGGAACCACCGACCTGGAGCATCGCCGGGCGCAGCTGCACGGGGCCTTCGGCAACGACTCATTCGGGCGGCTGGCCGAGAAGGCCGCACGATTCTTCGGCACGCCGCAGTACATCGTCGGGCAGACCGTCGCCGTCCTTCTCTGGGTGGTGCTGAACTCGACGCAGCTCCACCTCGGCTTCGCCTGGGACGTCTACCCGTTCATCGCCCTCAACCTGCTGTTCTCACTCCAGGCCGCCTACGCAGCCCCGCTCATCCTGCTCGCCCAGACGCGTCAGGCCGATCGGGAGAAGGTGCAATCCGAGCGGATGGAGAAGACCCACGCCCGGCTCGAGCGGGCGACGAAGAACGAGACCGACAAGCTCCTCGAGCTGCTTCAGGCGAACACCGATCTCACGACGAAGGACAAGGAGCTGACCGAACAGGTCGCCGATCTGACGCGGCAGATCCACGCGATCGTCACGAAGCAGACGTAGACGTAGGCCCGTGCTACCGTGCGCGACGTGGGCCGCCATTTCGGCGCCCGGAGATTCAGCTTCTCGTTCCTCCTGTCTGCAGGCGATTCGAGTCTCTCGCATCTCGAACCCGCACGACAAGGAAGGAACCATCACATGATCGACTCATTCACCGCGCTCGGTGTGAGCCCGGCTGTCGTCGACGCGCTTGCGCGGCTCGGCATCCAGTCGCCGTTCGCCATCCAGGCGCTCGTCTTGCCCGATGCCCTCGCGGGCGTGGACGTCCTGGCGGCGTCGCCTACGGGCTCGGGCAAGACACTCGCATTCGGAATCCCGCTGGTCGAGCGCACCGCCGGTGCCCCCGGGCGCCCGGGAGCGGTCGTGCTCGTCCCCACGCGCGAGCTCGCCTCGCAGATCGTCGACGAGCTCCAGCCGCTCGCCGTTGTCCGCAACCTCCGGATCGCCGCCGTGTACGGGGGCACGTCGGTCGCCGGTCAGGCGAAGCGGGCACGGGGGGCCCACGTGCTCGTGGCCACCCCCGGCCGCCTCCAAGACCTGCTCGAACGGAAGCTCGTCTCGCTCGACGCGGTGCGCGTGCTCGTCCTCGACGAGGCGGATCGCATGCTCGACATGGGCTTCCGCCCGCAGGTCGACCGTATCGTCGCGCGGATCCCGGAGAACCGGCAGACCATGCTGTTCTCCGCCACGCTCGAAGGGCAGGTCGCCGACCTCGCGCGTTCCTACACGGTCAACGCGTCGCGGTTCACCACCGCCGCTCAGATCGAGAGCGCGCCCGGTGACGTCGGACATGAATTCGTCGCGGTGACCGCCGACGACAAGCTCGACCGGCTCGCGGAGCAGCTCCGGCGCGAGCGCGGGCTCGCGGTCGTCTTCGTGCGCACCAAGTACGGCGCCGACAAGCTCGCGCGCAAGCTCGTGCGCACGCACGACATGCGCGCCGCGGTCCTTCACGGAAACATGACCCAGAACGCGCGCGAGCGCTCGCTCTCGCAGTTCGGGTCGGGCCGCGTCTCGACGTTGATCGCGACGGATGTCGCCGCACGCGGACTCGACGTCGACGACATCACGCACGTCATCAACTTCGATCCGCCCCGTACACCCGACGACTACGTTCATCGCGTCGGCAGAACGGGTCGCGCGGGCCGCAGCGGGACCGGGGTGACACTGGTGCTTCCCGATCAGCGTCGCGACGTGGGCAAGCTGGCAGCCACGCTCGGCCATGGTCAGGCCTTCAAGGCTTCCGGTATCGAGCTGCCGAGCGCACCGGCGAGAGTGCCCAGGCGCCGGAGGCGGTAGCGGTGCTCGTTCGTCGGAACGAGCTGCGGAACGTCGCCATCATCGCCCACGTCGATCACGGGAAGACGACGCTGGTCGACGCCATGCTCTGGCAGTCGGGATCGTTCCGGGAGAACCAGGACATCGCAGAGCGCGTGATGGACTCGCTCGACCTCGAGCGCGAGAAGGGCATCACGATCCTGGCCAAGAACACCGCGGTCTCGCTCGCCGACACGAAGATCAACATCGTCGACACACCCGGTCACGCCGACTTCGGCGGAGAGGTGGAGCGCGCGCTGACCATGGTGGACGGCGTGCTCCTGCTCGTCGATGCCTCCGAAGGCCCATTGCCACAGACGAGATTCGTCCTGCGCAAGGCGCTCGAGCGGAAACTGCCCGTCGTCCTCGTGATCAACAAGGTCGACCGCAGCGACGCACGGCCGGCCGAGGTCGTGAACGAGGTGTACGAGCTCTTCCTCGACCTCGACGCGGACGCTTCGCAGATCGAGTTCCCGATCGTCTACGCGAATGCGCGCGCAGGACGCGCAGGACTGGCCCCCGATGAGCTCGCGCCCGACCTCGGCCCGCTGTTCTCGACGCTGCTCGACGCGATTCCGTCGCCCGGCTACGACCCGGAGCATCCGCTGCAGGCACTCGTTACGAATCTCGACGCGAGCCCCTACCTCGGCCGGCTCGCGCTGCTGCGCGTCCACCACGGAACGCTGCGCAAAGGCGCGACCGTCGCGTGGTGCCGTGCGGACGGCACGGTCGAGCCTGCTCGGGTGAGCGAGCTGTACATCACGGAGGCACTCGACCGCGTCGCGGTCGAGGAGGCCGGGCCGGGCGAGATCGTGGCGCTGGCCGGGCTCCCCGACGTGACGATCGGCGAGACGATCGCCGACCGCGACGACCCGCGTCCGTTGCCGATGACGACGGTCGACGAGCCGAGCCTGTCGGTGACGATCGGCATCAACACGAGCCCGCTCGCCGGTACCGAAGGCACTCGGCTGACGGCAAGCCAGGTGAAGGAGCGCCTCGACGCCGAGCTCGTCGGCAACGTCTCGCTGCGGGTGCTTCCGACCGTGCGTCCCGACGCCTGGGAGGTGCAGGGGCGAGGCGAGCTGCAACTCGCGATCCTGATCGAGTTGATGCGCCGCGAGGGCTTCGAGCTCACCGCCGGCAAGCCGGACGTGCTGACGAAGGATGTCGACGGGCAGCGCCTCGAGCCTGTCGAGCGTGTCGCGATCGACATTCCGGAGGAGTTCGTCGGTGTCGTCACGCAGCTGCTCGCGCTCCGAAAGGGCCGGCTGCAGCAGATGGTGAACCACGGCACCGGCTGGGCGCGGATGGAATATCTCGTTCCGGCTCGCGGGCTGATCGGGTTTCGAACGGAGTTCCTCACCGAGTCGCGCGGCACCGGAATCCTTCACCACGTCTTCGAGGGGTGGGAGCCGTGGCACGGGGAGCTGCGCACGCGGCCGACCGGCAGCCTCGTCGCCGATCGGCGCGGACGGGCGACCTCGTACGCGATCCTCAACCTGCAGGAGCGCGGATCGCTATTCATCTCGCCCGGTGACGAGCTGTACGAAGGGATGATCGTCGGCGAGAACGCTCGCGACAACGACCTCGACGTGAACGCCTCGAAGCCGAAGAAGCTGACAAACGTCCGGGCCGCGTCCGCCGACGAGCTCGTTCGCCTCATTCCACCGCGGCCGCTCTCGCTCGAACAGGCGCTCGAGTTCATCCGCGACGACGAGGCGGTCGAGGTCACGCCGCGCTCGATCCGGCTCAGGAAGGTCGAGTTGTCGGCCTCGAGACGGGAAACGCTCGCCTCGCGTGCCAAGCGCGAGCGGCAGGCCAAGGCGGAGGCGCGCTAGCGCCACTCGCGCCCGGTCACCCATCGGGGGTAGGTCGGGTCACTCGTTCTGGTGACCGCGGTCACTCAATTCACTAGATCGGACTAGTCGGCTCACTCGTTCCCGCGATGTGAGCGCGTCGCCCGACGCCCGAAAGAGTGGAAGCCATCGTGGCCGGTGCATCCGCATCACGAGGCGACGACCGACTCGATCGACAACCAGGAGGGCACTTCATGAGAGCACGGCCGACTGCGGCCGCCTTCGCCGCCGCATGCCTCTGCTTCCCCGTCGCTGTCGCCGCCGGCGCGACGACGCACCACTTGACCGCCGGCGCGACGGCAGCCCCGCCCGCGTTCGGCGTCGCCGACGACACCGGGAAGTACGCCGACGACGGCGGCGCCGCGTTCGACACCGGCCTGCTGAGCGGTGGCATGACGGAGGCGCGCTGGACGGTGACCTTCGACGGTGATCCGGCCACCATCGGCGATCAGGCGTTTCTCGATCGTGCCGTTCCCGTTGCGGACGCCGACGGCGTCGACGTGACCCTGTCGCTCTTCCCCGCGCATGCGCAGGTTCCCGACCCCACGACGTTCTGCCAGTGGGTCGGCAACGTCGCGACGCGGTACCCGACGATCACGAAGTTCATCGTCGGCAACGAGGTGAACGCGACGAGGTTCTGGTCGCCGCAGCACACCGACGCGGATCCGAACGCCGGCCCGGATACCTACGAGCAGACGCTCGCGCAGTGCTACGACGTCCTCAAGTCGATCAACCCGAGCATCCAGGTGATCGGCATGGGCCTTGCGCCGCGCGCGGTCAGCGACAGCTCGACGAAACCGCTCGACTTCATCCGCGCCGTCGGTGCCGCCTATCGCGCGTCGCACCGGACGGCGCCGCTGATGGATGCACTGGCGATCCATCCCTATCCGAACCCGAATGCGAGCCCGCCGCCGCCTCCCGATCGCGCCGCGTACGACGATCCGGGCTTCTTCGGGATCACGCAGCTGGACCGCGTGAAGCAGGCCGTGTACGACGCGTTCGGTGGAACGCCGCAGCCGACGACGATCAACGGCCTGCACCTGGTCATCGACGAGCTCGGCTACCAGAGCAACGAGACCGGCAACCCGCAGTACACGGGGACGGAGTCGTCTCCGACCGTGTCCGAGGCGCAGCAGGCCGCGTACTACGCACGCGTGGTGCAGCTCTACTCGTGCGATCCGTCGGTCTCCGACGTTCTCTTCTTCCACCTGATCGACGAGGCGAACCTGAACGTTACGCCGACGTCGGGCGGCTGGCAGTCCGGCCTCGAGTACCCGGACGGCACCGCCAAGCCGTCGCTCGCCGCCGTGCAGCTCGCGATCACGGCCGGCTGCACCGGCCCGCTCGTCACCTGGACGCCGACAGTCGCGCCGAAGGCCAAGCCGAAGCCGCACCTCACGCTTGTGCCGAAACCGCACGCGAAGCCGAGGCCGAGGTTCCACAAGCCGAAGCCAACGCATCACAAGCCGAAGCACCACCATCACCGCCGCCACCACCGTCGGCGGTGAGTGAGGAGGAGGTGCCTGGCACCACGGTGCCAGGCACCTCCTCGAACCGTGCGCCACGCCGGCGGGTCGTGTGAGGAATAAACACGGCGTGCTCGCGCCGCCCGCGCAGATTCAAAACGCGTTGCAGTGGAACAAGCCGGAGTGCTGTGAGCAGCCTACCGCCCCCATCTGACTCCGCCGACGCCTGGCCGACGCGCCAGGAGACGACGCTCGTCACCACCCGTGACGACCCCGCGGCGCCCGTCGGGCCGCCGGAGCCGTTCGTCCCTCCTCCCGCGGACCGCCGGATCGGTGAAGGGATGCTGCTCGGCCTCGCCGCAGTCGCGCTCGTCGCAATCGGCATCGTCGTCGCCTACCTGTTCACGCATCGCAGCTCCACGCCGAGCACGACCACGGTGATCGTCACGTCCGGGCCGGCAACCACTGCCGCCGGAGCGAGCGGCTCCACGATCGCGCCGGATGTTCGCGGGCTGGGCTTCCCGGCTGCGCGCGCACAACTTCAGGCCGCCGGCTTCACGACGGCGGAGACCACTGCGATCTCGGAGCGAAAGGCGGGCACCGTGCTGCGGCAGAGCCCGCGCGCCGGGGCGCGGGCTCGCAGGGGATCGACCGTGACGCTTGTCGTCGCGACCGCCGCCACGACGAAGGCGGCACCGGGCTCGACGGCGGCGCAGACGACGCCGCAGGCGACCACTGCCGCGACGACAGCGCAGAGCACGACCACCACGAACCCGGCGACCACGACGGCTGCCGCGCCGCCGACGCC
>DATIOD010000039.1:0-4221 GCA_035473635.1 Gaiellaceae bacterium | reverse complement strand
AGAGCGCTGGTGAAGCCAAGCCGGGAGCGAAGCGACCCTTCAGGGGTTTGCGCGGGAAGGGATCCGATTGCGGATCCCTTCCCATGCGACGGCTTAGCGCAGCGCGAGCGCGTTCATGATCGCGCCGCCGTAAACCGGGTGAAACAGGTAGTTCGTGACGCGCGACGAGATGAACTCCCGCACGTTCCCGTTCGAAAGCGGCGCCCACGGAGCGGCGTTCCGCATCATGTCGACGTCGAGCTTCCCGTACGCGTCGTAGCGGGCCCCGCCCGAGAGCTTCGAGGCGTCGGTCATCAGCTTGTTGTACTTGGGGCTGCTCAGGTACGAATAGTTCGAGTTGTTCGCCGCCTGGATGTTCTGCCCGTCGAGCAGCACGTTGATGAAGTCGAAGGGGTCGGGATAGTCGGCGAACCAGGCGATCAGGAACGCGTCGAAGTCGGAGCCGCGGGTGCCTGCCGTCCGGAGTGCGACGGCGAACGGCTGCGGCTTCAGCGTGACGCTGAGTCCGATCTGCTCGAGGTTGAACTTGAGGATCTGGGCTCGGGCGACCGAGATCGGGCTCGTCGTGTAGAGGAGCGTGATCTCGTCCTTCGCCCCGTTGGCGAGCGCGCGGCCGCGGGCTGGGTTCGCGCCCTTGATCGGATAGAGATTCTCGTCGCGGAACCCCTGCATGTTCGGCGGCAGGATCTGATCGGTCCGCTTGCCGGCGTACTTGCCGGCGACGCGGAGCAGCGACGGCCGGTCGATCGCGTGGTTGATCGCCTTGCGCAGGCTGACCTTGCCGAGCGCCGGTCGCGAGGTGTTCAGCGCCAGGTAGGTCGTGTTGATGCCGGTGTTGACGAAGTAGCGGCCGGCGCCGCCCTTCTTGACGCCGTACTGGCGTGAGAGATCGTCATGCGCCGTCGGCGGCAGGCCGAATTGGTCGTAGTCGATCTGGCCGGCGCGCACCTGGAGCAGGCTCTGGTTCACGTCCGTGTTCGTCGAGATCACGATCCGATCCGGGTTCGCAGGCCGGTTGCCCTTGTAGAAGGTGTTCCGCTCCAGCACGACCTGGCTGCCGACGGTGCGGCTGGCGATCCGATAGGGGCCGGCGGACGGATACACGCTGATGCCGTGGCTGTCGATCGCCATGCTCGGCTTCACGGCCGCGAAGAACGGCATCGCGATCTCAGCCAGGAAGGTCGGGTTCGCCCGCTTCAGCCGGATCGTCAGGACCTGGCCTTTCGCGCCGACGCCGGTGACGGCGTCCGCCTTGCCCTCGTTTCGCTCGTCGGCGCCGACGACGTCGTGCATGAAGGCGATCGCGGGCGAGCCCTGCTGCTGGTTCGCCGCCCGCTCGAAGGCGCGCTTGAACGCCGCGGCCGTCACCGCCGAGCCGTCGCTGAAGCGGAGGCCGGACCTGATCGTGAACGTGTAGGTGCGGCCGTCGCGGGAGACGCGCGGGAAGCCGGTCGCCGCATCCGGGACGAGCCGCGAGCCTTCCGGCGCCGGCTTGTCCGGATAGTTCAGAAGCATCAGGTTCGTCATGTAGAGCACCTGCCAGCCGGGTGCCTCGTAGGAGAGCGCCGGGTCGAGGTACTCGAAGTCGGTGGTGGAGAGGTTGATGCGCAGCGTGCCGCCGCGCTTCGCCTCCGAGCCGCCGGCCGTGGTTGGGCCTGCGCTCGAGGCGGAGCCTGCGAACGCCGCGCCGACGAGCAGGCTTGCCCCGATCACCGTGCCGGCGAGCGCAGGCAGAAGCTTCTTCTGCATCGGATTGTCCCTTTCGATCGCGGGCCGCCGGCGGCGGCCGTGTCCCTTCAGGGCATAAGACGATCGAACTTGAGTTTAGTTAAAGTAAACGCTAGGTCGAACTCGGCGTGACCAGCTCACGCATCCGTTCGCTCAGCATCGTGAAGGTGAACGGCTTCTCCAGAAACGCCGTCGCCGGGGGCAGAGCGCTCGTCGAGAAGTCGTTCCCCTCGGCGAAGCCCGACATGAACAGCACCTTCAGCGCCGGCGCGCCCGCACGCAGCCGGTCGGCGAGCTCGTGCCCGCCGATTCCCGGCATGGTCAGGTCGGTCAGGAGCACGTCGACGCGGTTGCTGCCGGCCAGCGCGATCGCCTCGTCCCCGTCCGCCGCGAGCAGCACGTCGTAGCCCTCGCCGCGCAGCACCTGGTCGACCAGGCCGCGGATCACGTCCTCGTCCTCGACGACGAGCACCCGCGTCGACGCAGTCGCGGCCACGACGACGGGCTCGGCGACGACCCGTGCAGGCTCGGGCTCGACCCGCTGCTGGACGTGCCCGGCCGCGCGGCGCAGGTAGAGCGTGAAGGCGGAGCCGATGCCGAGCTCGCTCTCGACGGCGACATAGCCACCCGTCTGCTTGACGATGCCGTAGACCGTGGCGAGCCCGAGACCCGTCCCCTTGCCGGCGTCCTTGGTCGTGAAGAACGGCTCGAAGATCTGGCGGAGCGTCTGTTCGTCGATCCCCTCGCCGGTGTCGCGCACAGCCAGGGTCACGTAGTGGCCGGGCTCGATCGAGTCGTCGTTCTCGCCGACGTCGCAGTTCGCCGTCGCGATCGTGATCTCGCCGCCGTTCGGCATCGCGTCGCTCGCGTTGACGACGAGGTTCATCACGACCTGGTGGAGCTGCCCGGGGTCGGCCTCGATCGGGCCGAGACCCGGGTCGAGCTGCATCGTCAGGGTTACGTCCTCGCCGAGCAGTGGCCGCAGCATCGCCTCGAGCTCGAGCACGACGTCGTTCAGGTTGAGCAGCTCGGGCATCAGCACCTGCTTGCGGCTGAAGGCGAGCAGCTGGCGCGTCAGCAGTGCTGCTCGGTCGGTGGCCTTCCGGATCTCGTCGAGATCACCGCGGAGTGTCGAGCCGGTCTCCGCCTGATCGAGCGCGAGCGCCGTGTAGCCGCCGATCGCCGTCAGCATGTTGTTGAAGTCGTGGGCGACCCCGCCGGCGAGCCGGCCGATCGCCTCGAGCTTCTGGCTTTGACGCAGCTGCTCCTCGAGCTGGCGCTGCTCGGTCACGTCCTCGGCCATCCCGATCACGTAGGCGGGCTTGCCGTCCGCGTCGCGGACGAGTGCAGTGGCGAGGTGGACGACGACCGTCGCGCCCGACTTGGTCACGAAGCTCGCTTCGCGGCGGTACGAGTCCCGCTCGCCCCGGATCAGCTGGCCGAACGCCTCGTCTCCGTGATCGGCGTCGTCGGGGTGCCGGAACGTCGTCGGCAGCCTGCCGATCATCTCCTGCTCGGAATAGCCGAACAGCGATTCCGCCGAGCGGTTGACGGAGAGGATCTTGCCCGAGCGGTCGAAGAGCATGATCGCGGTGGGCGCCGCGGCGAACATCGTCCGAAAACGCTCCTCGCTCTCGCGCAGCAGCGCCACGGTCGAGAGCGAGCGGTGGGCGAGGGCGAGCGGTGCGATCAGGACCGGCAGGATCCAGGGGTTGAAGAGCACGGCCGCGCCGATGGCGATCCCGAGCGCCGCGAGCACGAGCTCCATCGTGAGACCGGTGGCGGAGAAGAGGCCGCTCTGCCGGAAGCTGTGGCCGCGGCCGAGGCGCAGCATCACCGCCAGCAGCAGGTGGTTGACGGCGACGAAGACGACTGCCGCCGCGAGACCGGCGGCGGCGAAGCCGAGGTCGGTGTCGGTGCGGACGAGGTCGACCGCGGCCCACGCGGCGAGCGTGCTCAACGTGTAGTTGGCGACGTTGAAGAGGCCGATGTACCAGGCGTAGCGGTCGCGGAGCCACTGCGGGACGAGCATCACGAGCACGAGTGGGACGAGCAGTGCCGGCGGGAGCACGAGCGTGCCTGCGACGACGAAGGCCGGCGCGGCGTGGAGGCTGTGATTACGGCCGACTGCGACCCGGAACATCGGTGCGACCGCCGCGAGTGGCAGGAGGAGCGCGGCGCGCCACCACTCGTAGCCGGCGGGGATGCCGTCGCTCAGGGCTGCGACCGCGGCGACGGCGGCCAGGACTTCGATCAGGGCGGCGTAGGCGGACGCTGAAGCCGGCAGTCGGCCAACGCGCCTCGTCTGCCAACCTGCCTGCTCCGCGACTGCGGGACCGTTCATCTGCTGCTGCACCTCGTCAAGGTAGCCCTCACCTGACAATCGGCAGCGGAGCGAGCGCGGCGGTACCCCCAAGTGGGGTACCGCCGCCTAGTTCGATTCGGGTAGTCGAGCTTTCCCGCTCGGCTGCGGTCCTAGCGGAGCGCGCTCGC